>JBNGEB010000008.1:0-28639 GCA_049975585.1 Anaerolineae bacterium
CGCCGTGATTAGGGGCACGATGCGCGTGATGCCTATCTCGGTGGCCTTTTCTAAAAGCCAGGCCATGCGACGTTCGCGCACCACGGCTTGATAGAGCGTCACAGAGATAGCCGGCTCCACACGAGGGCGGCGCGTGCGGATCACCTTGCCTTGAGCCTGGCGTTGTGAGACCTCTGTGAGTTCGACGAGGTACACCGTCCCGGATCCATCGCACAGCTCCACGCGGTCGCCGGGCTGCAGCCTGAGCACCCGCGCGATGCGGTGCGCTATGTCCTCGTCAATGTGGACGAGCTCTCGCTGAATGTCTTGCGGCGAGACAAAGAACCTCGGCCTCACCCTAGTTTCTCCGTCCGAGGAGAGCGACCCATTCGCCCTCGGTGGTCGTTTCGATGACGTCGATGCCCTCCGCCTCGACGCGCTCGGTGACAGCGTGAGCCTTGTCCTCCAGGATTCCAGATAGCACGACGATGCCGCCTTGCCTAGTTGCGCGGGCGAGGGCCGGCGCCATGCCGATGATCACCTCGGCGAGGGTGTTGGCCAGCACCATGTCATAGCCCGTCTCCTTGTGAACCGGCGTCGTGGAGGGCGATGGCTGTGCCAACGTGGCCCACGCCACGCTGACTAGGTCCGCGACCTGGTTGCGGGTGACATTCTCCCGTGTCGCTGTAACCGCTAGCCGATCGTTGTCGATGGCGTCAACATGGGTAGCGCCGTGGAGGGCCGACGCGATCGACAGGATCCCGGATCCGCAGCCAACATCGAGGACGCGCTGGCCTCTGGGCGGATGCTCCTCAAGGGCTCGCAAACAGAGGCGCGTCGTGGCGTGAAGTCCTGTCCCAAAGGCCATGCCCGGATCCAGCGTGAGTGCCATGTCGCCGGGCTCAGGCTGAAAGTCGCACCAGGACGGCACCACGACTGTCTGGTGGCCAATCCTCAGGGGGTGAAAGTGCTCCTTCCACGAGGACGACCAGTCCTCGAAGGCCAGTTCCTGGAAGATCGGCTCGGAGACGCTCCCGTCACGCGAGAGAAGCAGCAGCGCGATCTCGAGCTTGCGACGGGTTTCCGTATCGGCCGCGGGGATCCACCCCTTGACGGTGACGCAACCCGCCGCTTCGGGGGCGGGCGAAGCGCTCTCCTCAACGGCTGCGCCCCCTGGGCAATTCGCGCTGAGGATGCGAGCCAGGTCGTCGGCCGCATCGGAATCGGCCGACACCGAGACCTGCACCCAGCGCTCAGAGTCCGAGGGCATCCCGGAGTCTCTCCATGAACCCTCGTTGCCCCTGGGGCACGACGTCCGTATCCAAGGTGCTGCCGAGCTCTTTCAGCAGGCGCTGCTGTTCGTCGTTGAGCTTGGTGGGGATGGCAACGCTCACGACGACGATCTGGTCGCCGCGACCGGATCGTCGGAGGTACGGCACGCCCTTTTCGCGGAGGCGAAACACGGCCCCGTTCTGCGTTCCCGCCGGAATGCGCAGCTCCTCGGTGCCCTCAAGGGTGGGTACCTCGACCAAGTCTCCTAGCGCTGCCTGGGCGATGTTGATCTCGATGTTGAGCAAGATATCGTTGTCGCGCCGCACAAAGTAGGGGTGTGGCTGTACGTGCAGGAACACGTACAGATTGCCTGGTGGTCCGCCATGGAGGCCCGCTTCGCCCTCGCCGCTCAGCCGAATGCGCGTGCCGTCATCGACGCCAGGGGGAATATCGACGGACAGGCGGCGTTGGCGCTCGACGGTGCCGCGACCGTGGCATGTGCTGCATGGGGTGGTGATGATCTCGCCCCGTCCGCCACAACGGGGACAGGTGGTGACGTTGACGAACTGGCCAAAAATCGACTGTTGCGCTCGGCGAATCTGGCCGGTCCCGTTACAGTCTGGGCAACGGGTTGGCGAGGTGCCGGGCTCTGCCCCGCTGCCTTGGCAATCGGGGCAGGTCTCCTGGCGGTTGACGTGGACCTCTTTGCTGCAGCCAAAGACGGCCTCTTCGAAGGTGATCTGAAGATCTAACCGCTGGTCCGCACCCCGGGTGGGGCCCCGTCGCTGGGAGCGGCGCCCGCCAAACCCAAATAGATCCTCAAAGATGTCCTCAAAGCCAAAGCCGGCGAATCCCTCAAAGCCTCCTTGCTCCAAGCCGGCATGCCCGTAGCGGTCATAGCGTGCGCGAGCTTGGCTATCACTTAGGACTTGGTAAGCTTCGTTGACCTCTTTGAAGCGCGTCTCGGCGTCGTCGTCCTTGTTCACGTCTGGGTGGTACTTGCGGGCGAGCCGTCGGTAGGCCCGACGGAGCTCGTCCGGCGACGCATCCCGCGAGACCCCCAGCACCTCATAGTAGTCACGCTTCTCTTCGGCCATCTGCGCGTGGAACCTCGCTCTCCTGTCTCGACCAAAAGCAGGTTAGGGACGTATTGCTGTCCCTAACCTGCTCCCTTGCAGAACTAACCGCCTACACCTCGCGGAACTCGCCCTCGACGGTGCCTTCGTCCTCGCCGCCAGCTTTGCCCTGGCCGGGCGCTTGGCCCTGGGGCTCTGATTGCTGGTAAGCGGCCTCGCCCACCTTTTGCAGGGCTTGCGAGAGCTCGTTCTTGCGACGCTCGATCAGCGAGACGTCTTGGCCTTCCAGAGCCTCACGCACGGCCTTGAT
This sequence comes from Anaerolineae bacterium, assembly GCA_049975585.1. Lineage (GTDB taxonomy): Bacteria > Chloroflexota > Anaerolineae > UBA1429 > UBA1429 > DAIRUQ01. The sequence continues at coordinate 2,638 of JBNGEB010000008.1, forward strand.
CTTGGCCTCGACGTCACTACGAACATTTTCAGGAACCTTGTCACCTAGATCGCGAAGGGTTTTCTCGGCCTGGTACGCAAGCGTATCGGCCTGATTGCGCTGCTCCACCTCGTTCTTGCGACGGCGGTCTTCGGCCTCGTGCTCTTTGGCCTCCTTGACCATACGCTCGACCTCGTCGTCGTCAAGTCCGCTGGAGGCCTCGATAGTGATCTTTTGCTCGCGGCCGGTGGCCTTGTCCTCCGCAGAGACGTGCAGGATGCCGTTCGCGTCGATATCGAACGTGACTTCGATCTGTGGCATGCCGCGTGGTGCCGGCGGAATCCCGTCCAGCACAAAGGTGCCAAGCTGCTTGTTGTCCGCCGCCATGGGGCGCTCGCCCTGCACGACGTTGATCTGCACTTGAGTCTGATTGTCGGCCGCCGTGGAAAAGATCTGACTCTTTTTCGTCGGGATCGTCGTGTTGCGCTCGATCAGCGGCGTGGACACGCCACCCAGCGTCTCGATGCCCAGCGTCAGCGGCGTCACATCCAGCAGCAGCACGTCGTCTACGTCGCCAGAGAGCACGCCCGCCTGGATGGCTGCGCCGATGGAGACGACCTCGTCGGGGTTGATGCCCTTATGCGGTGCTTTGCCAAAGAATTCCTCAACGCGTCGCTGGACCATGGGCATGCGAGTCTGCCCGCCCACGAGGATGACCTCGTCAATGTCGCTCTTGGGCAGGCTGGCGTCTTCCAGAGCTTTCTGGCAGGTGCCCAAACTACGCTCGACGAGATCGTCCACAAGCTGTTCCAGCTTGGAACGCGACAGGGTCAGATTCAGGTGCTTGGGGCCGCTGGCATCAGCCGTGATGAACGGCAGGTTGATCTCGGTCTGCTGGGTGGTTGAGAGCTCGATCTTGGCCTTCTCGGCGGCGTCCTTCAATCGCTGCAACGCCATTCGGTCCTGGCGGAGATCGATGCCTTGGTCCTTCCGGAACTCGTCCACGATCCAATCGATCACGCGCTGGTCAAAGTCATCACCGCCGAGGAAGGTATCGCCGTTGGTGGACTTGACCTCAAAGACCCCATCGCCAAGGTCGAGAATGGAGATATCGAACGTCCCACCGCCCAAGTCATAGACGGCGATGCGCTCGTCCTTTTTCTTCTCCAGGCCGTATGCGAGGGCCGAGGCCGTCGGCTCGTTGATGATGCGGCGAACGTTCAGCCCCGCGATCTCGCCGGCGGTCTTGGTCGCTTGGCGCTGCGAGTCGTTGAAGTAGGCCGGCACCGTGATCACAGCCTCGCTAACTTTTTCCCCGAGGTATGCTTCAGCGTCCCTCTTGAGCTTGCTGAGGATCATGGCCGAGATCTCTGGCGGCGAGTACTCTTTGTCTCCCATCACGACCCAGGCGTCGCCGTTGGAATGCTCGACGATCTTGTAAGGCAGCACCTTGATGGCCTTCTGAACCTCGGGGTCAGAGTACTTGCGGCCCATGAGGCGCTTGACGGAAAAGATGGTGTTGTCCGGATTGGTGATGGCCTGACGACGGGCCACGCGTCCAACCATGCGCTCGCCCGTCTTGGTGTTCACGGCCACTACGGACGGGCACAGGCGCTCGCCCTCTGCTGTAGGGATAACCTTCGGCTCGCCAGCCTCCATGATCGAAACCACAGAGTTGGTCGTGCCCAAGTCGATTCCAATGATCTTGCTCATCTGTTCTACCTCCAATAGTGTTCGCTAGATTGTGTCGGACTCTTGTTCAATCTGAGGGCCGTTCGAGACCTTGACCTTCGCGGGCCGGATGACTAGGTCGCCCAGCTTGTAGCCCTTCTCAAGGACATCAATCACGATCCCCTCTGGATACGTATCGCTCGGCTCTGCCAGCAGGCTCTCGTGGATGGCGGGATCAAAGGGGATCCCCTCCGCCTCGATCTCGACGATGCCATAGTCGTGAAGTAGCTTTTCCATCTTTCGTTCAATCATCGCCACGCCCTGGGCCCACTCGGCGTTGGCGTCCGTCTCGGGAAGATGCGCAACAGCTCGCCGTAGATCATCCGCGATTGGCAAGAGCTGACGGATCACGTCCGCCGTGAGCTGCCGACTCTGGCGCTCCTGATCGCGTGCCTGTCGTTTGCGATAGTTCTCGAACGACGCGGCGGTGCGGCGGTACTTGTCGAGGTACTCGGCACACTGGATTTGTGTCTGCGTTAGCTCCTCTTGAAGCGATTCCAGGCTCAGAATCTCGGCAATCTCTGCGTTTTCTCTTCTCTCCTCTGTTGGGTCTTTTGCTTGCTCTTCCTCGTCATTGGTCACCATGATCTCACAGAACTCCTCTACCTCTTTTATGCGCCAAACAGATCCTCTATTAGCTGATCCATCAGCTCGGTGACATAGCGGACGGCGGAGATGCCGCGCCCGTATGCCATGCGCGTGGGACCCACTACGCCGAGGACGCCGCTGGCCTTGCCGCGCAGTCCATAGGGCGAGAGGATCATGGAAAAGTCCTCAAAGCCGCCATACGCACCCTCGCCCCCGATGATGATCTGCACGCCCGACGCTCCCAACATGCGCGCAAGAATGACGTCTAGCAAGCGGCGCTGCTCAAACAGCCGCAAGACCTGCTCTCGCTTTTCCACATCAGCGAACTCGGGCTCGCTAAGCACGTTCGAAAGGCCGTCGCGGTAGATCTCTTGCGCCGAACGACGTTCGACGCTCTTCATGACAGGAAGGACCCGATCGAGCACACAGGCGGCGAATCCCCGAAGGGAAGCTAGCTCCGGATGTGTGCTGGTCTGGATATCCCGAAGGGTCATCCCAAACAGCAGGCTGTTGAGCTTGCTCGAGACTCGGCTGAGTTCGCCCTGATCGGCTACATCGCTGAGCATGAGCATCTCTTGGTGGATGCTGCCGTCCTGAAGGACGAGAACCATCAAGCAGGTGGCATCGTTGATGGAGATCAGCTCGATATGACGAAAGCGTGCGTTGGTAGCATGCGGGGGCGTCACCAGCGAAGCTGCGCGCGCCGTATGCGCCAGCACGGCAGCCGTGAGCCTCGTCCATTGGTCCACATCCAGGCGTAGTTGGTGGAACTGATGCTGGATCATGCGCTGCTCGGGCACCGGTAGATCCGTGCGATCGATCAAGTGCTCCACATAGTAGCGGTACCCTTGCGGCGTGGGCACCCGTCCCGCCGACGTGTGCGGCTGGACGAGATAGCCTGCGCTCTCTAGCGCTGCTAGCTCGTTGCGAATGGTCGCCGTGCTCACGTCCAGGTTCCCCGCGGACTGGACGGTGCTAGAGCCAACGGGCGCGGCCGTATCGATATAGCGCTGCACGACGATTCGCAGAATGTCGCGCTGGCGCGGCGTGAGAATCACGCCATTTTCTGGCTCTTGTTCCACTGCCATGGAATCGCCTCTATCACAGGTGGACGCTAGCAGTCTCACCATCCAAGTGCCAAGATGATAGCATTCGGCCCGAGGATATGTCAAAATTGCAGCCTTCAGAAACGAGTCCGGCCGCCCCCCGGAGCACGTGTCGGTCATTATGGTAAACTTTTTAGCACTCGCATATCTAGACTGCTAATATGATACCATTCCGGGGAATCCGTGTCAACTTGCGATGTCATGCAATGCACGAGGCTCAACAGGCGGTCGAGCCCTGCACAGAATTGATGGATCGATTCAGGGCTGGGCCATGATGGGGCTCTGTTTGACGCTCTATGTCACGATGCCATGGTTGGTGGCCCTCATGATGCTCTTGGCGCTGGCCGGCACACTGAGTAATCTGTATCTTGTAGTTGGCAACACGGTCATTCTGTCGCATACGGGCGAGGCCGATCGCGTGGGCGTGCCGTGGGGTGCAGGGGATGGTCAGAGTGACCATCTCGGCTCTCGTGGCGATCCTGAGGCCTGAGGTGCAGCGCATGGACTGGAACCGTGTGAGACGGGCAACGCATGGCCCGTGTTTGGTGGTTGAGTACCTAATGCGGAGGGATGAACCATGAAAGACGCACAAGTCTTCAGGCCCAGTGAAAAGCTCGTCGTGAGTATGGCGACGAGAATCCTGCTCGTGTTCGTGTTCTTTATCCTGCCGTTTGCGCTGCTGGCACTGATCCCAGACATGCCCCCGTCCTACTTATGGATCTTTTTTCTGGCCAACGCTGTGTGGCTGATACCGGCGTTGCTGGTGGTACGTCCTTATTGCCAATCCATCAGCTACGAGCTTCATGACGATGAGCTCGTGGTCCGTAGGGGGATCATCACGCACTCGGTGGATACGGTCCCGTACGCGATGATCACCAACACCGTCGTGAAACGGGGACCGTTGGACCGATGGCTGGGCATGGGCAGTCTGCACGTCCACACCGCGGGCTACAGTCAGCAGCAAGGAGCGGAGGCCAAGCTCGCTGGGCTGATCGAGTACGACCAGGTGCACGAGGCTATCCTCCGTGCGGTGCATCGCCTACACGGTCGTCGGGCGGAGGTAATCGCGGAGGAGGAACGCGCTGTTCAGCCAGAAGCAGATTCGATCGGCTTGCTGCAAGAGATACTGACCGAGCTTCGCGCCGTGCGGAGCAGGCTGGAGCGCTCCTAGCGAGGTATTCCCACATGGGTCTGCCCACGCTCACAACGTCGCGTTTGCTGCTGCGTCCCTTCAGGCGGTCCGATGCGGACGCCGTCTGGAGGTTGGCGGGCGCGCGCGAGATCGCACAGTACACGCTACACATCCCGCATCCCTACGAGCGGCAGATGGCGGTGACGTGGATCGCCTCGCATGCCGATCGCTTTGCGGGGGGTGAAGGCGTCACGCTTGCGGTGACATTGTGCGATGATGCCACGCTGGTGGGGGCCATGGGGTTGTCTGTGGACGCCGAGAACGGCACCGGCGAGCTGGGTTACTGGATCGGCATTCCCTACTGGGGGCGCGGCTATGCACCCGAGGCGGCAAGAGCGTTGCTGGCGTATGGCTTTGGCGAGCTGGACCTGCATCGCATCTATGCCTGCCATCTTGCGCCGAACGTTGCATCTGGGCGCGTCATGCAAAAGCTGGGCATGGTGTGTGAGGGGACGCTGCGAGAGCACGTGGTCAAATGGGGCAAGCGCTACGATCTGGTCATGTACGGCTTGCTGCGCTCAGAGCACGACGGCATCGACGGGAGCGATACGAGGTCTGCGACGAGGAAGCATCAAGGGGGAAGAGCATGACTGAGCTGGCAATCGAAGGGGGGACGCCCGTGCGCGAGACCCCGTGGCCGCGCCGCTTGGTGATAACCGAGCGAGAGATCGAGGCGGTACATGGGCTTCTCGAGAAGGAGCGCACGCAGGGTGGGGGGCTCGACCGCTACGGAGGCGAGCACGTTGACGCCTACGAACGCGAGTTCGCTGCCTATCATGGCGTGGCCTATGCGACCGCTACCAGTTCTGGTACAGCCGCCGTTCACGCTGCCCTGGGGGCCCTGCGTCTGGACATCGCTCAGGAGGTTATCAGCTCGCCCATCACTGATCCTGGCGCTGTTGCCCCGATTCTCTGGAGCAACTGCATTCCTATCTTTGCTGACGCTGATCCCGAGACGATGAACGTGGATCCAACGTCCATCGCTGAGCGGATATCGCCGCGAACGGCCGCCATCATCGTGGCGCACATCGGCGGACAGCCTGCAGATATAGATCCCATCATGGAGATCGCCCGCGCTCACGGCATCCCCGTCATCGAGGATGCTAGCCAAGCCCACGCAGCTCTCTACAGGGGGCGCAAGGTGGGCTCCATTGGCGACCTCGGAGCGTTCAGCCTGATGGGGGGCAAGCACCACACGGCAGGCGGTCAGGGCGGCATGGTGATCACCAACAACGAGGACCTCTACTGGAACGCCAAGCGGTTCGCCGATCGGGGCAAGCCCTTTAACAGCAACGAGACGCGCAACCTGTTCTTGGGCCTGAACTACCGCATGACGGAGCTTGAGGCGGCCATAGGGCGCGTGCAGCTCGAACGACTGGACGAGATTGTGGGGGCGCGGCGGCTGCGAGCCAACCAGCTTGCGGAGCGCATCGCCGACCTAGAGTCCGTGCGGATGCGGACGCTCCTTCCTGATACGGTCAGCTCTTACTGGTTGATGCTCATGCATCTGGATCCTTCTCTCCTTTCCGTGGACAAGGAAACCTTTGTCCGTGCCTGTCTGGCGGAGGGGATTCCTATGGATCCCCACTATGACTATATCGCCTACGAGAATCCCTGGTTCCGGGAGCGGGCGACCTACGGCAAGTCTGGCTGTCCCTGGACGTGCTCCTTTTACGGACACGAGGTAGAGTATGAGGGATCCTGCCCTGGCGCGCGTGCGGCTATCGACAGCCACTTTGTCATGCCATGGCACGAGTGCCTCACGGAACGCGAGGTGGACGACATCGCGACGGTTCTGCACAAGGTTGAACGGGCTTACCTGCGGTAACGGGCACTGTGCGGGTCTGACGCCGACTTGGTGAAGGCTACCCGCTGCTGTAGAATGCAGCTTGTTCGATGATTCATGATAGGATCAAAACGCAAAAGAGAGGCGATTGGTGGTAAAGACATGCCTCGTGACCGGGGCTGCCGGGTTCATCGGCTCGCATCTGTGCGAGCGCTTGCTTCGTGAGGGTTATCGCGTGGTAGGGGTGGACTGCTTCACCGACTATTACCCGCGGGCTGTCAAGGAAGCGAATCTGGCCTCCATCGTCGATCACGAGGCCTTTCGGTTCGTGGAGGGCGATCTTGGCGAGATGGACCTCGCTGAGCTTCTGCTTGGCGTGGACGTGGTGTTCCACCAGGCTGCCCAGGCAGGCGTACGGACTAGCTGGGGCCAGAGCTTTGCTATCTACACCGAGCTGAACATCCTGAACACGCAACGGCTACTCGAGGCCGCTGTAGGATCGCCGTCCCTCGCCAAATTCGTCTATGCCTCTTCCTCGTCGGTCTATGGCGATGCGGACAGCCTGCCCCTGCGCGAGAGCGATCGACCGCAACCGGTGTCGCCCTACGGCGTGTCCAAGCTCGCAGGGGAACACCTAGCGCGGTTGTACGCCGTCAATTATGGGGTGCCGACCGTCTCCCTGCGTTACTTTACCGTTTACGGTCCGAGGCAGCGGCCCGACATGGCCTTTCACAAGTTCCTGCGCGCTATCTACCTTGGCGAGCGTCTGAGTGTCTATGGTGATGGCGAGCAGACGCGCGACTTTACCTATGTTTCCGATGCGGTCGAGGCGAACCTCCTGGCGATGGAGCGAGGGGCGGCCGGTAGCTGCTACAACATCGGGGGCGGCTCGCGTGTGACGCTCAACCGCTGCTTAGAGGTGCTGAGTCAGGTGACGGGGCGGCCGGTCAACGTGGAGCATGTGGGAGAGCAGCGTGGCGATGTGCGGCATACCTGGGCGGATACGACCCGCGCCCAGGAGGAGCTTGGGTTCAGGCCTCGCGTCGCGTTGGAGGATGGTCTGGCGCGCGAGGCGGCTTGGATGCGTGCCACGCTCGGTGCCAGCGTAGAGGGCGAGCAGTGAGATGACCGAGGCGATGTCCGATGCGCGTCGCGGAACAGCGGGCGATGAACTGACGCTCTCGCTCGTCATTCCCGTGTACAACGAGGAGGAGAGCCTTCCGCGCCTCGAGGAGGCTCTGCATGAGGCGCTGGATGGCCTCGATGAGCGATGGGAGGTTCTGCTCATCGACGACGGAAGCACCGATGGCGGCTTTGCTCAGCTCAAGGCTATGCACGAGCGAGATGCGCGGTTCGGGGTGATCCGTTTCCGCCGCAATTTCGGGCAGACGGCCGCGTTCGCCGCGGGATTCGATCTCGCACGGGGCGACATAGTGGTCACGATGGATGCCGATCTCCAGAACGACCCGCGGGATATCCCCATGATCCTGGCCAAGCTGCGCGAGGGCGACTATGACATCGTTAGCGGCTGGCGCAGGGATCGGCAGGACGCTTTTCTTCCGCGCAAGCTGCCATCGCATATCGCCAACTGGCTGATCTCGCATGTGACAGGCGTGCACCTGCACGACTATGGTTGCTCACTGAAGGCTTACCGGCGGGAGGTGGTCAAGCAGGTCAAGCTATACGGCGAGTTGCACCGCTTTGTGCCGGCGCTGGCGAGCTGGATGGGCGTCCGCATCCTAGAAGTGCCTGTCCGCCATCATGCGCGTCAGTATGGGACGTCGAAATACGGCATCTCGCGCACCGTGCGCGTCATCCTCGATCTGCTGACTGTCCGCTTTCTCCTCAGCTATGCTGCCAGGCCGATGCAGATCTTTGGCCGGTGGGGCTTGCTGGCAACGGCGGCAGGTGTGGGCATCGGCATCTACCTTTCGGCGCTCAAGCTGTTCGCAGGCGCTTCGCTGTCGGAGAGACCCTTGCTGTTCCTCGCCATTCTGCTCACCATCATCGGGATCCAGTTCATCTCTATGGGGCTTCTTGCCGAAATCATGGTGCGCGTCTACCACGAGTCTCAGGGCAAGCCGATCTATGCCATTCGGGAGCGTTTGGCTCCCGGTTCGCCTAGCCTGGACTAGCGCACTGCTATGCAGCCGATCTCCAAGAACCCTGAGGCCGACGGCGCGAGCGATGGTCCCTCGAAAAGCCGAGGGCGCTATTTGCAGAACGTTCTGAAGGTCGTTGTCTCGACGGGATTGCTGGCGCTGGTCATCTTGCAGGCCGATCTTGGCGCTGTGTGGGACCAAGTGGCCAGAGCAGACCCCGTCGGGCTGGCATTGGCGCTCCTGGTCGTGCAGGCTGGCGTGATGCTGCGAGCAGGCCGCTGGATGGCCCTGATGCGCGGGTTGGGGGATACGTCGCCTTACAAGACCCTTCTCTACCTCTACTATGTGGGGGCCTTTTTCAACACGTTCTTGCCCACGGGGTTCGGCGGGGATGCCATTCGCATCTATGAGCTGAGCCAGGGCGGGTCCACTGCCTCGGCCATCTCGACAGTCCTCGCCGAGCGCGCCCTGGGTTTGCTCGTGCAGTTCGCCGCGGCGCTGGCGGTGCTGCCTTTTGCGTGGCGTCTGGTGCCCTCAGAGATCGCGCTTCTCCTGCTGGCCATTGTGGTCGTTACCTTTGTAGCCACGGCTCTCTTTATGAACCACAGCGTGATGAGCTGGGTTATGACCAATGTCCCGCTAGCCAAGGCCGTACTTACTCACCCCAAGGTGCAGGCGCTCTATGCATCCTTCCATCGCTACCCGCGCCGGTCGCTAACGCGGGCTGTGGGCGTGTCCCTCGTCTTCACAGCGACTCTGGTCCTGAGCCAGTTACTTCTCGGGCGTGCCATTGGTATCGACCTTGGGATAGCACACTATGCCGTGTTCGTCCCCATCCTGTCCACGCTCTTGCTGGTCCCGATCACCATCGGTGGCCTAGGCGTGCGCGAGGGCGGATACGTGCTGCTCTTTGGCCAGGCTGGCGTCCCCCATGATCAAGCTCTCGCGCTTTCGCTACTGACTTATGCGATGGCGTTGGTCTCGGGAATCATCGGAGGCGTGCTGTACGTAACCGTTGGCGCCCTCCGCCTGCGCGCGGGTCGGGACCGTACTTTGGGCGCCCGATGAACCGCTCAAGGTTTGCCGTTGTCGACGGGCTCATTGCGTTGGCGCTGGCCATGGCGGTGCTAGCCAGTCGGGGGATGGCTGTAGACAGCTTTGTGTCCTGGGATGAGCCCATGTGGGCGTATCGGTCGGCGCGATTTTACTCGGCCCTTCGAGAGGGGCGTTGGCGCGATACGCTGATCACGGGCCATCCTGGCGTCACCGCCATGTGGGCCGGGGCGCTCAGCTTCTGGTGGCACGTCAACACCGCGCAGGACCTGAACCCCGCGGCCATCACGGAAGCCGCAGCCATGGAGGGCGTGGATGTCCACGACGCCCAGCAGGTGGCAGCCCTGGGATCTCTGGTACCCATTGCCAGGCAGGGCGTCCTTCTCCTTCATGCTCTTCTGGCCATCGCGCTGTACGGTCTCTTGCGTCAATTGTTGTCTCGGATCCAGGCGCTGGGCGCTAGCTTGATGCTGCTGACCGATCCTTTCCTCCTCGGCCTATCGCAGCTCTTGCATCTGGACGCACTGGTGGCCCAGTTCATGCTGGCAGCGATGCTCGCTCTGCTCGTCTATCAAAGGCGTGGACGTTGGGCATGGCTGGCCGGTTCGGCAGTCGCAACGGGTCTAGCCCTTGTGACCAAGTCATATGCCCTGCTACTGGTGCCATGTGGCGTTGTGCTGATCGCAGCCGGATACTCTCGGCGGGCGGAGGCGCTCGATTGGCCAAAACGTGCTGGCCACCTGTTCCTCTGGGTGGCCGTAACGTGGCTCACCGTGCTGGTCATCTGGCCAGCGGCGGCACGAGCGCCAGCGCAGGCTCTGCAAGAGGTGCTGGCTATGGCACTGGGCTACGCCTCGGATCCTGGAACGGCCACGAGCACATTCTTCCTGGGCGAGCAGACGGCGTCTCCGGGTGGGCTCTTTTATCCGGTGGCCTGGCTGTTTCGCGCCACGCCGCTCGCTACGATCGGCGTTGGGCTGGGCATAGTGACGTTGCCTCTTGCCAGCCTATGGCGCGCGCATCGCAAAGGGCGCCGCATGATCGTCGTCATGCTGCTCTACGGCCTGCTGTACGCCGGGCTGGTCAGCCTCAGCGGGGAAAAGTTCGACCGCTACCTCTTACCCTCTATGCTAGCGCTTGATCTGGTGGCCGGCATCTCTTTGGCACGCATGCTGGAGGTGCTGGGCGAGAGCATCGGATTGGCACAGAGCGGCAAGGCGTGGCTCGGAGGCGCGTGTCTGACAGGATGCGTAGTCTTGCAGGCGGGCATCCTGCTTGCGCCGCTGGCGCCGAGGCAGTATCTGGCCTACTACAACCCCCTGGCAGGCGGCCTATCCAAGGCTATGGAGACGTTGCCGGTGGGTTGGGGTGAGGGTATGGAGGAGGCGGTTAGTTGGCTGGAGGAGGAAGGCGCCTCTAGCTCCACCATCGCGGCTTGGGGCGTTCCGGGCATCGCGTCCACCCACCGAGGAGACGTGGTGACGCCGACGCCCGGTCATCTGCATCGGGCGTTTTATGTGGTGATCTATATCGCTGACGTGCAGAACGGCGATCCTATCGCAGAGGCGTTCGCAGCCCGCGAGCCCCTGCACGTTGTGCGCGTCCAGGGTCAGCCGTACGTCTGGGTCTATGCCAATCCTTGGGAGTCAGAGGTCGTGGACCGCATCCGCGAGAACGCGAGCTCTGGTGCCGTCGTTGTGGCCAGCGACCAGAGCACGCTAACCGAGGACGATCTGGCCCCCTGGCCGTTGCACGTCATCCATGGTCAGGAGGATTCGCCCATTGCGCAGAGTCTGGCCGAGGCCGCTAGGGGACACGATGAGATGTGGTTCGTCCGATTCGAGGGGACCGAGGAGGATGCAACGGCTCTGGGCGCTGTAGCTGACCGCATCAGCCACGAACTTGCCTCCGAGGCGATCCTGCTGGGCGAGACACCCTTTGCCTATGGAACGTTGCTCCACTATGCGTTGCCGGCGGACGCTGACTTTACAATGGTAGAGCCCGACCAAGCCATAATGCAGGATTTCGCTGGACGGCTTACGTTGCTGGCGAGTAGCTTTGAGCACGAGATCGTAGAGTACGGACAAGCCGTCGGCGTCAACCTGCTCTGGCGAGCACAGCAACCAATTGAGGACAACCTATCGGTGTTCTTGCATCTGCTGGACGTTGACGGCCGCCGCTGGTCCCAAGTGGACGAGCTGCTACGCGATGAGAGCGGACTGACCGTTTCGCTTTGGGGGCGAGGTACGGAGCATCTTAGCCGACATCTCATCGAGCTCCCGGCCGGGCTCCCGCCCGGTACCTATCGGGTACAGGTTGGCTTGTACATTCTGCCGGAAGGGAGCCACCTGATGGCAACGCCAACCGATGGCGGCGCTAGCCAGGCGGCTGTCCCCTTGGGTGTTGTGACGGTAAGGCCATCGGCCTACCCGCTCAAGGCGGACGATGTCGCGGTAGCCAAGCGTGTGAGGGACGCTGATGGCAATCCGTTCACCCTCGGCCCTCTTGAACTGATCGGCTACAGCCCGGCGGAGCTGAGCGGGCGCTCTGGGGAGAGTCTGTCGCTCACTGTCTGTTGGCACTGTCTGGAGGATCTCGAGGCGCCCTACCAGGTGGAGTACCGGTTGGCACGAGACGGGGAGGTGGAGACGCGCTTCGTGTTGCCGCTAGGGGGCTCGAAGTATCCCAGCAAGCTTTGGGGTAGAGGTGATGTCGTCTGCCAGCCATATGAGCTGCCACTTGATGTGGAGCTGACCGGCGGAGTCTACTCGTTGGCGGTCCGTGTGCTCGACGCAGAGGGAGCTGCTTTGCAGGGGACGGGAGCGGTGTCGTTGGGCACGGCGCAGATTTCCTACATTGAGCGTCGTATGACGCCTCCCGAAACGGCTCACCCCGTTCGCTATCACCTGGGTGACGTCGCTGCTTTGGTGGGATGGGATCTTGACCCCGAAGAGTTCGCGCGCGGGGGCTCGCTGCCGCTGGCGCTTGTCTGGAAGTCGCTCTCGCCTACCCGCGAGGACTATACGGTGTTCGTTCACCTAGTGAATGAGATAGGCCAAATCATCGGTCAAGTGGATACGTTCCCCCTTGGCGGATCTCGTCCGACTAGCGGCTGGCTGCCTGGCGAGTACCTCGTGGATACGTACGAGATTCCTGTCCCGGCGGAGGAGCCCGTCGGTCGAGTTCATCTGCTAGTCGGCATGTATCTCGCGGAGACGGGAGACCGTCTCCCTGTGCACGATGCGGCTACAGGCGAGGCGGTGGGAGATGCTGTGTCTTTGCCCGTGACGTTGACGATCGAGTAGCCCGCACCGCCACTCGGTCTCGGCCGCACCCTAGGACTCGGGCCGGCAGAGTTTGGCCACGCTGGCGCCCGTCACGGCGACGAGGTCTTTTACCCCTAGCTCTACGTTCACGCCGCGCTTCCCCGCGCTGACCAAGACAGAATCGTGCGCCAGGGCGGATTCGTCCAGATACACGTCCCACGTGCGCTCTCGAAGGGCCAGGGCGGAGATACCCCCTACCTTGAGCCCTGTGAGGCGTTCGGCTTTACGCTGGCTGGCCATCTGGCAACGCTTGGCGCCGCACGCGCGTGCCAGGGCTTTCGTGTCGAGTTCCCGGTCGCCAGGGAGCACGGCTAGGATCGGCTGCTCGTCGTCGGCGATCGCCACCAGGGTCTTGAATACGCGGCTCTCAGGCATGCCGACGGCGGCTGCTACGTCCGTCGCGGAGCGAATAGAAGGCGAGAAGGCATGTACCTTGTAGGCGATGCCGTCTTGGTCGAGTCGCCGTGTGGCATTGGTTCGGGGTTGTTCAGAATCGTCACGTTTCGCCATGGCTATTCCTTTCTCTCGTTTGCGTAGTCTCAGGCTCTCGGGTTGGGAACTGCCCCATGATGTCACGGCTAGGAACACGACGCAAGAGACAGCCCTGCAAGTGGGAAAGGTTGCTGGTTTGGCGTTGCTAGGCTGTCGCGGTATAATCGCCTGCAATTCCCCGGCACGCCCCGGTAAGCGCGTCCCGGCGAGCCCGCCCCGGCATCGTTGCCGCCGGCATGGCAGCCCTCCCCGACGCTGGGCAAAGACTACACGATTAGCCTGTCAATGAATTGCCACACCATCTTTGGTGGGCAGCGAGCATCTGCGTCTCTGGGATGCGATCACCCTGGTCGCGCCAGCGGATGGCATCGAGAGAGCGGGGAGATCGCCCGCTCCGCAGAAGGAGTGCATTATGGGGAGCCTGGTCGCCAAAGCTAGTAGCGATGCCCGTGGAAACGGAGCTACCACCATCGTCTGCAAGTTTGGTGGGACGTCCGTCGGCAGCGGCGAGCGCATCGGCAACGTGGCGCGCATTGTCACGGATCTGCGCGCTGACATGGGGCATCCTCCAGTTGTGGTTGTGAGTGCTATGAGTGGCGTCACCGACAGCCTCGTCCAAGGGGCGACGTTGGCGGCACGTGGCGATCGGGAGACCTTTGTCCACATCCGCCACGATCTGGAGGCCAAGCACCGAGAGGCCACACTGGCCTGCGTCGCCGATGCCGCCGAGCGCGCCCAGCTCCTGGAGGAGCAGTCCGATCTGCTGGATTGGTTCGAGACGCTTTGTGCTAGCATCGCTACCCTTGGTGAACTCACGCCGAGGGGCTTGGACGTGGTATCTGGCCTGGGTGAGCGGCTATCCGCGCGCGTGGCGGCTGCGGCGCTGCGGTCGCTGGGCACTCCCGCTGAGGCCATCGAGGCCACGGAGATCATCGTTACCAATGGACGCTTTGGCGCGGCCGTGCCGTTGTGGGAAGAAACAACCGCTCGGGTTCGGGAGCGGCTGTTGCCTCTCCTTGCGCAGGGCGTTGTGACGGTCGTGACGGGCTTTATCGCGGCCACTCGCGAAGGGATTCCGACCACCCTTGGACGCGGCGGCAGCGACTATACCGGGTCGGTGCTTGGGCGCTGCCTTCCAGCCGATGAGGTGTGGATCTGGACGGATGTCAGCGGCGTGATGACCGCCGATCCCCGCATCGTTCCCAACGCTACGACGTTGCCTTCCATCACCTACGGCGAGGTCTCGGAGCTAGCGTTCTTTGGGGCCAAGGTGCTTCATCCCAAGACGATCCAGCCGGTGGCAGACATCGGCATCCCCGTGCGCGTTCTCAACACCTTCGAACCAAGCAAGCCAGGCACGTTGGTCTGTCAGACTCCCGACGAAAGCCGCTTGGTCAAGGGTATCACGGCCATCCGCGATCTCTCTATGGTGGCGATTCAGGGGCGGGGCATGATGGGTGTTCCTGGCATCGCAGGGCGGGCCTTCACGGCGGTTGCTCGCGCTGGCGTGTCCATTCTCATGATCACGCAGTCGTCGTCGGAGCAGAGCATCTGCTTTGCCATCCGGCGGGCGGATGCGTCCCAAGTGGTGGCTGCTCTGGAGCAAGAGTTCCAGCTCGAGATGATGCGCCAGGATGTGGACCGGATCTCCGCCCAGCATGAGGTAGCCATCGTGGCTGTCGTCGGCGCGGGGATGCTCGGTCGCCCCGGCATCGCCTCGGAGGTCTTTGGCTCGCTGGCTGATCGTGGCATCAACATCATCTCCATCGCTCAGGGATCGTCCGAGTACAACCTGTCGCTGGTGGTGGCACAGGACGATGCCGATGATGCCGTTCGTGCCATCCATGACCGCTTTGGCCTTGGGGCATAGGGAGGAGGACGACATGGCAAGGTCGGGTGGACGAGCGGCCACGCGAGTGGGGATTCTGGGAGCCACCGGCGCCGTGGGACAGCGCTTTGTGCAACTTCTGGCCGGCAATCCCTGGTTCGAGATTACGGTGGTCGCGGCCTCTGAGCGTTCCGTTGGCCAACGTTACGCCGATGCCTGCAACTGGCGGATATCGGCCGATATCCCGCCATCTGTGCGCGAGTTGATCGTGCAGCCCTGCGAGCCCGCCGGCGTCGGCGAGCCCCGTCTCCCCTGTGATGTCCTCTTTTCCGCGCTGCCCTCGTCGGTGGCCGGTCCTTCCGAAGAGGCGTTTGCGGCTGCGGGGTACGCGGTGTTCAGCAACGCGAGCGCCCATCGGATGGATCCCGACGTCCCGTTGCTCATTCCCGAAGTCAATGGCGATCACGTCGGACTCGTCGCCAGGCAACGCCTGCACCGTGGGTGGGGGACCGGACTATTGGTCACGGATCCCAACTGCTCGACCGTGGGCCTGACGCTGGCCCTCAAGCCACTGCACGATGCCTTTGGCATCAGCCACGTGATGGTGACGACCATGCAGGCGCTTTCTGGGGCGGGCTATCCGGGCGTGCCCGCACTGGATGCGCTGGACAATATCGTCCCGTACATCGGCGGTGAGGAGGAAAAGATGGCCAACGAGCCGGCCAAACTGCTAGGGGTTTACGACCCCGATGCGGGGGAGGTTAGGCCGGCGGAGATGGCCATTAGCGCAGCCTGCAACCGGGTCGGCACTCGCGATGGGCACTTGGAGGCTGTCTCGGTCAAGCTGAAGCATCCGGCAACGGCTGAGGATCTCATTGCTGCCTGGGAGGGCTTTGCGAGTGAACCGGCCGCGCTTGGATGTCCCTCGGCAGTGGATCCGGCCATCTTGGTGCGGCGCGAGCCGGATCGCCCCCAGACCGTTCTCGACCGCGACGCCGGGCGCGGGATGGCTATCACCGTCGGACGCGTCCGGCCGTGCTCGGTGCTGGACTGGAAGTTCGTGGTGCTGGCGCACAACACGATCCGAGGTGCGGCCGGGGGCTCTATCCTGAACGCCGAGTATCTGATTGCCAAGGGGATGCTCTCGTGATCAAAACGCACCTCGCTGCCGTCCTGGACGATCGGGTGGCCTATCGCAACCTGGAGCCCGTCATGCCCGAGCTCGCCGGCCTACGGGCGACCTGGGAGCAAATCGGGTTGGATGCCTATCGCATCCCCCGCAAAACAGAGCCGGCCTATGCGCGGGTGCTCTTGAGTTTCGTCCAGCGCGCACAAGCCCTTCGCGGCCAGCCGCCGGTGGCACGCTTGCTTTTTATCGGTGATACGCCAATGAACGATGCCCAAGCGGCGCGCAACCTGGGCGAGCTGTTGCCTCTCCATGGCTTTATCGCTGCCGATCGCCTCACTGAGTCTCCTTCGACCAAGGTTGAGGGCAGGCTGATGCGCTCCAACCGCTGGGCGAGCCTGGCCGCATGGCTTGACTGGCTACGTGACGAGAGCGTTGCGGTGGATGAGCGCACGGCGCTGTTGTTGGATATCGACAAGACGCTGATGGGCGCAAGAGGGCGCAACGATCATGTGATCAACGCGGCGCGCGTGGCTGCCATTGAGGCTACCATGCGCGCGGCTCTGGGCAGCACCTATGACAAGGGGCGCTTTGAGGCGATCTATGAACGCATCAACCAGACGGTCTTTCATCCTTTCACCAAGGATAACCAGGACTATGTCGCGTATGTCTGCCTGATGCTGATGGCTGGCGTTCACGATGAGGATCGGCTGTGGCAGGACCTCGAGAGCGGCGATCTCGTCTCGTTCGAGGCGTTCGTCGACCGGTGTGATGGAGGTGCCGATGGCATGTCAGAGGACCTAGCCACCATCCACCATCAGGTGCTGGCGGGTCTCCGCGCCGGCGATCCGACGCCTTTCAAGGACTTTCGCAGGCAGGAGTATCTGGAGACCATAGCCCGCATGGACGTCGCATCTGGAGACACCGAGCCGGAGCTCTGGCTGGAGCGCGAGATCGTCATCACGGCCGAGGTGCTTAACGTGGCTCGCTGGGCGCTCTCCCAAGGCGCGCTGACCTTCGGGCTTTCGGACAAGCCCGACGAGGCGTCCATTCCCACGGCCGAGCAAGCGGCGCGCGGGATGCTAGCCGTGCATCGAGCGACCATGAAGGTGTTCGGAGAGTCGGTGGTCTGACGCGAGGACTTTGGTACTGCTGGGCGCAAGGCGGTCGCTCTCTCAGGAGCGACCGCCTTCTGATGCCGTCTGGACGAATGAGCCTAGTCGGTTGGGGCAGCGGGAGGTCCTCCGGCGGCTGGATAGCGTTCCCATGCATCGGGTGCGAACACGTCTGGATCATAGGCCGTGCCGGCGTGCCAGAATAGCCATCCAGTCGATCCAGCCTCTTCAGCCGCGCGTATCTGAAGAAGCTGCTCGACGGGCCCGTACTGGTAGGGGCCGATGGAATAGGCCTGGAGCCAAGGACGCACAAGTGTATCGGTTCGCTCGCGGCACTGCAGCACGCTACGATAGACGATCTCGTATGGGTAGTTGCCCGGGGCGTCATAGCCCAGGTTGCCTCGTGTGAAGGTGGTTGGATACAGCATGGGCGAGATATAATCGACGTGTTCGGCAATCTCTGCTAGACGTTGGCCGATGCCGTCGTCCCAGGGAGGCTCGTACCAGGGTATCATCCCGAACACGTCGATCGAAAAGAAGACGGGCGTACTGGCGAGCGCCTCATGGGCCTGTCGCACCATCTCTACGATGGTGGCCGTACGCGAGTCGGCATCGTCATCTTGGCTGTACACGACGCCGCGGACGCCATCGGAGGCGAATCGGACATAGTCGTACTGGATCTCGTCCACGCCCGTGGCTGCCACTTCCATGGTGAGGGCAAGGTTATAGTCGCGCACCTCTTGGCGGAATGGGTCCATCCAGGCTAGCCCCTCAAAGTCGTGGTACAGGGTGCCGTTGGCCCACTTGGCGGCCCAGTCGGGCCGCGTCTCGGCTAGCAGATCGTCCTTGAAGATGACCATCCGCGCGATGACATAGATGTCACGCTCATGGCACATGCGCACGACCTCGTGCAGGTCCATAACGTTCTCTTGGTAGCCGTTCGTCTCTTGGGCCAACGGCACTTTGCTAGGCCAAGCTAGCCAAGAGCGATCGTTCTTGACATCGATCACGACGGTGTTCAGTTCGGTGTCCTCTACCAGTTGGAGCAGGGCTTCCAGCTGGGCAGGATCGGCCAGCCTGCCGAACGTGATATAGATCCCCTTGGCGACAAATGGCTCGAGGTGGATCTCAACAACCGGCGAACCCTCTAGCGACATCATCGCAAGCCGATAGCCTGGAGCCTTGACGCGGACGGTCTCGATCTCCTGCGGCTCTTCCAGCAGGAAACGACCCTGCTCATCCGTCTCGCAGAGGATGGGCTCATCGCTTCCGGGCTCAAAGGCCTGGATGGTGGCTCGCGTCACGGGCAAGCCGGTGCCACCGTCCAGCAACCTGCCGGCAAGACCGACGGGCTGCAGAGCTATCTGCAGACATTCCTCCCCTTGGTAATTCAATGTGGTGGAGTGATAGCCGAACCGTTCGAACGTGAGTTGTGTGCCTGGCAAGACCATGACAGCTATCTTGCCATCGGCTTCCGTCTCGATGACGCCAGTATCTGCCTCGACGCGCACGCCTGCTAGCCCCTCGCCGCTCTTGGCATCCACGACCTCGAGCAGCGTCCACCACGGCTCTAGCGAGATATCCTGCTCCGTTTGGCCATCGTACGTGATGCCCTCCACGGGTCGGTGGGTGGCTGCATTGAAGCGCATTTCGTCAGCAGGGGGGCAGGCCAGCAGGGCATAGCGCCCATCGGGACCGGTCTGAGCGGTCTGGTCGCCCAGATGTACCGCGACGTTGGGGATCGGCTCCCCGCTGAACTGGTCGGTGACCACGCCGGTGACAATCCTGGAATTCAGAGCGGTGTTGAGCTCAGCTATCTGCGTCCCAGCACCGTCGAACAACCCCTCGATCTCTGCCGGACCAATCTTGGCCGGGAGATAGCAGTCCGACGTGACGGTAAGTGTGGTCAGCTCGGTAGCGTCCAGCGTAAAGGTGCCGTCATCTCCCGATTCTGCGTTGCTGGTCGCCATCGTCGCCAAGGCGCCTGCCATTGGGTTCCCATCTTGGTCGACCACGAGGCCGCGCAACTGACGACGGTTCAGCGGTACCTCTAAAGCGTCGGTGGGATTCTCGAGAGGGACGGTGGCGGTTAGCGTCTGGCGTTGGTAGCCAGGGGCATACACGGCGAGCTCGTGTGTGCCCTGGGGGAGACGCATGGCAAAGGTGCCGGTTTCATTGGTCCGTGTGGTCTTGTCTGCCGCACGTATCACGGCGCTTGCGATTGGATGGCCGCTCTCCGCATCGAGAACATGCCCCGAGAGTGTGGGCAGACCGATGCCACACCCGGCGATCAGAACCGTACCGGCAAGAAGGGCCGTCGCGATCCAGGCCATTCTGGGGCAGGGGCACCTAGGCTTCATGGACCCTATACCTCTAATGGACGTCGGCTGCGGCAGAGTACGACCAACATTATACCACGCACAGCTAATATGGGTAAGTGTCCGAGCGACAGGGGGGGTCTGTGGGCAGGCTGGTCTGGGGGCGAATTGACGCATACTCGTAGGTTCTGACCTTGTCAAGCATAGGCCCGAATGGTAAAATCAAACTAGTTGTGGCGGCGTTCTTAGGAGCATGGGTTCTGCAAGGTCTGGCCTCCCGCCGACAAGGGGCCAGCGATCGTCGAGCCGCGAATCGGGGATCTGTCGACGTGTTGCGTCGATCCCGATCGGTACGGCAGTGCAGCGCGCCCTTCCTCGTTGCTCCGCACAGGTCCGTCGCCTGGCGATGCCTCCTATCAGGAGATCCAAAGGCACAAAGCATCATTCGAGCTGGCGAAAGGCTCGCCTCCAGGCGTCCCTAACGTTAGCTCTTGGCGACGTACTCTCTATGTAGCTCCTCGCCCATCGCGTCGAGGAATTCTTGTCTTTCTATCTGGGGGCGCTATGGAAGCTGACCAGCTTTGGCAAGCAGCACTAGGCCGCATCGAGCTGAAGCTCAAGCGGGAGGATTTCGACACCTGGCTAGAGGATAGCCAGGCGATCTCCTACGAGGATGGCACGCTTATCGTGGGTGTGCGCTCGGCCTATGCGAAGGACTGGTTGGCCAACAGGCTCTATGGGGACATTCACCGCATCGTGAGCGATATCGCGGATCGGACCTGCTCCGTGCGGTTTGTGGTGCGGCGCAATGGAGCGCACGCGGTCAGTGAGCCATCCGAGCTCTTGGGCATGCAGGAAGGGCTTCAACCGGATGCTGGCCTCTCGCGCGTCAATCCCAACAATCGTTTCGACAACTTTATTGTGGGATCGTCCAACCGGCTCGCTCACGCCGCTTGCATGGCAGTGGCCGAATCCCCTGCCACGGCTTATAATCCCCTTTTTGTCTATGGCGATGCCGGCCTTGGCAAGACGCACCTCCTGCACGCTATCGGGAACTATGTGGCGGGAACGAACCACCGCATCTTGTATGTGTCTGGCGAGACTTTTACCAACGACCTCGTCAACGCCATTCGAACCCACACGACGGACGAGTTCCGCGCCACCTACCGCACCATCGACGTTCTCCTGTTGGATGACGTCCAGTTCCTCATCGGTAAGGAACGGACCCAGGAAGAGTTCTTTTACACGTTCAACGATCTCTATCAGGACAACCGTCAGATCGTGCTGTCCAGCGATCGCCCGCCTAGCGCCTTTGTTGGCCTTGAGGAGCGCTTTCGCTCGCGGTTCGAGTGGGGCCTGACGACGGACGTGCAGCCACCGGACCTGGAGACGCGCATGGCGATCCTGGTCGCCAAGGCGGAGGAGCGCGGCATCACGCTGCCCAGCGAGGTGACCGAGTTCATCGCGCAGCAGGTGCACAGTAACATCCGCAAGTTGGAGGGGGCCTTGAATCGCGTGCTGGCTCTGGCGCGCATGATGGGCTACCCGCTGACGGTTCAGACTGCGCAGCGCGCGCTGAGCGACATGCTGTCGCCCTCCGTTGAGGTGAGCATCGAACAGATCATGTCGGTGGTAGCGCGACAGTACGCCGTGAGCGTGGATGACCTCGTAGGGCCGCGTCGAACGCGCGCCATTGCGTTGCCACGCCAGATCGTCATGTACCTCACTCGCGAGATGACGGACCTCTCGTTCCCGCAGATCGGGGAGACGCTTGGTGGACGCGATCACACGACCATCATGTACGGCTATGACAAGATCGCTGCTCTATTTGAGAAGGATGAGGGCATGCGTCGCCAGATCCTTGAAGTCAAACGGATCTTGGCCGGGCATGCTCAGGCACAGCCGGTTCGCTCGTCTTCCTAGCTTTGCTGGTGGGCGGTCTTGTGCGCCCACGGGCGTGTGTGGCTTGTGGCCCCGTCCCCCAATGCCCCGTACACTTGCGGTTCCCCTAACCGCTCGCTATAATCGGCCTGTCACCGAGAGCTAGGCCGCGCGTTGGCCGACGGCATTGTCGTTGGGACCAGCGCGCTACGACATCGGGGGACTATGCCGAGACACTCGATCCCTCGCTATGATACCATCGTGGTCCTGGATTATGGCTCGCAATACAGCCAGCTCATCACCCGGCGCACGCGCGAGTGCCACGTCTTTTGTCAGATGTTGCCTTGGGATGCGCCATTGGACGAGATCACGGCGCTCGAGCCGAAGGGGTTGATCCTTTCCGGTGGGCCGAGCAGCGTCTATGCGGCTGGCGCCCCCTATCTGCGCGAGGACTTGATACGGCTAGGGATGCCCATCTTGGGCATTTGCTATGGGATGCAGCTTCTGGCGCATGCGCTCGGTGGCGAGGTCGAGGCCGCGGACGAGCGCGAGTATGGGCCGGCAACGGTGCGCGTCTTGGATACGGGAGACCCTCTGTTTGCCGGGCTGCCCGTTGAACTGTGCGTATGGATGAGCCATGGCGATCGGATCCGGGCTCTGCCTCCCGGCTTTGCAACGGTGGCGCAGTCTGACAACTCGCCCCACGCCGCCATGGCCGATGCTAGCCGGCGTTACTATGGCCTCCAGTTCCACCCAGAGGTCGTGCACACACCTCGCGGCACGGAGATCTTGCGCAACTTTGCGGTGGGGATCTGCGGCTGCCGCCCGGATTGGACGCCCAGCTCCTTTGTGGACGACGCCATCGCAAGCATTCGCGATCAGGTCGGCGATGGCCGCGTGATCTGCGCCGTTTCTGGCGGAGTCGATTCGACGGTCGTGTCAACGCTGGTTCGTCAGGCCATCGGTGACCAACTGACGTCCATCTTTGTCGATACCGGTTTGATGCGAAAGGACGAGCCTGCCCAGATCATCGCGGATCTCGGTGGGCTTCTGGGCGAGAGCTTTGTGCATGTGGACGCTCGGGACCGCTTCTTGGCGGCCCTCCAAGGCGTCACGGATCCTGAGCGCAAGCGAAAGATCATAGGCCACGAGTTCATCGCGGTCTTTGAGCGTGAAGCCCGTAGATATGGGGACGCTGCCTTTCTTGCCCAGGGCACGCTGTATCCCGACGTGATCGAGAGCGCGACGTCTCACGCCTCTGCGGCCAAGATCAAGACGCATCACAATGTGGGCGGCTTGCCCGAGCGCATGAATCTCGCGCTCATCGAGCCGTTGCGGTTGCTGTTCAAGGACGAGGTACGCGCTGTGGGCAGGGCGTTGGGGTTGCCCGATCGTATGGTCCAGCGTCAACCCTTTCCGGGGCCTGGCCTGGCCGTGCGCATCATCGGCGAGATCACGTCGGAGAAGCTGGATGCCCTTCGCGAGGCCGATGCCATTGTGCGAGAAGAGATTGTACAGGCCGGATTGGGAACGGAGATCTGGCAGTACTTTGCGGTGCTGACCTCGCTCCGTAGCGTAGGCGTGATGGGCGACAGCCGCACCTATGCGCACACGGTGGCCGTTAGGGCCGTCACCAGCGAGGATGGCATGACGGCTGACTGGGCGCGCATCCCCCATGAGGTGCTCGCTCGCATATCCAACCGGATGGTGAACCAGATCCCGATGGTCAACCGGGTGGTCTATGACATCTCGAGCAAGCCCCCCGCCACTATCGAATGGGAGTAGCCTAGAGATCTCGCTAGCTTGGCGGCACGTTGGAAGGAACGGGAGCGAGTATGTCAGACACAAAAGCTCCGGAGATCCTCCAGTTTGGCATTCAGCAGGGCCAAGTGGACCTCAGCCCAGCCCAGTTTGCGGCAGTGGATCCCGCGGCTCACCGGTCTTGGCGTGGCCTGGGCTATCTGCTGCTGGCCATCGATGCGCCAGGAATAGTGTTGCCTAATGACGTGTGCGACAGCATCTTTCGTGCCATGGCCGATGCCTACTATAGCACCGCTCGCGGGAGCATCACTAGGGCGGTCCATGTTGCCGTCGTGGCGGGCAATGAGGTGCTGTTTGAGCATAACGTGCGGTCCGATGCGGAGCATACGCTGGCCGTTGGGCTGAGCTGTGCGGCAGTGCGTGACGGCGAAGCCTACGCAGCGCAGTATGGGCCGGCATTGACGCTGTACATCCACGAGGGCAAGATCGCGTATAGCCCGAGCGATTCGCCTTGGCTAAAGCAGGACGCCCAAACGTGGGCGGCGGGCGAGTCCCCTCCGATGTGTGGAGGCAGCCGCCGCATCGAGCCCAAGCTGTTTCACATCCCGCTGCAACCCGGAGACACCCTGATCCTTGGCTCCACGTCGCTTATTCGCAGCGCTGATCCGCGCGGGTTGGCTGCGGCCGTTCGCACATCGGGAAGCCTCGGCTGGGAGTCTGCCATCGGCAGCATCACCGGCGAAGAGATGGTTGGCGGAGCTCTTTATCATCTGCCAGAGACGGTCACGGTGCCGATGCAGGGGCTTGCCGAGCAACCGGAAGGTGGGCCGGAAGAGGCGCCGGTGCCAGAGGCCGAGGCGCCGAAAGCTCCCGCTTCCGCTTCGACTGCGCCATCAGCTCCGACAGACGAGGAGCCGTTCCTGCCTGAACCGGAGCCCACGCCGAAAGCCCCCAAGAGCAAGCCTGTGTCGCGCCAAAAGGCCGCGCCGTCGGTCGATCTAGGAGGGCTGGGCAGGAGGGTCGGTCAAGGTGCCAGTAAGGCTTGGAACAAGGCTTCCGACGCGCTGCTGGATGCGCTGCCCCGCGAGCTTCCGGAGCAGCCCGAGCCTACCGAGCGGGTGGTTCGTCACACCACGCGCGTGGCGAGTCGTGTGCTGTTCGGCCTGGCGATCGCTATCCCGTTGGCCATGCTGGCGATGATTGTGGCTTTTCGCGTACAGGCTAGCCGTTTGGAGAGCCAGCACATTCGCGACATCTACACCCGAGCTGCGAACGCCTGGGACAGTGCGCAGGCGACCGAGGATAGCGCCACGGCCCGTCGGTTCTTGCTCGAATGTCTCGACGCGGTAGATGAGGGGCTCGCTTTCGACCCGGAGCACACTGGGCTTGCTGATCTATCCAGCCGGGCTATGCGCAGGCTGGACGAGCTGGATCGCGTCGAGCGGCTGTACCACGTGTGGCGGATTGCCGAGATCCCTCATGCGCCGGATACCTCGCTGGACTCGGCGCGGATCGTGCTTCGCGACAATGAAGCGTATGTCCTGGATCGAGGCAGTGACACGGTATGCCGGTTCGTCTTGAACGATGTGGGCGATGCACTCCAAGATGCGGCACCGGATCCCGTAATTCTGGAGCCTGGCGACGAGCTGGCGGGCATCATGGTCGGCGACATTGTGGATATCGCTTGGATCGAAGCAGGAGGCGTGCGTCGGCAGAGCACCTTCGCGGCGCTGGAGCGGAGCGGCTCCCTGATCGAGTTCCTGCCCCAGACGGGGATCTCCTTGCAGCCGGTGGCCAATAGCGATGCGTGGCTCGGGCCGGTTGCCATGGGCGCCTACTATGGGAATCTGTACGTGCTCGATCCGCTGATGGGACGCATCCTGAAATACACCCCAGTGGATGATGCATACACCACGCCGCCGGTGGACTATCTCGGTGCCTATCAGGGGGTTGATCTGACGGGCGCCGTGGATATGGCGGTTGACGGCAACCTATACGTGCTTTATGCCGATGGCAGCATCCAGAAGTTCTTGGCTGGAGAGGCGCAGCCCTTTGCCATGTCGGGGCTGCCCGACGCCATGGACAGCCCGCGGGCGATCTTTGTGAGCGGCGAGCAAGAACCGGACGCGCCGGGGTTTGTGTATGTGGCCGACACGGGCAACGAGCGCATACTGCAGTTCGACAAGCAGGGCAACTACCTTCGGCAGTTCCGCGCTAACGTAGGGCAAGAGGTGCTTTGCGATCTGCAAGGGCTCTATGTCGATGAGGAGACCGGGAGGCTGTTCATCGTCAGCGGCCGCACGCTTCTCCTGACGGTCATCACGCCCTATCCCGGCGGCAGCGCCTTACCATAGCGGATGGCATCATGATCCTGATTCTGGGCATTGAAAGCTCCTGTGACGAGACGGCAGCGGCCGTCGTCGAAAACGGCCGGCGTGTGGTGTCGAACGTGGTGGCATCGCAGGCCGAGCTTCATAGGCGGTATGGCGGCGTTTTTCCAGAGATGGCCTCGCGGGCGCATATCCGCGCGATCACGCCTGTCGTACGGGAGGCGATGACCCAGGCCCAGGCCGACTGGGACGATATTGACGCCATCGCCGTGGTGTACGGTCCGGGGC
>JBNGEB010000009.1:0-20149 GCA_049975585.1 Anaerolineae bacterium
ATCTAAGGGCGAGGCCGACGAGACGCTGGAAGAGCAGTGATCCACATTGGGACGAGTGGTTTCTCCTACGACGACTGGGGCGGTCCCTTTTACCCGACAGGCCTGGCCAAGAGCGACTGGCTTAGATTCTACGCGCGCACATTCGACACGGTGGAGCTCAACGCTTCGTACTATCGCATGCCAGACGCACGCACATTGGAAGCCATGGTCGCCAAGACGCCTGACGACTTTCGGTTCACGCTAAAGGCGCATAGCAGCATGACGCACGTGCGTGACGCGGACGAGACGATCTATCGGGCCTTTATCGCCGCGCTGGCTCCCTGGCGCGAGCGCGATCAACTCGGCGGGGTCTTGGCGCAGTTCCCGCCCTCGTTCCAGCACAGCGAGGCGAACCTCGCCTATCTGATGACGTTGCGCGAACGTTTTGGCCAGCTCCCGCTGGTTGTGGAGATCCGCCACCGCAGTTGGATCCGCCCGTCGTTCTTCGAGGCGTTGCGGGAAGCCCATCTCGGCTATTGTTGCGTCGATGAGCCGCGATTCAGGTCGCTGGTGCCTCCGGTCGCGGAGGCGACAGCTAGCCCCGCCTATGTGCGGCTGCATGGCAGGAACGCGGCCAAATGGTGGCGGCATGAGCAAGCCTGGGAACGCTACGACTACCGCTATAGCCTTCAGGAGTTGGCTCCATGGGCGCGACGCGTACGTGAGCTCGAGCATGAGGCTGGCACGGTGTACGTCTTTGCGAATAACCACTGGCAGGGTCAGGCGATAGACACCGCAAAGCAGTTGCGACTGCTCTTGGAAGAGAATCCTCCCGCTGCCTAGGGATCGCGCGCCGCTGGTGGTATACTATGGCTGCTCTTCGGTTGCACCCTGCTTGGAGACAGGACCAACATGCTGAGAGATTCTGACGCTTCTTATCGCGCTTGGGCGGAAAGGTTGCGGCAAGCTGGGCTTGCCCCAGTTGCCATCCTAGCGCTCGAGATGCTCAAGCCGGCGGGGGTCTTTTGCGGGCAGATGCTCGAGATGGCGTCGGCGTTGGGCGGTCCTGGCTTTAGCGCGCTCGGCAGACTTTTGACGCGACCGGGGGGGATCTCGGCCCTGCAGGCATTCGTCTCGGGAGAAGCGAGTTCGGTGGAAGAGAGGCTCGGACGTGGTTGAGTCGATTCTGGCATCACTAGACGTGAGCCTTGCAGCCATCACGGCGTTGGGCATTGCCATGATCACGCTGGTGCTGGCGTTGCTCTCGCGGCGTGCTCGCAAAGCGTCGTTGCGCCCAATTGATGCCTATGAGACTATCCGGCAAGCTCCCACCAGGGCTGTGGAGAGCGATCTTCCTATGCACATCAGTCTTGGATCCGGGGGCCTGGGAAGCGAGGCGACGCCCGAAAGCGCGGCGGCCTTGGGCGCAGCTCGCTTCTTGGCAGAGGGCGGAGCTGCTGCTACTGCCAGGACCATGATCACAGCGGGCGATGGAACGCTGGCTGTGGGGGCCATGGGGCTCCCTGACGCCGATGCCTTGTATGCGGGGTCAGACCCAATGGCGTATGCGGCGGGAGCCGCTGCTATGGCTCGTGCCAGCGATACGTCTGCACAGATACTTTTTGGCGATTTCGGTGACGAGGGCCTGTGGCTGGCTGGGGCCCTTTGTGCCGGACGGCGCACTCCTGTGGGAGGAACGGCGGAGCCATCGTCGGCGGCGCTGATGTACGCAGTTCTCGACGAGGCGCTAGTCGGCGAGGAAGTGTACGCGGCTGGGGCTTACCTTGGTGAGGAGAGCCAGGTAGCCAGTCTCGTGGCTCTGGATGTGCTCAGGTGGCTAGGCATCCTCGCCCTCGTGGTGGGGACGCTGGCTGTCTCGTTCGGGTGGTGGAGATAGGCGAGGCCTATGCGAAGAACCCTCCCCGTCATAGCAGCGATTCTGTGTGGGGCGGCCCTGTTGGCTGACCTACTGCTCGATGTCCCCGTGGTGAACGCCATCGGATCGACGCTTCTCGAGGGGATCATGATTCTGGGGGCCTTTGCGTTGATCCTCGCTGTCCTCAAGCTGGTGACATACCATGTGGGATGTCTGGTGCATCGCGAGAGTGGAGCAGGAGGGAGCGTCGTGCTCCTGGCCGGGTTGCTGGCTGCGCTTGGCCTTGGCCTGGCCCGGCCAACTGGGACAGAGCTGCAATGGCTATTCGACTATGTCTATGAGCCGCTGCAAGCGACAATGGCGGCGCTCTTGGCATTCTTTGGGATCCAAGGAGCGTATCGTGCTTTTCGACTGCGCTCTGGCGAGGCGGCCGTGCTTCTCGTGAG
Organism: Anaerolineae bacterium; assembly: GCA_049975585.1. Lineage (GTDB taxonomy): Bacteria > Chloroflexota > Anaerolineae > UBA1429 > UBA1429 > DAIRUQ01. The sequence continues at coordinate 2,302 of JBNGEB010000009.1, forward strand.
TGCGCTATTTGCACTTCTGGCGCAACTACCCATCGCGAGTGCCATTTCGCCGGTCTTGCCGCGTCTGCGTCAGTGGATGGTCACCGTTCCTGCGGCGGCAGGCATGCGCGGTATCCTTCTGGGCGTATCGCTCGGTGCCATTATCGCTTCGTTGCGGATTCTGTTTGGGGTCGAGAGGCCGTACACCTAGGCGGGACGGGATGATTGTCTGCCCAGCGTGCCAACATCCGAATCCTGAGGATGCCAAGACCTGCGAGCGTTGCGGCGGCTCGTTGGCTGGCTTTGTGTACCGTGCCTGCCCGCGATGCGGCGCGCTGAATCCGCCCGACAACACCTTCTGCAACCGCTGCTTGGCGCGCATTCAGGAGACGGAGCCTCAGGTCGATAGCGACGAGGCATCCGAGTGCATCTCGCCATTCACGCCTGGCGCCAAGACGATCCCGCCGCAACATCCTGTTACTCCGCCGGTACGTCCCGTGCGCGACGGGGATCGCGGGCGTATCGCCGATAGCATCGCGACGCGACACGGGGTCCGGCCGCACCAGCAGGCAGAGACATCGGCGCCCGAGAAACCAGCGCCCTCTGCCGATCTGGTCGGGAAGATGTTGCCTCGTAAGCCGGTGCGACGCCCCACCGAGCCGCCCAAACGGCGCGAAACCGAGCGTTCGGCGTTTCGCGGCGTGCCGCACAGTTGGGAGGAACTGGATCTCCTTCCGATTGAGGAGAGCATCGCTCGGCCGCACCGACCTACCTATGTGCCGCCCAGATCGCCTACCGACCAGGAGCGCGAGCTGTCGGAATGGCTAGATGAGTTGATACAGGGGCCGCCTCCGCTGGCCGCTCGGCGACGCATCCAGGAGGAAACCCGGGAGCCGGTTGGAGTGAGAACGGTTCGGCTTATCCTGGCACTGCTCGTGTTGGCGGCCGCCCTGCTAGCGGCCGGGGGATCGAGTTCACTTACCGAACTGGTTGCGCCGCGAGAGGCCTTGCTGGATCTGGCCGAGACGTGGGCGTCGCTGGGGGCTGAGGATACCGTGCTGATAGCGTTTGCCTATTCGCCTTCCTACAGTGGCGAACTATCCATCCTCGCCGATGCGGCCGTGGCTAGCCTGGCGGCCGCTGAGGCCCGCATCGTGGCGGTGGCTCTTGATCCGGCCGGGGTGGCTCTGGCGCGCCAGACCCTCGCCAAGGCGGAGCAAGGTACCGCTGGCTTGGTCTATGGCGAGGATTATGTCGTGGCTGGGTACCTAAGCGGCTACCAAGCTGGCGCGAGATCCCTGTGCAAAGGGTGGGGCGGGCTCCAGGTCGATGCTGTCCACGGCCGTCCTCTGACTGAGTGGGGCGTGACGGCATCGCTTTCGGGCGCTGGCGATGTGGAGCGTGTGATCCTTCTGGCGGATGACAGCGCCGCAGCGCGCATGTGGATCGAGCAACTTGGATGCCTCGGGGTTCCGCTGGACGCTCTGGTGACAGGCCAGTTGGAGGCCGCGCTCACGCCCTATGTGCTGTCGGGGCAGATAGCGCATCTTGCCGCCGGTGGCGTGGCTGCCGCCGAGCTTGAGCTCGCAACTGGCACGCCCGCTCAAGCTCTACGCTGGACTGACGGGTACGTGGCGCTACTCGCGATCCTGTTGTTGGCGGCGGTCGCTGCCAACGTGTCGTACGTGAGCACAAAATCCGGGTAAGACGAGAGGGAGTGATTGATGCTTGATGCCTGGACGGCCAGCATAGCTGGGCTGGCTCCCGGAAGTTGGGAGCGGATTGGCGCCTGGGTGGCAGCTCTGATCACGTGTGCCGTGCTATCCTATGCTATCACGCCCAATCCGGTGGCTAGGGCCATGCAGTTCCTCCTGGCGGGGATCGCCGCTGGCTATGCGACGGCGCAAGCCTGGGACCTGGTGCTCTGGCCGCGCGTCCAGCTCTTGCTACAGGATCCGCGGTCGCATTGGACCTACGGTGTGTTCATGGTTCTGGGAATCCTCTTGCTGGCGCGCGGCATCAAGCCTCTCGCCGTGATCGCGAACCTGCCACTGGGGATCCTCTTTGGGGGTGGCGCTGCGCTGGCCTTGGGCGGCGCGTTGGCAGGCACGCTGGCACCGCAGTTGCGGGCGAGCATGGTATCGATGGCGCCGCGGGACTATGGCGGGGGCATCGTCGGCTGGGCATATGCCATCGATGCGGCTCTTTTGCTGATGGGTACGATTGCAGCATTAGCTGCATTTCAGTTCACGTCTTTGGGAAAAGGCAAGCTGGGGCGAGCGTGGCAAAGCGCCCTTCAAGGCTTGGGAGCCTTGGGACGCGCGGTCATCATGGTAGCGTTCGGCGTCGTCTATGCCGGTGCCATGGTGACCTTCTTTGGGATTCTCGTCAGTAGGCTCACCTTCTTGGCCGGCTTTGTGGCATCGCTGTCGGGAGGCGGGTAGGTAGGCATGGCGGAGCAGGCCGCGCCCCAATCCTATATCGCGGCGGACATTGGCAGCACCATGACGCATGTCGCCTTGGTGGATGAGGTCGAGGGCGTCTCGCGCATGGTGGCGACCGCCGAGTCGCCGACGACGTCGCGCGAGCCGGAGGCCGACATCACGCTAGGATTGCGTCGAGCTGTGCGGCGCCTGCAAGACGTGGCGCAACGTACCCTCTTGGATGCGTCCGGTGCGCTTGTGGTTCCCGAGCGCGTTTCAGGGGCTGGCGTGGACGCGGTGGTGGCCGTCTCTAGCGCGGCGCCTCCCCTTCGCTGCGTCATCGTTGGCATGGCAGAGCGCCAGAGCGTGGAGAGCGCGACGCGCGCCTGTCAGGCTGCCGGTGCTCATACGGTTGCGCGCCTGCCGTTGGCAGGGCGTCTGCGTGAGTGGCGCGACGAGACCATTGAGGCGTTGATCCTCCATCCTCCCGACGTGATTGTCATGGTAGGGGGTGTGGACGCTGGTCCGGTAGAGCCGTTGCTGGAAGCCGCTCGCGTGCTGGCGATCTTGTACGAGGAAACGCCAAGCGAAAAGAGGCCCAGCGTGATCTTTGCTGGGAATCTTGAGGCGCGCCGGCCTGTGGCGAAGGAACTCTCGCCCGTGTTCCGATTTCGCGCCGTGGACAATGTGCGACCTAGCGCTCAGGTGGAAAGCCTGGGAGAGCTCCAGGCAGAGCTCATGGCGGTCTACGAGGAGGTAGCGCTTACTAGGCTTCCTGGCTACAGCGCGCTTGAGGAGGTCTGCAGCGCTCCGATCCTCGGCAGTCAACGAGCGCTGGGCCTGCTGGTGCAACTTTTTGGCTCTCAAGAGAGCCAGGGAGCGGTGGCCGTTGATGTCGGGGGGACGCGAACCTTTGCTGGGGTCGCCAGGGACTCGCTGTTCCACTGGGCAGCAGTAGCCGACGTCGGGACGGGCGCGGCGGCCTCGAGTCTCGTCGAGCGGGTTGGCCCCAAAGCTATCGGTCGTTGGCTGCCCGAGCCGCTAGCCGAGGACGAGATCCTGGATCGAGCTGGGAGCATCGCGCTGCGTCCGCACGGCATCCCTCAGTCGTTTGACGAGCTCTTTTTCCTGCATGCGATGGCGCGGGCCTCTTTGAGCGTCGCTGTTGGCTCTGTGCGCGATCAGCGCCTTGGTTGGGATGCGCGAGAGAACACGGGTGGGTTACTCCCGCGGTTCGACCTGATCGCTGCGCGGGGGGGCGTATTGGGGCATACGGCGCAAGATGGCGCGGTCATGCTGACGTGTCTCGATGCGGTCCAACCCATCGGGCTGAATCGGCTGATCATCGACCGCCATAGCCTCTGGCCTCAGATCGGCGCTCTGGCGCAGGTGTCGTCCTTGGCCGCGGTTCAGTTGCTGCAGCACGATGCCATGTACCCCGCGGGCACGATCGTCGCTCCTGTTGGCGTCTTGCGTGAAGGACAGCGTGCGTTGCGGATCGTTGTCCGCCATGATGACGGACGGGTAATCGAACGCGATGTGCCCTTTGGTGAGATCGTCCGTTTGCCGCTGGCGCAGGGCAGCCGGGCGGACATAGAGGTCTATCCGCACCGCCGTCTGGATATCGGCACCGGTCGCAAGGGGCAGGGCGGTCGAGCTCGCGTGACGGGCGGGGGGCTTGGCATCGTGGTGGATGCTCGCGGCAGGCCGATTCCGCTTGCGGATAGCGCCGAGCATCGCCTTGCTCGCATGCGTTCCTGGCTTGGTGCCCTGGGGTTCGATGTCGGTTCTCCACACTGATCCTCTGTTCTCCCCGGCAGCTATGGTTTCTCGCCAACGCCTGCTTCCCGGCGAGGGGCGCGTCTTGGTGAAAGAAGGGCAGCTCGTCGCGGCTGATACCGTCGTCGCTCGCGCCGAGGCACGCCATCAGCTACGAGTCCTCAACGTCGCTGAGAGCCTCGGCGTGGCGCCCGCTGGGATGACCCCTCACTTGCGCGTCAAGTCCGGGGATAGCGTTGCTGCTGGCGACGTGATCGCCGAGGCCACTAGATGGTGGCTATGGCATCGTCGAGTGACGGCACCGGTGGATGGACGCGTGCAACTAGTTCGGGACGGCTTTGTCTTCCTACGCACGTCTCGGCCCGCAGAAGAGCTCACTGCTAACCTGCCGGGTCTTGTTCAGCAGGTTCACCCTGGACGCGGCGTGACCATTGTGACCTCGGCCGCCCACCTGCGGGCGTCCTGGGGCAGCAGTGGTCACGGTATAGGGCCCCTTACGCTCCTTCAGGGCGATGATGATGGGTGGTTAGCGCCGGGTCAGGTGGGACCGAGGCAGCGAGGCGCTATCCTGGTAGCGCGGCGCGCGCGGGATCCCGAGGTCATTCAACGTGCGGTTGCGTGTCTGGTGCAGGGGCTTGTGGTGGGCTCGATGCCGCAACCGGTAGCCCGCCAATGCGAGGAGCTCGGACTGCCTGCCTTGGCGACCGAGGGCTTTGGGGAGACGCCGATGCCCGACGTGGTGTTTGATGGCTTGAAAGAGTTCCGTCAGAAGGGAGCCGTCCTCTTTGGATCCGAGCCGCACACTGGCCTCCAGGCCGAGCTGATAGTCCCACGGGCACGTATCCCGCGCTCGGCCCTGGTACCATATCACCAGGTCTCCGTTGGCACGATCGTGCGCGTGACCGCTGGCCCGCACCGAGGGGCCATCGGCCTGGTCTCTGAGGTGCCATCGGGGCTCGTGCGCACTGATCTGGGCGACTGGGTCGAGGGCGTGTTTGTGCGGGTAGGGAGGGGGGAGCGCGTGTTTGCCGCGCTCTCTAATGTACGGGTGCTGGTCAATGACACCTAGGCGCTTTTGGGCCATCGCGGTCACGTTGGTATAATCGACAGCGTCGTCCACCTGGAGAGAGAGGCATCATGGCACTTGACCGAAATCAAGTCCTCCATATTGCAGAGCTTGTGAAGCTGTCACTCACTGAGAAAGAGGTAGAGCTCTATCGGCAGCAACTCGCCGAGATCCTGGACGCCATGGCCAAGTTGAACAAGCTGAACACGGACGACATCCCCCCGACGGCCCACGTGACCGGGCAGCGCAACGTGTTCCGCGAGGATCGGGTGCGCAAGTGGTTCTCGACGTCCGATGCCCTTGCCAACGCGCCCGACACCAGCGATGGCTTTATCCGGGTCAAGCCAGTCTTGGAAAAGTAGGGTCTAGTATCCTGCACGAAGGAAAGGACACGTCACGTGTGCGCCTGTCGCCATACCATCGCAGAGAGACATGCGGCCCTACAGGCAGGGCGTACGACGTCCGTGGCCCTTGCGAGAGAGATTCTCGATCGCATCGAGCAGGTGGAGCCTCAGCTCCGGGCCTACCTCCACCTCGCTCCTGATCTGGCCCTTGAGGTGGCACAGAAAGCCGATCGCCGCCGCGCTGAGGGCGAAGACCATCCTCTTCTCGGAATCCCCCTGGCCATCAAGGATGTGCTCTGCACGCGCGGGATGCCCACGACGTGCGGCTCGCGCATGCTGGAGGGCTTTATGCCGCCGTACGACGCGACCGTCGTCGCTCGCTTGCGAGCGGCGGGCATCGTGCCTCTTGGCAAGACCAACACCGACGAGTTTGCTATGGGATCCTCTACCGAGAACTCGGGTTTTTGGACGACGCACAACCCCTGGGACCTGGATCGCGTGCCGGGTGGCTCCAGCGGGGGCAGCGCGGCGGCCGTGGCGGCGGGTGCCGCGCTGGCGGCGCTTGGCACCGATACCGGGGGGAGCATTCGCCAGCCGGCCGCATTCTGCGGCGTGGTTGGCCTGAAGCCGACCTATGGCCGCGTCTCCCGGCACGGCCTGGTGGCCTTTGCATCGTCGTTGGACCAAGCGGGCGTCCTCACCTCAACCGTGCAAGACGCCGCGCTTCTTCTGGAGACGATGGCGGGTCACGATCCCCTGGATGCCACGTCAGCGCAAGAGCCTGTACCTTCTTATGCAGACCTGCTGGCAGGAGGCGTGCAAGGGATGCGCCTCGGGGTGGCACGCGAGTACTTGATCGAGGATGGCGTGGACCCGGCCATCAGCGACGCCATCCGAGACGCGTTGGACGTCTGGCGTGACTTGGGGGCAGAGATCGTGGAGGTCTCGTTGCCTCACACAGAGTATGCCCTTCCCGTTTACTATCTCTTGGCCCCTGCAGAGGCGTCGGCCAACCTCGCGCGGTACGATGGAGTGCGGTTCGGCTTCAGTCACCCAGAAGCCCAGGACATCTGGGATGCGTACCGCATGAGCCGGGAGCAAGGCTTTGGGTCCGAGGTCAAGCGCCGCATTATGCTGGGGGCCTATGCGCTTTCGGCCGGCTACTATGACGCCTACTATCTCAAGGCGCAGAAGGTGCGTACCCTGATCAAGCAGGACTTTTCCGAGGCGTTCGAGCATTGCGATGCCATTATCGCCCCTACCACGCCCACCACGGCGTTTCGCATCGGTGAGAAGGTCGATGACCCGCTCCAGATGTATATGGCGGACGTATTCACGCTGTCGCTGAATCTCGCGGGATTGTGCGGGATCTCCATACCGTGTGGCCTGGTCGATGGCCTCCCTGTGGGCGTACAAGTGCTCGGCGATGCCTTCCAGGAGGCCACCATCCTGCGCGTGGCTCATGCCTTCGAGCAGGCCACGCCGTGGCATCATATGCGGCCGCCAATCTGCCTAGACGGTGACGGATAGCACCAACGCGCCGCGTTGGTGCCGACGCGAAAGGACGCTCCCATGCAAGTCGTGCTCCCCCTAGCTGGCTATGGCAAGCGTATGCGGCCGCAGACGTGGTCCAAGCCCAAGCCCCTGGTCAGCGTGGCGGGCAAGCCGGTCTTGGGACACGTGCTCGATACGCTTGAGGCCGCATCCCCCGACAGCTACATATTCATCACGGGGTGGCTCGGCGAGCAGGTCCGGGAGTACATGGAGACCGAGTACCCCCAGCTCACTGCCCGCTATGTGGTGCAAGAGGAGCTCAAGGGGCAAGCCCACGCCATCCATCTGGCCGAGGAGTGGCTGAAGGGGCCGACGCTCATCGTGTTCGTGGATACTTTCTTCGTAGGTGACATCTGCAACCTTGGAAGCGAAGGCGAAGACGGTATCATCTGGACAAAGGAGGTGCCGGATCCCAGGCGCTTTGGTATCGTGGTCGTGGAGGATGGCTTTATCATGCGCTTTGTGGAAAAGCCGAGCACGATGGAGCATCGCCAAGCCATCATTGGCGCCTACTGGGTGCGAGATGGGGAGGCACTGATCCGGGCCACGGAAACGCTGATGGCCAGCGGACGGAGTCTAGGTGGCGAATACTATCTGGCCGACGCCCTGCAAATCATGGTGGACGAGGGCGCCCGCTTTGTGACGCGCCCGGTCTCTGTATGGGAAGACTGTGGCACGCCCGAAGCTTTGCTCCACACCCAACGCTATCTGCTTGACCACGGCCATCATCGAGAGGTGCCCGTGGAGGATGCGATTCTGGTGCCGCCCGTCCACGTGGCTGATGGTGCCGTCATTAGGCGGTCCGTGGTTGGACCCTACGTGAGCGTCGGCAACGGCGCAAGAGTCGAGGACTCGGTCGTTCGCGATGCGGTCATCGAGACGGGGGCTATCGTCTCGCGCCAGGTACTTGCCAACAGCCTGGTGGGACGGCACGCGATTCTGAGAGGCGATATTCGTTTCGTCAATGTCGGGGACGATGCGGTTCTCGAGAGCGGGTCGTCGTGACCCCCTAGCCAAAGGTGGTTCAAGAATGATCATCGGTGTGCCCAAGGAGATCAAGGATCGAGAGTATCGGGTGGCGATCACGCCGGGCGGTGCGGAGACTCTGACCCACCATGGCCACAAGCTTCTGGTAGAGGCAGGAGCTGGCGTTGGCAGCGGCTTCACTGACGAGCAGTATATGGAGGCTGGCGCGTCCATTGTGCCATCCGCAGCCGATGTGTATGGCGATGCGGAGATGGTGGTCAAGGTCAAAGAGCCATTGCCGGCCGAATACCCGTATCTCCGTCCCGGGTTGGTCATCTTTACGTACTTGCACTTGGCGGCAGAGCCCGAACTTGCCAAGCAACTGCTAGACCATCAGGTGACGGCCGTCGCCTACGAGACGGTGCAGGTGGAGAGAGGGTCGCTGCCTCTGCTCACGCCTATGAGCGAGGTCGCAGGGCGTATGGCCGTCCAAATCGGTGCGCACTATCTCGAAGAGTCCGAGGGCGGCCGTGGCATCCTCCTGGGTGGCGTTGCAGGCGTGCGGCCTGCCAGCGTGGTCATCATCGGCGGGGGGACCGTCGGGACCAATGCCGCAGAGATTGCCCTGGGGATGGGCGCGCGCGTGACCGTGATCGATATCAACATCGATAGACTTCGCTACCTCGACGACGTGTTGCACGGACGGCTGACCACCATGGCTTCCAACAAGCGCAACATCACCGAGGCCGTCCGGCGCGCAGAGGTGCTGATTGGGGCTGTGCTTCTGCCTGGCGCCAAGGCTCCCGTCCTAGTGACGGAGCAGCAGGTAGCCACCATGGCACCGGGTTCGGTGGTCATCGATGTGGCCGTGGACCAGGGCGGTTGTATCGAGACGGTGCATCCTACCAGCCACAGCCAGCCGATCTACCAGAAGTATGGCGTTATCCACTATGCTGTGCCGAACATGCCCGGCGCAGTCCCTCGCACGTCCACCTACGCGCTCTCTAACGCCACGTTGCCATATATCCAGAAGGTTGCCGATCTGGGAGTCACGCGTGCTATGCAAGAGGATGCTGCCCTGCGCCGCGGCCTCAACACGCATAAGGGCCACCTTGCCCACGCCGCAGTTGCGGAGGCGCTTGGCATCGACTATGTGCCACCGGAGCAGGTGCTGGCCAGCTAGCTACAGGAACGCCGTCGCCATAGGAGGCTCCATGAACGTCAGACTGCGCAAGGCCACGTTGCTCTCGCTTCTACTGATGGCCTGGCTGGTGACCTCGGCATGCTTCTGTTCCGATCTGGCGCAACGTTTGTTGGGAGCGCGCGAGATGCTCGCCGACCGGACGCCTGCCATGGCCACAAAGGCGGTGGAAGCGACGCCCGCCCCCATGAAGGAGGCAACCCCGCGCGGCACCGATGAGCCCGGGACCTTTACCATTGAGCTGACCGAGGACGACATCTTGGACATGCTGGCGGACCAGTCTCTCAGCCAAGACACCGTCACGGTGGGCCTAGAGAATGTCACGCTGGGCGAAGGCGTCATTCGCGTCGGTTTGCAGGTGAGCGAATCCGAGACGGGGCTAGACTTTGGCGTGACGGTAGTGGCGGAACCCTATGTGAGCGAAGGCCAGGTCTATGCGCGCGTCATCTCACTCGCTCTGGACGAGTCCATATCGGGCTTTGGGCGAAGACTCGCTCAGGCGGCGCTTGAAGAGGCGATCGATCAAGCAACAGAGGGGCAGGGCATCCCTATTCCTGTCGAGGACGTCGAGGTGCTGAGCGTGGACATCCAGCCTGGCATGATCGTGATTCGGGGCCGCCGTCCCTAGCCGTACCCTAGGTCGGCGAGCGCCTCGTCCACGGCGGCGTGATCGCTCCATGGATGCTCGGTGGTGCCATAGCACATGGTCGGCTCATGGCCTTTGCCGGTGACAACCACGGTATCGCCCACGGCCGCCTGTCCCAAGGCGAAAGCGATGGCTTGAGCGCGATCGGGAATCCTCCAGTAGCCAGCGCCTTCCTCGTAGCCGACTTCCTCGGCGCCCCGTGCGATCTCTTCGATGATGGCCTCCACCGATTCGGTGCGGGGATCCTCTGCAGTGAGCACGACGCTGTCCGCGATCTCCGCCGCGATACGTCCCATGAGGGGACGTTTGGCGCGATCGCGCAAGCCCGCGCAGCCAAAGACGACCCACAGCTTGCCACGGGTTGTCTCGCGCAGAGATGTCAACGCTCGCTGTAGCGCGTTGGGCGTGTGGGCAAAGTCGATATAGACCTCGAACGGCTGGCCTCGCATGATCCGCTCCATGCGGCCGATGGCGCCATGGAAGGAAGCTACCCCCTCCTGGATGGCTTCGTCGTTCAGGTCCCAAGCCCAGGCCAGCGCGACGGCTGCCAAGATATTGTAGACGTTAAAGGTGCCTACTAGCGGCGATTGCAGCTGGACGCGCCGTCCACCTGGCCCCTTTGTTACAAGGTGCAGCCCACTCTCGGTCGATTGGATTCCCTCTGCGGTGACGTCGGCGACGTGATCCAGTCCGTAACTCATGTGGATGTCGGCCTGCACCGTGCGCAGCCGCTCAAAGGAAGCGTCATCGGCGTTGGTAATGGCTACCTTGGGTATGCCCGTCTTGTGGGGAGAGGTGGCTAGGCCCTCGAAGAGCATGGCCTTGGCGTCTAGATAGGCTTGCCAGGATCCGTGGTAGTTCAGGTGATCGTGCGTGACATTGGTGACAACCGCCGCGTCAAAGGCGCACGCGGTGACCCGATGCATGGCCAGGCCGTGCGAGGTCGCCTCGATAACCGCCGTTGTGACCCCCTCTGAGACCATCTTATCCAGCAATCGCTGCATGTCGGGGGCGTCGGGCGTGGTGGTATGGGCGCCGGTGGCCGTTTCTCGCCCGGCGATGATGGCCGCTACCGTGTCAATGCTGCCGACCGTCTCTCCCGCGGCCTCAAAGATGCGGCTCAAGAGCCGCACCGTCGTCGTCTTCCCTTCCGTTCCGGTCACGCCCACCATGCGCACCTTGGTCGCGGGGAATCCTCGCAGCGCGGCGTGCAGGTAGGCTTCGGCTTCCCGCGCGTTGGGGACCAGGATGGTGGGCACGCCCTCAAGGGCTGGCAGGCGGCGCTCCGCCACGACAGCCGCCGCGCCCGCGCTTAGCGCTTGGGGGATATAGTCGTGCCCATCTACTGAGACGCCTGGCACCGCCACGAACAAGTCTCCCGGCTCTACTTGGCGGGAATCGCAGGTGATCTCCCTGATCTTCACGCCGGTCGTGTGGTGGTGATCGGCGTTGGGGAGCGCAGCAGCTAGATCAGTAAGCAGTGGCATGGGCTACCTCGTGCGGAAACGACCGTCCGGTCACGTGTGAACGGATGGCTCCTATGGTGAGAGCAAGGTGTCTCGCCTAGGCTTCGTTGCCGAGGATGAGGCGACGGCGCTTTCCTTGGCCCTTGATGTCGAACTCGCGGGCGACCGCATTGGTCGATACGAGCTCCGAGAGGGCCTTGGTCCAGGCGCCGGAATCGATGGGTGTATGGTTGATGCGCCGTCGCTCAATGATGAGCGCGTCCTCGACCGGGCACACGCGCGTGCACGCCTCACAGAACAAGCAGAATCGTTGGTCTAGCCATACGCGTGTGCCATCATACGTGATCGCGTGGGACGGGCAAACGTCCACGCAAGCTTGGCATCCCTCAGGGCATTGTGAGGCATCCACGGAGGCGAGGCCTTCGTACGGCTTGGTAACGGCAAAGAGCCCCTGTGGCCCCATGTGCATGCATCGCGAGCAAGCCATGCAAACGCCCTTGTCCACCCGCACACCTCGAATGGCGACGATATCGCCTTGCTCGTCGCGCGTGATCTCGGCCGAGATGGCCCCGGACGGGCAATCGTCGATGAAGGAGGCATCTGTAGCGCCCTTGGCCGCGCCCTGGGTGACGCGATTGCGCCGAATCAGATATGGGAACGCCTCCGCCTTGATGACGGGTATCTCTGGCTGGCCGTTGACGGTGATCTCGATGGACCGCGTGGGGCAGAGGACCACGCATTCTCCGCAAAAGCTGCATGCGGCTTCATCGATATCGACGCGCGCCGGCTTGACTACGCGACCGTCCTCGACGACAGGGTCGGAAAGGGTGATCGCTTCGCGCGGGCAGGCCGTTGAGCAGATCTTGCAGCCGCAGCACGTCTCGTGGTCAACCCGTAACTCGTAGCGGCGCGTGACCATGGGCCGCAGGAGCACGAGCTCGCTCTGACTGTCTCGCTTGATGGGAGTGCCGCGGGTAGGCATCGGATCAACCTCCCATCTGACGTGGGATACACATCGTTCCCGTAGCGTTTGTGTTGCGCTCCAGAAACGCCTTCTCCCGCCCTAGGTGGTCATATACGCGGACCTCCAGCGGCATCTCGCCGGGCAACGCATGGGTGGCGCAAGCGAAACAAGGGTCATAGGCCCGGAAAGCCATCTCGACCTGGTTGAGAAGGCCCTGGTTGATCTCTCGCCCGCCGCCGATGAGCTCTTGGGCAGCCTTTTTGATGGACATGCAGATGGCGGCGTGGTTATTGGTGGTGCCGACGATCAGGTTCGCTCTGGTGACGATACCGCGCTCGTCGGTGATATAGTGATGCGTTAGCGTGCCCCGTGGGGCTTCGACGGTCGCGATGCCCTCGCCGACGACGCCGTCGGGGATGACGCGTATGTTCGGGTCGGTCAACTCGGGATGGCGCGCCAACTCCAGAGTCCTCTCCCCGGCATAGAGCATCTCAACCAACCTTGCCCAGTGAGTTGCCAAGGTCGCGTGGACGGGAGGGCCTCCCAAAGCCTCCATGTACTCCTCGTAGGCCTCCTGAGCGCGGGGGGTTGCCATGCCGTCGGCGACGTTGAGGCGGGATAAGGGGGTGGCGCGATAGACGCCGCTGTCCATGCCATCCACGAACCCGCGCCAGCCCACTTGCTTGAGATAGGGAAACTTGACATAGGTCCAGGGCTCGACCCGCTCGGCCACATAGTCACGATAGTCGCGCGGGGCGTAGCGGGCCATCTCGTGACCCTTCACGTCCACCACGCGGACATCGCCGTCGTAGAAGTTGACGCGATTCTCAGAGTCGACCAGGCCCATGCTGTGGGTCCGATGCAAGTAGGTGTCGCTGGCGATCATCTCGGCGTATCTGGGATTGGCCAAGACCGTATTGCGCCATAGCTCCAGCGAGAACAGGCCAAATTCGACCAGATGCTCGCCGATCTCGATCAGCCTCTCTTGGATCTCGGGCGTCACGGCCTTGGAGACGCCACCCGGAATTGCCATGACCGGGTGCACGTAGCGACCTCCCAGGAGCGCGACGACCTCGTGGGTCTCTTGCAGGTGCTGTATCACCCGGCGGCCCATGGTCAGACCGACTTGGCCGATGAGGCCCAGAATACTGCGCTCGGCGGGATCGGCATCCGGGCCGACGATAAAGTCGGGCCCGGCCAGCACATAGAAATGCGTGGCGTGGTCGCCCGAGACAAAGGCGTTGTAGGTTAGCTCGCGGATGCGCACAGCGGCGGGAGGCGGCTCGACGCCGAACACGGCGTCGGCTGCCTTGACGGATGCCATGTGGTGGGCCATCGGGCAGACGCCACAGATGCGCTGCGTGATGCGAGGCATCTCCTCAACCGGGCGTCCCTCGCAGAACGCCTCAAAGCCTCGGAACTCGGGCACTTGGAAGTAGGCGTTGGCCACGTCCCCTTGCTCGTCGAGAAAGATGGTGATCTTTCCATGGCCCTCGAGACGGGTGATGGGATCGATGGTGATGCGTTTCACGGCTGTTCCTCCGGCCTCACGCTGCACGACTGTGCTAGGGTATCGCCGTCCTCCGAGCCGAGCGTGTGCAGAATCGATCCGGCGAGCGAGAATCGGTAGAATGTGCCCACGGGGTCTGCGATGGTGTCCAGCACGGCGCGGATTTCCGCATCGGACCTGCCCTCCAGCCCCGCTACCACGGCGCTGAGCAGAGCCGCGCCCTGGTCCAGCACGCCCTCCGGTGGGCCATAGCAGCCGCGGCAGGGCATGTTGGCGCCAATGCAGAGAGCCCCACAGCCCGCGCGCGTTGCTGGCCCAGCGCAGATGTAGCCCTGCTCCAACAGGCAGATGTCAGGATCTGGCTCTCCTTCGTGAACGCGAAGAAACCGGCTGACGCGAATCTTGCCCGTACGCTTGCGCGGGCACTGATCGCAGACAGTCCGCGGATCTGCGCCAAGCGTGCTCCCTCGCGTCGGGAGATTGCCAGAGACGATCTGCGAGATGGCCTTCCAGACCTGGTCATGGTTTGGTGGACAGCCCGGAACGCCATAGTCAACGGGCACTATCTGATTCAAGGCCCGGACGCGCGTCTCTAGCGCGGGCAATGGGAGGCTGCCTTCGGGCGCCTGATAGTCGGTGCAAGGGATGATCCCCTTCGGGTTCACCGTCGAGAGCTCATCGGCAGTGGCACGCTGCAGCGCATAGGCTGCACCGCGGATGTTGCTCAAGCTCGGGATGCATCCCTCGGTCGCACAGGACCCGAAAGCAACCAGGATGCGAGACTTGGCCCGAAGCAGATGCGCCATGTGGCGATCGTGGTCCGTGCGGATGGCGCCGTTGAACAGCGTCAGGTCGATGCTATTGTCCTCCATGGCCTCGACCTCGGCATACTTGTGATCGGTGGCACAGGGCCAGAAGACAATGTCGGCGACCTGCGCGAGTTCCACGAGATGCTCGCCCAGCTCGACGAGTGCGATATCACAGCCGCCACAGCTCGAGGCCCAATGGACGGCTAGTCTCAGCTTTTGCATGGAAGGACGTTCCCCCTGCGCTAGACGGCATGTTCGGCAAGCGGTACTGGCAACTGGCCAAGAGTCTGTAGCATGTCCTCGATGCTGCGCTCGAGGCCAAAGCGCTCGTAGATGCTCTGACGTGAGAAGCGCACGCGTTCCGGCTGGTAGCCCATCGTCGCGAGCATCTCTTGGAGCAGGTACACCTTGCTTCGCCCTGCGAAGGTTCCGCGCTGGTAGTGGCACTCGTCGTCATCGCAGCCGACGATCAGCACGCCATCGACACCCTTGCTCAAGGCCCAGAGAATCACCGCGGGGTCCACGCGGCCAGAGCAGGGCAGACGTACCAGGCGCACCTGATCGCCAAAACGCTCAGCGCGAGCCCAAGCGGCATTGGAACGCACGCTCCACTGGCAGACAAAGGCCAAGCAGCGCGGCTTTGTCCCCCCTGCCAGACGACCGGGTTGATCCAGCCAGCCGCCAGCGCTTACGCGTGGTAGGACCTCCTGTTCGTTCACTTCCTCAAGGGCGATGGCACCGGACGGACAGGTGGCGACGCACAATCCACAGTGCAGGCAGCGCGTCTTGTCCACATGAGCGGTCTGTCTGGACGGATCGTCCTGGTCGGGTGCCAGTCGGATGGCCTCGTAGGGGCAAGCCCGGGCGCAGGCGGCGCAGCCAGAGCATAGGGTGCGATCGACTATGGGAAAGGGCCCAGGGGCCTCATAACCTTCGTCGATGGCGATGTCGCGCAGCGCGCCCATCACCTCAGAGATGTGTATCTTCTGGGGGCAGCGCGAGTAGCAGGCATCACACGCGGAGCATAGCCAGATCTCTTCGCTCGATAGGACGACCTCGCGCATCCCTAGCGCGACCTGGTGCAACACGCGGCGCGGATTAAAAGCCGGGTGGAACCGACGGACAAGGCAGATAGATGCGCAAGTGCCACATGCCATGCAGGTGAGCAGATGCTCGCCGCCGGGCCGCGCCATCACCTCGTCGGTAAAGTGTGTATCGAGCTGGGTCTGGACGGCCATCACTCGGCTACCTCCTGGAAGAGGGGCAAGTCCTCAAAGATGCTATCGAGGCGCGGGTCCTCGCCCCACTTGCGCAGGCGACGCGCGATCTGGGGCGCCGCCTCGCGGTTCTGCTGCTTGATCACGGCGGGGTCATAGGCAGACAGGACCTCGTGCATCTCGGTGATGACGCGGGCGTACTTTTCGCCCTCGGCGGCCGAGATCCACTCCACGCGGAAGCGTTGCGCATCGATGCCCATGCGCTCTAGAGTAGAGCGCAGCCTCTCAAAGCGACGCGCTCCGACCTGCTGCCCCGTGATATAGTGGCAGTCCTGCGGGTGGCAGCCCGAGACTAGCACCATGCCAGCACCGCGGCGAAAGGCCTCTAGCACGAACTTGTCGTCGGTGCGCGCACAGCACATCACGCGGATGCCACGAGAACTGGGCGGATAGGAAAAGTGACTGGTGCCGGCCGTATCGGCGCCGGCGTAGCTGCACCAGTTGCACATGAAGGCCAGGATCTTTTCCTCGGGACGATCCTGCAGCAGCGCCTTGATCTGGGCCAGTAGCTGGGCATCGGTGAAGTGATGCTGCTGGATGGCGTTGTGCGGGCACTCGGCGACGCAGCCGCCGCATCCGTGGCATTTGGCCGTCATGATCTGTGCCGGCTTGCCTTGCTCCACCACGATGGCGCCATAGGGGCAGGCGCGGGCGCAGACGCCGCATCGCTTGCCTTGGGCGCTAATGCAGAGCGTTGGATCCACCTCTGCCACGATGGGCTCGATCTCCCAGGTATCCTGCGAGAGGACTCGCGCGGCCCGGGATGCCGCCGCGCTGCCTTGCGCTACGCTGGCGGGGATGTCCTTGGGGCCCTGCGCTGCCCCAGCAAGATAGATGCCATCGGTAGGGGCATCCACCGGGCGCAGCTTGGGATGGTACTCCATGAAAAAGCCACTAGGGCTGCGAGCAAGCGTCAGCTTGTTGGCGAGGTCCTCGGCATCAGGCTGCGGGATCGCTGCCGCAGAGAGCATGACCATCTCCGCCTCGACCTCGATAACCTGTCCCAAGGCGCGATCCTCAGCCTCTATGATGAGATTCCCTGTTTCGGGGTCCTCGCTCACTAGCGAAGGCCGCCCCTGGATGAAGCGTATGCCGGACTCGCGGGCTCGCTGGTAGAATTCGTCATAGCCCTTGCCCGGGGTGCGTATGTCGATGTAAAAGATGGTGATATCGATGTCGTGGTACATCTGCTTGAGCAGGATCGCATTCTTGATGGCGTACATGCAGCAGAAGCCACTGCAGTATTCGTTGAACCGCTTGTCGCGAGAGCCGACGCACTGGATGATGGCCAGGCTCTTGGGCCTCTTGCCATCGCTGGGTCGGACCAGGCGACCGACGGTAGGCCCGGCCGAGTTGGCCAGCCGCTCCAACTCCATAGCCGTGATCACGTTCGGATAGCGGCCATAGCCATACTCGGGAATGACCGTCGGATCGAAGGAAGCAAAGCCCGTAGCAACGACGATGGTGCCGATGTCGAGGTTGAACTCCTCAGGCTGCTGCGAAAAGTCGATGGCGTCAAGCTTGCCGCAAGCGGTGACGCATTTGTAGCACTGGATGCAGTGATCCATGTCTATCGCATAGATCAACGGTACGGCTTGCCCATGCGGAACGTCGATGGCTTTGCGAGGGGCGATGTCCAGCTCAAAGGGATTGGGGATTTCGATGGGACAGACCTCTGCGCAAGCGCCGCAGCCGTTGCATCGGTCAGCGATCACGTATCTCGGCTTGGTGACGAGGTTCACCGAAAAGTTGCCGATGTATCCATCCACCTGCTCGACTTCTGTATTGCTCAGAATCGTGATGTTGGGATGACGCGCCGCGTCAACCATCTTGGGTGCGAGAATTCAAATCGAACAGTCCATGG
>JBNGEB010000009.1:20159-25925 GCA_049975585.1 Anaerolineae bacterium
GCGCCATGACGCCCCCGATGGAAAGCTCTTTCTCCACCAAGTAGGTTAGCGTTCCCATGTCCGCGAGGTCCAGCGCGGCGCTAATGCCCGCCACGCCGCCACCGACGACCATGGCCGCTTTGGTGACGGGTACCCTGATGGGCTCGAGCGGCTCGGCAGCGCTGACCTTGGCGACGGCTGCTGCCACCAGCTCCTTGGCCTTGACGAGAGAGGCCTCGGGATCATCCGCGTGTACCCAGGTGACCTGCTCACGGATGTTGGCCATCTCCATGAGGAAGGGATTGAGTCCTGCCTCGGATACGCAGGCACGGAAGGTTGGTTCATGCATCCGCGTGCTACACGCTGCCACGACGACCCGGTTGAGTTTGTGCTGACGGATGTCCTCCTGGATCAGGTTCTGGCCGGGGTCGCCGCACATATAGAGGTTGTCGCGGGCCACGACCACACCGGGCAGGTGTGCAGCGTACTCGGCCACATCGGCGGGGTCAATGACGCCGCCGATGTTCGAGCCGCAGCTACACACATAGACGCCGATGCGAAGCTCCTCGTTGTGTTCCATTCACGGCTCCTCTTGCTTGCCTCTGGCATACGACAACGCACAGCCCGCGGGCTAGTGCGTTGTCAGCACGCGGTGGCTACATCAGTTCCTCGTAGAGCCTCGCGACGATATCGTGACGTGCGTGTTGCCGAAGTACTTCTGGGGTGGACAGCGACAGCGCCTCTTTGGGGCAGAAGCGCACGCAGGCCGGGCCTTCCTCAAGATCGGCGCAAAGGTCGCAGATCTCGGCCTTGTTCGTCACTGGGTTCAAGACGACGGCGCCAAACTCGCAGGCCTCGACGCACCAGCCGCAACCGTCACAGAGGTCCTCATCGACCAGGATGCTGCCGTTCTCCTCAGAGCGCGACAGCGCGTTGACAGGGCAGGCCAATATGCAAGGGGCATCCTCGCACAGGCGGCAACTGATGGCGGCCATAATGATGGGCTCGATGCGTACAACCCGAATGAGCGAGAGGCTGCTATCGAAGCTGCCGTGCTTGGTAGCCGAGCATGCATACTCGCACAAATGACAGCCGATGCACTCGGCGGGGTCACAGACGATATGCTCATAGCCAATCTTGGCCATCTAGCCGACCTCCTCGGCAGACATGACAGCGGTGACTTCTGGCTCCTCGACCCCGACGACTTCCGCCACGTCGTCCAGTCCAAGCTCCTGGAGCTTGGACTTGGGGATCAGCCCATCTGCCGTCCAGCCGCGTGCCTTATAGTAGGCGTCGATCTCCATGCGCAGTTCGTCAGCCGTGATGACATAGCCCTTGGCGGGCCCAGAGGGTACTGGGTCCTCCAGCACCCGCGCGGGCAGCCAGTCGTCCTCTTTGGTCCATCCCTCGCGGATGTTGAATGCTTTTTTTAGATTCCACACGCGCTCGCCGACGAGCTTGAGTTCTTCTGCTGTCATGGGGATGCCGGTCACCAGCGTGTAGATATGGGCCACTTGCTCATAGAAATCGTCAAAGCAGTTGCGCAGGAACTTGCAGATGACGAGGCAGTCGAGAATGCAGGCAAAGTCTTCCTTGTCCCTCGCCACCTTGCCTCGGCTGGGTTCCGCCACAAAGCGGTCTACCTGTCCCTTCACATCCGCCTCGTAGGCCAGGGACCGGTTGTGGCAGGCACCGCGCGTTCCGACCGCAAGCCCCATGGCAAAGGTCTTCAAGCTGCGCACGTCATAGCCGGGCAGCTCCAATCCTTTGGAGTGCATAGCAAAGTGTTCGCTGCCCTGGCCTACTTGCTCAGAGGCTCGTTTGACGCCCTCGGCCAGCAGGTCACCGATGCCCTCACGATAGGCGATCTTTTGCAAAAGGGCGACAGCCGCCTCGTCATTCCCAAAGCGGGGCTCGAGACCGTCCATATCCTCCTTGGTAAAGATGCCGCGCTCAAAGCACTCCATGGCCCAGCTCAGGACGACACCGCTACTCATCGCGTCCATACCGAGATCGTCGCAGATCTCCACCATCCGGATGATGGAGGGCAGTTCGCCGATGCCGCAGTTGGGCCCGAGCGAGAAGAGCGGCTCATAGTCAACGCCCGCAATGGCGCCCTTGTACTTGCCCTCCTTGACCTCGGCCCACTGCTCGCAGCCAATGGAGCAGCCTACGCAGCCGACCTTCTTGACCGTATAATGCTCGGCCATGTATTCGCCGCTGACCTTCTCGGCGTGCTCAAAGACCGTCTCGCGAAAGTTGCGCGTGGGGAGCACGCCCAGCTTTTGCATGGTGAGCACATTGGCGGGCGTTCCCAGTGTGCGGTATTTGAGGGTGCCTGGTCCTTTGCTGCGCTCGATCAACTTGTGCGTTTCGCGGAGGACGCCCTCCATATCAGCGACGCGGATGGGGTGGGAGCCGCGGATGGCGATGGCTTTCATGCGCTTGGAACCCATGACGGTGCCATTGCCGGTGCGCCCGATCTGGCGACCGTCGTTGTCCATCATGGCAAAGCGCACCAGGTGTTCGCCCGCTGGCCCTATGGAGGTGATGCGCACATTCTCGTCACCGAACTTTTCTCGGATGGCTGTCTGCGTCTTGACACAGCCCATGCCCATGTATGGCGAGGCATCAAGGAAGCTGACCTCGTCATCGTCGATGAACACGACCACCCATTCGGGAGATTGGCCCTTGAAGACGATACCGTCCCATCCGGCTCGGCGGAGCATCTCGGAGAAGTGGCTGCCCGATAGCGAGTCTCCAATGCAGCCCGTCAGCGGGGATTTAGACGCTACCGAGTGCTTGGTACCGACGGGAAAAGTGGTGCCGGCAAAGACGCTGCATGCAAAGCACATAGCATTGTCGGGGCCAAGGGGATCGCAGCCGGGTTTGACGTTCTCCCATGCCAGGCGCGTGGCTAGGCCGACGCCGCCGATGTACTTTTTCAGATAGTCGGCATCGACGGTCTGCACTGACGTGGTCTGTGTGCTCAAGTCAATGTGAAGGATCTTGCCCGTATAAGAGTACACGCTCAGCCTCCTGCTTCCACAAACATCAGGGTTACGCGCTCCCCATGCACTGGTTGCTCTTGGAGGTCCCGGATGGGGCTCAGGTTTTCCCGCAGCAGAGAGTAGGCAGGAGTGAGGGTGCCGCGATCGGGGTCGATGATCTCGCCAGATAGCGAGGAGCAAACGCGGGTCAGCGCACGCAACAGGTCACCATAGGTGGCGTCGTTGCCCACCTCCAGCTCGCGGGATTTGCATCCTGCCAGCCGTCGCGCGTGTCCGAGGAACTCTACTGTGAGTACCATGCCATGGATCCATTGTTCTATCTTAGTGAGCTCGATCCTAGTATAGCACCTGCGACCTACCCGTTCAAGTGCTCGTGTTTTACGGTACGAGCCTTTCGGATCGAGGTGGTAACTTGCACGGGTACGATGATTCGCTATAATGAGGGCACAGTGAGGGCAGGTAGCCCAGTTGGTTAGAGCGCCACGTTGACATCGTGGAGGTCGTAGGTTCGAGTCCTATCCTGCCCATGGAAAGAGGGGGATCGCCATCTGGCGATCCCCTTCTTTGCGTCCCGATAGATCCACCGCTACTTGATAGCGACCTTGGCGCCAGCGGCTTCGATCTTTTCCTTGGCAGCCTCGGCCTGCTCCTTGGAAACATCCTTGAGGATCTCCGAGGGCGCGCTGTCCACGACTTCTTTGGCCTCGCGCAGTCCCAACGTGGTGAGCTCGCGGACGGCCTTGATGACCTGGATCTTCTGGTCGCCGATCTCTTCGAGCATCACCGTGAACTCGGTCTGCTCCTCTTCTTCCTCGGCGGCTGCGCCGGGGGCGGCTGCCACCGCGGCCATGGCCACGGGCGCGGCCGCGCTGACGCCGAACTTTTCCTCAAGCGCCTTGACGAGTTCGGCCAGCTCGAGCACTGTCATGCTGCTGATAGCCTCGATCAATTCTTCCTTTGTCACCTTGAATCCTCCATTCTTCGGATCGCTTTCGATGTGATGTTCCGGCCAGCAGGGCTAGCCTGCTGAGCTTTCGAGCTGCTCCTGGCGGCCGTGGAGCACGGTCACGAGGCCTCTCATGACGCCCGAGAGCACCCCTACCAGGCCACTGATCGGGGCCTGGATGCCTCCCACGACTTGAGCGAGGAGCTGGTCGCGAGACGGCAGATCTGCCAGGCTCTGGATCTGCTGCGTGTCCACGAGGTCACCAGCCAGGATGCCGCCCTTGATGGCGAACACCCTGTCATGGCTCCGTGCAAACTCGACCGTTGCCTTGGCTGCCTGTCCCAGGTCTCCGGAAGCAAAGGTCACGACGTTGGCGCCCTGCATCATCTCTGGATCCCAGGGCAGGTCGCTTTGTTCGAGCGCCATGCGCATCAAGGTGTTCTTGACCACCATGGCTTTCGAGCCTGCCTCACGTAGGCCGTGGCGCAGCTCCTCGGCGTCCTCGACGGTCAAGCCCAGGTTGTGTCCCCAGATGAGGGCCTCTGCCCTTGCCAGCTCCTTCTGATACTGGTCTAGAAGCTCTTCTTTCTTTTCTCTTGATAGTGCCAAGGAACCTTACCTCCTTACCTCACAAAAATAGGCCCTTGCCTTCCTGAGACAAGGGCCCATCCTGCCAGCGCGGCGATGCCGCGACGGAGCGAAAGCCGTTGCCTCGGCAGGCCATCCATTAAGCGCGGTGCGCACCTGCTGTCTCGGGCACGTATGCGTTTGTTGATGGATCGCTAGCTTGTGCGCATGTCCGCGAGGGACCGCACATTGACGCGAACGCCAGGGCTCATGGTGGTGCACAAGGTTGCCCGACGTACATACTGGCCCTTGACAGTCGCAGGTCGAGCGCGCCAGATCGTGTCGGCCACTGCCAGGAGATTGTTCATCAACTGGTCCGTGTCAAAGGTGGCCTTGCCGATGGGGATGTGCAGGTTTGCCGAGCGGTCGATCCGGTACTCTACCCGGCCTTGGCGTAGCTGCTGGATCGTCTCGGCGATGTTGTCGGGCTGCACCAAGGTGCCCGATTTGGGGCTTGGCATCAGCCCGCGCGGACCCAGAATGCGTCCCAAGCGGCCAATCTTACCCATAACTTGCGGGACGGCAACCGCGATATCGAACTCAGTCCAGCCATCCTGGATCTTTTCGATGAACTCGTCCGTCCCCACATAGTCCGCGCCGGCCTGACGCGCGGCATTGGCCTCTTCGCCCTCGGCAAAGACGAGAATGGTGACCTTTTTGCCGGTGCCTTCTGGTAGGCTGATGATACCACGCAGCGCCTGGTCGGCTCGGCGCGGGTCAACGTTCATTCGTAGGTGGAGCTCTACCGTCTCGTCGAACTTGGCCGAGTTAAAGCTCCTGACAAGGTCCATCGCCTCGCGCGGCTCATAGTCGCGCGTGCGATCGACCTTCTCGCGGAGATCTAGGTATCGCTTGCCATGCTTACCCATGCTAGTTTGCACTCCTTGTGGTACAGACGGAAGGCGCTTGGGCCTCCCTCCCACGCTATACGTCCGCCTGGCGGACGCTAGTCGGTCACAATGATGCCCATACTCCGGGCGGTTCCCTCAATTTGGCGCATCGCACCCTCGATATCGACGGCGTTGAGGTCCTTCATCTTCATCTGAGCAATCTCACGGACCTGATCGCGGTTGACGCGGCCAACCTTCTCCATATTTGGTTCGCCCGAACCCTTGGGCACACCTGCGGCCCTGAGAAGCAGGTCCTTGGCAGGCGGCGTCTTGGTCTCGAAGGTAAAGGATCGGTCCGCAAACACCGTGATCT
>JBNGEB010000010.1:0-2067 GCA_049975585.1 Anaerolineae bacterium
GGGCGATGTCCCGGTAGGCCTGCTCGTCCAGGAAGCGGAAGGAGAGATCCTCCAATTGCCACTTGAGCTGCCAGATACCCAACCGGTTGGCCAAGGGAGCAAAGATATCGAGCGTCTCGCGCGCCTTGCGCTGCTGCTTTTCCGGCGCGATATACTGCAGAGTCCGCATATTGTGGAGGCGATCCGCAAGCTTGATGATCACGACGCGGATATCGTCCACCATAGCCAGGAACATCTTGCGGAGATTGGCAGCCTGATCAGCTGCCAAGTCCTGGCGGTCCACGTTGCTCTTTTGCTTGATGCGCCGCAGCTTGGTAACGCCATCCACCAGATGCGCTACCGTGGTGCCGAACTCGCTCTCAATCGTTTCTAGCGACACACCGCAGTCCTCTAGGGTGTCATGCAGCAGGGCGGCCGTGATAGACGACGCGTCCATCTGGAGATCGGTGAGGATGGCGGCCACCTCAAGAGGATGGACGATGTAGGGATCGCCCGACTCGCGAACTTGACCCGCATGCGCCTCTTGCGCAAACGCGATGGCTCGCTGCACATCCTCCACGGCATGCGGATGCAGCGAGCTGATCTCACGGACCAGATCGCTCGCGTACTGTGACCAATCATCGGTTTGCTGCTGTCGTTCCTCGACCGCTGCCATATCGCTCACACTTTCGAGACCATTCGCCGATTCCACAGGCGCGTCGCGCCAAGGATTCCCAAGACGGCAAGCGATCCCAAGACGTCCGCCAACACATCCCACCCAGAAGCAGTCCGGCCCGGCACAAAGGCCTGATGGACCTCATCGCCGATGCTGTAGAACACGGCATAGAAGCCCGCCGTCACCTCTGGAAAGGCAATGACCAGGTCCGACCCAGCCCATACTTGCCGCGCGAGAGGGCGCCAGACCAACCAGGCGAGCACTCCGTAGCTAAGGGCATGCGTTGTGTAGTTGACCACGTCATCGGAAATGCCCACGGCCTCGCCTGGACGAGGAAGGGCTGGCTGAGCAGACGCCAGGTACAAGCCTACCGACCATGCCAGAGGAGGCCCCCAGTACGCAAGCCAGCGAAGCGAACGCCTCGGCCGCATGGTCCGCCTTGCATCGCCGCTGGCTGCCTCTCGCGCGAGCCCTCTCATTCGCGCCTTCGCCGCGAGCGCCACCGGTCAAAGTAGTTCAGCACCACCAACCCCACCATCAGGGCAACGACAAAGTCCCACTGCCCCGCCAGCACCAAGATGGCCACCGTGCACAGAACCGCCATGTCGATCCAGAAGATGAGTCGGGTTCTGTCTCCCATTGGCCACCTCTGGTATCTTCCCCGCTTGTTCACCTATTATAGCATGGCATGCACGGTGCACGGAAACCGCCCCAGAGCTGCAGCCCCGCGCGCACGGGACGTTGGCCCTCGGTGTGTCAGCACCGTATAATGTGAGGGTCAAAGGGTGTCAGTCCAGTCTGGGAGTCCTAGGCCTTGGTCATCACCATCGTTGCGTTCCTCCTCTCGTTGAGCTTTCAGGTTCTCGCCCCGGTGGGGCTGGCCATCGGCTTGCGACGGCGCATTGGCGGATCCTGGCGAGCGTTCCTCCTTGGCGCTGTCATCTTTGGCACCTTTAACCTGCTGACGTGGCAACCTTTGAGCACCTATCTGGATCAAGCGGTAGGCTCGCAGATACAAGACCCTACAAGCAGCTTTTTCTGGCTGGTGATGATGGCTGGCGCGGGAGCGATGTTGGAGGAAGGCGGACGCTGGCTTGGCTTTCGCTGGCTCTTTCCCCAATTCGGGCTTGAGCTCAACCCCCCAGAAGCCTTGATGTCCGGCCTTGGCCACGCCGCCATCGAGACATCTCTCCTCATCGCGGGCCTAACCTTCATGCATCTCACGCTGTACCTGCTCCTGCGCAGCGTGGACATCGCGTCTCTGCTGCGTTCGCTGGGCGCCGCCCCCCAAGACGAACTCGTAAGCACCCTCGCGAGCCTTGCGGCCACGCGCTGGGATCAGCCCCTGTGGATCGCCCTCGACCGTGCCTTTAGCGTGCTGCACCAACTCGCTTGGTCGGTGCTGGTGGCCC
>JBNGEB010000010.1:2077-25365 GCA_049975585.1 Anaerolineae bacterium
TACGCGCTGTTTTACCACCTCGGCGTCGCCGTCATCGTTCCCGGCGTAGCGACGCTGGCAGGGCTGCCTTTTGCCGAGATCGTCAACGCCATCCTTGCGGTCTGTAGCGCGCTGATTGCTCTCTGGCTGGCCTCTCTCAACGGTGTAGATCTTTGGGGGCCACAGCCCGCATCGGCGCACACGGCGCCGCCGAGGATCTAGTTCTATGGTCGCTCGCGTGGAGGAACACTATGCTGGAATCGCTCAAGGAAACTGTATGCAAAGCCAACCAAAGGCTGCTACGCGAAGGCCTCGTGGCCTGGACCAGCGGCAACGTCAGTGGCCGCGATGCATCGAGCGGCCTCGTTGTGATCAAACCCAGCGGCGTGCCCTATGATGAGCTCACCCCAGAAAGCATGGCCGTGCTCGACCTTGAGGGTACCATGGTCGAAGGCAACCTGAAGCCATCGGTGGATGCGCCCACGCATCTGGTTATCTATCGCAACCGAGCCGACGTCATGGGCGTGACGCATACGCATTCCACGTTTGCCACTGCGTTTGCCGCAGCGGGCCAACCCATCCCCGTCTATCTGACGGCCATCGCGGACGAGTTCGGCGGCCCCATCCCCCTCGGCGCCTATGCCAAGATCGGCGGCGAGGAGATCGGGCAGGAGGTCGTCCGCGCCATTGGCGATAGCCCCGCCATTCTTATGAAGAATCACGGGGTGTTCACCATCGGGGCCAACGTCATGGCCGCTGTCAAGGCCGCCGTGATGACGGAAGACGTCGCGCGCACTGTTTACTATGCGCTACAGCTTGGCCAACCGAAAGAGATCCCGCCAGAAGAGGTCGCACGTGCGCATCGCCGCTACATGGAAAAGTATGGCCAATAGCCATTAAAGAGGGCATCATGAACGCTAAGGGCATCCGCCGCGCCAAGCCGCGCGACACGGTGCAGGTCACTCTTGACACCGGCGAGACGTACGAGGGACCCAGAAACACGCCCCTATACGAATTCGCGCAGGCCAGCCGTCCAGACCCCGAGTTGCCCATCGTAGCCGCCATCGCCGACGACAGGCTAACCGAGCTCTCCCATGCCGTGACCAAGGACTGCCGCGTGCAGTGGCTAGACATCGGCCACCCCGACGGCATCCGCATCTACCGGCGGTCGCTCTGCTTTGTGCTCATCGCCGCGGCCAGGGAACTGTACCCGGAGGCGCGCATCATCATCGATCACGCCGTGCCGCTGGGTGGTTTCTTCTGCGAGGTCCGACGTCGCGAGCCCTTTGACGCGAACGAGCTGCAAGCCATCGAGCAAAGGATGCGTGAGCTCATCGCGCAGGATGTGCCCATCGTGAGCCAGCGCATGCCGCTAGACGAGGTGCGCGCCATCTTTGAGGAGCAAGGCTACGACGACAAGGTGCGCCTCCTCAAGTATCGCGCCAAGAGCGAGCTGACTGTCTATCGCCTGGGCGATCTCTATGACTATTTCTACGGGTATATGATGGCAAGCGCTGGCGCGCTGCGCTGGTTCAGCCTACAGCCCTATCCACCGGGCTTTATCCTCCGCGTGCCCCAAGAGTCCGCACCCACTGTGGTGCCCCCCGAGCGCGACCGATCCCAGCTCATGGAAGTCTTTGCCGAGTACGGCCACTGGCTGCAGATCCTCGGCATGGAGAACATCCCCTCGCTCAACGAAACCATCGAACGAGACGACATCCTTGAGACGATCCTCGTCTCCGAGGCGCTACACGAGGCACACATCGCCACCATCGCGCAACGCATCGTCTCACAGAACCCCATCCCGCGCGTCGTACTGATCGCCGGCCCATCATCGTCCGGCAAGACGACGTTTGCCAGGCGGTTGGCCATCCAGCTCAAGGTCAAGGGGGCATCCTGCTTTGCCCTCGGCTTGGACGACTATTTCGTGGATCGCGTGGATACGCCGCTAGACGAGAATGGCGAGTACGACTTTGAGGCGCTAGAGGCCGTCAATGTGCCTCTCTTTAATCAGCACTTGATGTCTTTGCTCCAGGGCAAGCCAACACCGCTAGCACACTATGACTTTGCCACGGGCACCAGCAGCCTTGGCGCGGAGGTCGAACTGCCGAAAGACGCCATCGTGCTCGTGGAAGGTATTCATGGGCTGAATCCCCAGCTTCTCACGGAGATCCCATCAGAGTGGGTGTACCGGATCTATGTCTCGGCGCTCACCCAGCTCAACATCGATGACCACAATCGCGTCCCAACGACCGACACGCGCTTGCTGCGGCGTATCGTCCGCGATGCCCAAAGCCGCGGCTATGACGCCCAAGAGACCATCGAGCGGTGGCAGAGCGTGCGGCGAGGCGAGATGCGCCATATCTTCCCGTTCCAGGAGAATGCCGATTCGACGTTCAACTCTGCCCTGGCCTACGAGCTGGCCGTGCTCAAGCCCTTCGCGGAACCGCTGCTCCTGCGCGTGCCGAGAGACACGCGAGCCGCCATCGAGGCCCGAAGGCTGCTGGCCTTCCTTGAATGGGTCCGGCCATGCGCAGCGGAGCTGGTTCCTGACAATTCGCTGCTGAGAGAGTTCGTGGGGGGATCGATCCTGCGAGGGTTCCAGTTCTAGCCGCCGACGGCGCCGTGCGTGGCTAGCTCATCATGCCCATGTGGGCATCAAGCCCTACGCTGGCGTGGATGAACGAGAGCGAGATGGCAGCCAAGCCAGCACCTAAGCGATGCATAGTGCCGCGCGGTATCACTAGCAGCTCGCCTTCGCGCAGCGCGAGTTTGCCCATGCCCGTCTCGACGGTCAGCACGCCTTTCTCCACGTAGAGCAGCTCATCGTGTACCTCGTGAAGGTGCCACGGTGTGCGATCCTTGATCCACGTGAGGCGTAGCGCCATCTCGTCCACGTGCACTAGGTGACGCGGCACCAGCGGGGTCTCCAGACATCGCGCTTCGGCCTCGATGGTCCACTTGGGCAAGGTCGTGCCGTTGCTGGGCGCCGAGATACGCCCGTGACCGTTGCTCTTCTCAGGTTCGCCTTGAGCGCGGAAGAACATGACGACAGTGCGCTCCTGACCCAGCGAGGCAGAGACGTGCGAGACCCCGCGCGGCACTACGGCGGCCTCATGCTCGTGCAAGGTGGCCTCACCCCACTCGGTCGAGAGCGCCATCTTGCCCGTATGCACGTAAAAGAGCTCGTCTTGCGTGTGATGCCGATGCTTTGCCACCGCGCCTTCGCACAGGTATAGATAAACGCCAAAATGATCCACCCGCGCGATGTGGACCATCTCGAAAGGTTGGGTTAGGCTCTCGGCAACGGCGTTGACATCGATCTTGTAGAGAATCATCTGTGCTCACTTGATGTGACCCGAAGCGCTTCCGAGTTTACCATGTCTCTGCGGACAGGTCCAAAGCCGAGCCTAGACGTCTCCCCCGAACGCGACGGCTCCGTGCACGATCCGGCCCGCCACCATGGTGGCTTGTACGTGTCCCTCGGCATCGCACACGACCAGGTCAGCGTCCATCCCCTCTGCGAGATCGCCCTTGGTGCCCGTCAAGCCGAGCACACGCGCCGGCACCGCGGATCCGAGCCGCCAGGCCTCCGCCAGCGAGATGCCCATGACATCCTTCACATTGCGCACAGCCTGGTCCATGGTAAGCACGCTACCGGCCAGCCGTCCATCGTGCAGCCTGGCGCTGCCATTGGCCACCACAACCGGCAGACCACCAAGAGAGTACTCGCCATTCGGAAGCCCGGCTCCCCGCATAGCATCGGTCACCAGCGCAACACCATCCAGCCCTTTGGCCCGCAATGCCAGGCGCAAGACGGCGGGATGGATGTGCACGAGGTCGGCGATGAGCTCGCACGTGAGACTCTCGAGCGTCAGCGCCGCGCCGACCGGTCCCGGTTTGCGATGATGCAGTGACGTCATGGCGTTAAAGAGATGGGTTACCAGCGTGGCACCAGCTTCCGCAGCGGCCACCATCTGGTCATAGCTCGCCGCCGTATGTCCCAGAGCAACAATGATGCCGGCATGCGTCAGTCGCTCGATGGCTTCTCCAGCGCCGGGCAACTCGGGAGCCAGCACCACAGCGCGCGCTGCGCCGGTCTCTAGGATAGCGTCCACCTCGCGGATGGTGGGCTCGCATAGCATGGCCTGCTCGTGGGCACCAGCGCATGCAGGACTGAGGAACGGGCCCTCCACATAAGCGCCAAGCAGTCGGGCACCCCCGAGATCGCGCTCCATATGAGCCTTGATGTTCCTCAAGGCCGCCAGCACCGCGGGCTCCTCGCTGGTCATGGTGGCTGCGAGGAATGCTGTCACGCCATGTCGCGCCGCGAACCGCGCCATGCCCTCGAGCGCCGTGGACGTCGCATCCATCGCATCGTGCCCATCCGCCCCATGGGTATGGAGATCGATGAGGCCGGGAGCCAGCGTAGCTCCGCGTAGATCCACCCGACGGTGAGCCTCTAGGCGCTGTTTAGGATGTCCCTCCTCCACAAAGGCGATGCGCCCATCCTTGACGCCCGCGTGACCGATCTCAAAGACGCCATCCCGCCTCAAGATTCGCCCATTCCAGAAGAGCATATCGAGCATCTCGTCCTCCTAGCCCGCCCCTTTCGCGCCAAGAACGCGGCCCCGAGGATGCTTCCCGGGGCCGCAAACGGCAGAGCGCGCCACAGGCGGCGCTACGTCTCCACTTCCAACAGATCCAGCCACTTGCCGTAAGCCTCGTCCCAAGGCGAAGCATCACCAGGCTCGTAGGTTGCCAGCTCAAAAGAGTTTCGCACGACCTCGCGCGCCTCCGCGAGGCTTCCGATATGGCCTCGCGCCATCGCTTGCATGAGCACGTTGCCGGCGGCCGTCGCCTCCACCGGCCCTGCCACCACCTCGCGCTGGGTGGCATCGGCCGCAAACTGACACAGCAGCTTGTTCTGGATTCCGCCGCCCACGATGTGGATCCGGTTCAGTGGCCGCCCCAACATCAGCTCTAGCTTTTCCAGGGTCCAGCGGTAGCGCAGCGCCAAGCTTTCCAAAGCGGTCCGTGCCACCGCGCCCTTGGACTCTGGCGGGGTCTGCCCCGTGCGCTGGCAGTAGGCGCGGATGCGACTGGGCATGTCTCCTGGCCGCAAAAAGTCGGGGCAATCGGGATCCACGAGCGCGCCAAAGGCCGGTGCCTCGGCCGCCATCGCGGTGATCTCGTCATAGCCGAGCTCCTCGCCCTTTTGTGCCCAAGTGGCACGACACTGTTGGACCAACCACAACCCCATGATATTCTTGAGAAAGCGGAAGGTGCCGCAAACGCCACCCTCATTGGTAAAGTTATAGGTTAGGCTTTCCTCGGTGATGATCGGCTCCTTGGTCTCGATGCCCATGAGCGACCAGGTGCCCGAGCTGATGTAGGCGAAATCCTCGCCTGTCGCGGGGACCGCCGCCACCGCCGAGCCTGTATCGTGACAGGCTGGTGCGATGACCGGCACGCCATGCAACCCCGTCTCTTCCGCGATGCTCGCATGCAGATCACCGATAACGGTCCCTGGCTGTACCACCGGCGGAAAGATGTGCGTGGGAAGGGAAAGCCGTGCCAGCAGATCCGTGGCCCAGGCTTGCCGGCGAGGATCCCAGAACTGCGTGGTAGTCGCGTCAGAGAACTCGCAGCGCTGGACGCCCGTGAACCAGTAGTTGAACAGATCCGGGATCATGAGGAACGTCTCGGCCAGATCCAGCACAGGATCACCCGCCACCCGCATGGCAAAGAGCTGGTAGAGCGTGTTGATCTCCATGAACTGGATGCCGGTCTGCTCAAATACCTCATGGCGAGGCACACGAGCAAAGACAGCATCGAACATGCCCGCCGTGCGCGGGTCGCGATAGTTGTAGGGCATGGAGAGCAAGCGCCCATCGTGATCCAGCAGAGCGAAATCGACGCCCCATGTGTCCAGCCCAACGCCCTCCAGCGACGTTCCGTGCGCCTGGACGTAGGCATCCAAGCCATGCCTCATCTCGGCATACAGGCGCGGTGTGTCCCAATAGAAGCTGTCGAACACGCGAATCGGGCCGTTCGGGAAGCGATGGATCGTCTGAAGATCGATGCGCGTCCCGTCAAAGCCTCCGACGATGGCGCGGCCACTCTCGGCGCCCAGATCAAAGGCTAGGTAGTTGCTCTTTGCCCCCATGGCAGGTCACTCCTTCGGTAGCGTCAGCTATCCAACTGACCCCAGTATAGACAGGCCCAAGCCGCACGACAAGGCCTCAGGCCACGCCGCCACCCGCCTCCAGCCTAGCCTTTTCGGCGATGTCGCGCAGCGCCCTTGCGCCCTCGGCAATGGTGAGGTCACTCTTGAAGATGCTCGATGTGCCCCCGACGAGCCAGTTGGCGCCAGCGCGCACCATGTCGCGAGCGTTCTCAAGGCTCACGTTGCCGTCCACTTGGATGTCGGTCTGCAAGCCATGCTTTGTGAGCATGCGCCTGGCATCGGCGATCTTGCCAAGCATGCTGGGAACCAGCCATTGCCCGGTAAAGCCTGGATTGACCGTCATGATCAGGAGCAGATCCAGATCATCGAGGACGTACTCGAGCGTTTCCAGCGGCGTGGCGGGGTTCAGGGCCACGCCCGCGCCCACACCTAACGCCCGGATCGCCGCCAGTGTCCGCTGGAGGTGTACACACGCCTCTTGGTGTACGACGATGAGGTTAGCGCCCGCTTCCGCGAACATCTCGGTGTAGCGATCGGGGTTGACCATCATCAGGTGAGCGTCCATGGGTAGATCGGTTGCCTGGCGCACGGCCCGAACGATATCCGCCGAGAGGGCCAGGTTCGGCACAAAGCTACCATCCATGACATCGATATGGATCATGTCGATGCCGGCAGCTTCGATGGCGGCAACGTCGCGGCCCAAGTGCAATAGATCAGCACATGCTAACGAGGCGCACAGCTTGATCGGAGGGATCATCCTTGCCATGCTAACCCTCCTGGGGGTGCACGATCACCTTCATGCCATCATGGCCCTCGGCAGCGGCAAAGGCATCCAGGATGCGTGACAGCGGGAATCGGTGCGTGATATAGGCCTTGGCATCGATGATCCCCGCCTCGAGCACCTGAAGTGCTAAGCGATGCTGCCGGGGGACACTCCCGTGCGCCCCCGTGATCATCAGCTCCTTGTAGTGCACCAGATTGCTCTCCAGCGATATGACCGGCGACCCTTTGGGGAGACCCCCGAAAAAGTTGATCCTGCCGCGATTTCGGACCATCCGGAGGGCCTGCTCGTGCGTCTGGACGGCCGAGTTGGCCGTGATGACGACGTCGGCGCCCTCTCCCTCGGTCGCGTCGAGGACGACAGCGACGGGATCGACATCCTGCGAGCAGATCACAATGTCGGCGCCGCCCAATCGCGCTGCGGCCTCCAATCGAGGTCGCGACCGCTGAACAGCGATGACGCGAGTCGCACCAAAGGAGCGCGCCAATCGCATAAGCATGCAACCTACAGGCCCTGCCCCGATGACGACGATCGTATCGCCCAGCTTGATCTGACTCATCTCCAGCCCGTTGATGCAGCATCCCAGCGGCTCCGCGATGGCTGCCTCGTCGTACGTCAACCTCTCGGGAATATGGTGTACCGCACCGAAGCGCAGGGTCATGGCGTTGAGCAGCATGTACTGGGCAAATCCCCCAGCGAACTGATAGCCGATAGCATAGTTGGTGGCGCAGTTGTTGCCCAAGCCCGACCGACACCAGTGGCACACGCCACAGGGCACATCGGCCCCCGTCGCCAACCTATCCCCAACCTTGAAGCGGGTGACGTTGCGGCCCACCCTGACGACCTCGCCCGCAATCTCGTGTCCGATGATCTGAGGGGGCTTGACGCGAGGATTGCCATAGTGAAAGATGCGAATGTCAGAGCCGCACACCGCACAGGCATGCACCTTGAGCAGGAGGCTATCCTCGTCCTCCAGTTCGGGTATGGGCATTTCCCTGAGCTCCATCTGCTCCAACCCGGTAAAGACTGCCGCTAGCATGGTGCTCATGCTTCCTCCCTCGCATTGATGAAAATGACTCGATTGTAGGGCTCAGAGCGGTCTCGCATCATGTTCAACGCTTGAACTCCCCGCGCCAAAGACACCCGATGCGAGATCAGCGGCTTGATGCGCAATCGCCCCTGCGCCATCATCTCCAGCGCCACCGTCCACTCGTCCACAGGCAATGCCACCATGTGCGAGTTCCAGGTGCCGCGGATGGTTAGCTCCTTCCGCAGAATCTGGGAGATCGCGTCCCGCGGGAGCGTCACGTCAGCGGCCGGATTGCCCATGATGACGACCCGACCCAGCGGACGCGCTAGCCAGAGAGCTTGCACCAAGGTTGCCGGTACACCAGCAGCCTCCACGACCAGGTCGGGGCCGAGACCGCCCGTCTCCTGCCTGACCCGCGACACAGGATCCTCCACTCGCGAATCCACCGGCCTGCCCAGCCCCAGCTCCTCGACCAAAGCCAATTTACTGCTGTCGATATCGGCCAAAAAGACCTGCCCCGCGCCCCAGATGCGAGCCCATTGCGCCACCAGCATGCCAATAGGCCCGGCACCCAGAACCGCGACCCTATCGCCCGGCTCCACGCCACCTTGCCTAACGGCATGCAGCGCAACGGCAGCCGGCTCTGTCAGGGCTGCCGCTTCCAAAGAAACCCCTTCAGGCACCGGCACCAGATTCGCGGCGGGCACCGCCACATACTCGGCAAAGGCCCCATCGCGCCGCGACCCAACATAGTCATAGGACCGACACTGGGCCAGCGCCCCGATGGCACAGAAGGGACACGTGCCGCACGGAATCAGCGGCTTGACGGCGACGCGTGCTCCGGCCCGCACCTCGGAGCTCTCCGGTGCGTCCACGACCACGCCGGCGAACTCGTGCCCCGGTATCAGCGGGAAGCTGTAGGTGCCATGCTCGAACACGCGCGGCACGTCCGAACCACACACGCCGCAGGCAACCACGCGAACCAGCGCCTCGCCAGGACCCGGCGTAGGACGCGGCACACGCTCCAGTCGCAGGTCCCCAACGGCGTGCAACACCAGAGCCTGCATGGTCTCTTTGCTCATTATGCCTTCCCCTCAAAGGCAGCCGAAGCTGCCGGTTCCCAGGGCCCATCCTGGGGAAGGAACCTGCGCCAATAGGCCACCGATTCGGCCAGCTCGGGAACCACCTTGGGCTCTTCCTCAAAACGCTCGCGGTGAGCGATCTCAAAGGCCACAAGAGCCTCTCTCGCGCCTGCATCGCTGAGGCACCGCAGCACGCGTTCAGGATCGATGATGCCTCGCGCGTTGTACGCCTCGGTAAAGGGCCAGTGTCGGCTATGCCCCGGTTCTGTTTGATGCACATGGACAATGCGAGCGTCTCGTCCCAGCTCGCTGAGCCAGCGGTACGGGTCGCGCTGTTCCGGATGCGGCGCGTGGCCAACGTCCAGGCAGAAGGCCATGGGCACGCCGACGCGCTCGTTCACTCTATGCAGCAGCTCACGCGCCTCTTCCACGGTCCAGGCCATCTCACGGGGGATCGACATGGTCTCAAAGTAAACATACGCGAGTCCAAGGCGTTGCGCGTAGAACGATAGGTCCTGCCAATAACCGATGGCCTCGTCCACCCGCGCCCGATAGCGGACGGGGTCTTGCAGATCCCGGTAGGACAGAATGCCAAAGTGGCTACCCACCGCCCTAGCGCCGAGCTCGGCCGCCAGCTCGGCGAATCGTCGGAACCAGGCCACCCAAGCCTGCCGCTGCTCGGCGTGCGGGTGCATGAAATGGTTCACCCGCGTGTAGGTGCTGGTCATCAGCGAGTCGATGGTGATGTCATAGCGCGTCACGGCCTCGCGAACCCTGGCGAGCTCTGTCTGGATCACCTCCTCAGGCCAGAAGGGATTCAGCAGATCCGCCACGAGCTGCACGTGGCCCAAGCCAAGATCCTCTCGGACGATGCGTGCCCACACCTCGGGTTCTGGGAAACGGTTGGTGGCAAAGCCGGTGTTGATACCCAACGTGAATCGTGTCATGCGATGCTCCTTGATTGCGCGATTGCCGTCACGCTTGAGCCGTTCAGGCGATGATGATGCGAACCCCCATCTGGCGCAGGCGGCTCACCTCTTTCTTGGGCGCCGTGCTATCGGTGACGAGGAGACCGATGCGCTCCATCGGCGCGATCTGCGCCACGGCGTCCCGTCCGAGCTTGGTGCCGTCCACCAGTAAGACGGACTCGCGCGCCAAATCCATAGCCATCCGTTTGAGGGGGATCTCATCGAGGCTGGCGTTGGTGATCCCTCCCTGCGCAGATGCCCCGCTCGCCGCCAGGAATGCTCGATCAAACCGAAGGCCATGTGTCCGCAAAAACTCGGGGGCCAGCGCCCCGCCCATGGTAAGGGTACGATGGTCGAGCTCTCCCCCGATGGCAATGACCGTGACGCCCTCCAAGCCAGCCAGGCGCGCCAGCACGTTGAGCCCGAACGTCACCACCGTTAGCCCCTCGATGGCCCCCAGGTGCGGTACCATGCACTCGACCGTCGTGCCGCCATCCAGAAAGAGCGTTTCGCCAGCCGTGACCAGTTCCGCCGCGGCCAGGCCGATGCGCCGCTTGGCGTCGGCCTGGCTGACTCGTCTCTCTGCCAACGAACGTTCCCGCGCGCTCAGCAGTGGGGCCTCGGCTCCCCCATAGGTACGGGCCAGCAAGCCGGCCCTCTCCAGAGCGCTCAGATCACGCCGGATGGTGGAGGCACTGACCTCGAATCGCTCCGCCAACCCACGAACGCTAACGGTTCTCTGGTCGCGCACCGCCTCGACGATCTGGCGACGCCGCTCTGCCGGATAGATCGGGTTATCTGACCTTTGCTCATCCATGCTCCGATTGTAGCGACTGGGGCCCCTGCATGCAAGTATGCGCAGAAATGCGCAAAAGCGCGCATTCTACCTCCTCATACCTTCAGCCCCCGCTAGATCAAGGCTTGGCCGCGACGCGAGATTCGGGTATAGTGTGAAGCAGCCTGGAAAGGGATAGGGTGCGGAATGGGAGGCATCTATGAAAGGTAATCTGTTGATCGGCCAATCGGGAGGACCAACGGCGGTCATCAATAACAGCTTGGTCGGTATCATCGAAGAGGCAATGCAGCACGACGCCATTGAGGGCATCTATGGCATGGTGCACGCCATCAAGGGCTTGCTCGAAGAGGATCTGGTGGACCTCAGACGAGAGTCGCCCAGGACCCTGGAGCTTTTGCGTTCCACACCGGCTTCAGCACTGGGAACAGCGCGCTACAAAGTCACCAACGAGGACTATGAGCGGATCCTCGATCTCCTGATCAAGTACAACATCCGCTACTTTTTCTACATTGGCGGCAACGACTCGATGGACACCACCCACAAGGTCGCCAAGCTGGCTGCATCGCGAGGCTATGAGATGCACGCCGTCGGCGTGCCCAAGACCGTCGACAACGACCTGGCCGTCACAGACCACTGCCCCGGCTTTGGGAGCGCGGCCCGTTTCGTGGCAACCGCCATCCGTGATACTGGCTATGATACGTGGGCCATGGGCGAAAGCAGCCCCATCAAGCTGGTGGAGATCATGGGCCGCAACGCCGGATGGCTCACGGCCGCGACTGTTTTGGCCAAGAGCGAGCCAGATGACCCGCCCCACCTCATCTATGTGCCCGAGCGGGGCATCAAGATGGAGCAAGTGGTGAACGACGTGCTCAGTGTGTACGACCGCCTAGGCTACTGCGTGGTGGCCTGCAGCGAAGGCATGCAGGACCCGGAAGGCCGTCCTCTCGGTGAGGGTAGCGGAGACGTGGACGCCTTCGGTCACGTGGCCAAGGGCGGCGTGGTGGACGCGGTCGAGGCGGCCATCCGCGAGGCCAGCGATGCCAAGACCCGCCACGACAAGCCCGGCTATCTCCAGCGATCGTTTGCGGCACTCCAATCACCCGTAGACCGCGAAGAGGCCTACCAAGTGGGCAGGCGCGCTGTGCGAGCTGCCATGGAGGGCAAGACCGGGGTCATGGTTACCCTGGATCGAGCCGAGGGGCCTGACTATCAGATCTCGTATGGCCTAGCCTCGTTGGATAGAATAGCCAACGTAGAGCATACGCTCCCGGACGCTTACATCAACGATGCTGGCAATGGCGTCACCGAGGCGTTTGTGGAGTACGCCCGGCCTCTTATCGGCGATCCACTGCCTCCCTACGCGAAGCTCAGCATGCACCCCGTCCCGAAAAAAGCTAACCCCTGAACTACCAACGAGCTCCGCACGCTTACGCGGGGCTCGTTCGTGTATCAGGGAAGCGAGAACGGCAACGACGGCGCATTGGGGTTTCCGCGGACATAGATGGGCTCGTCGATTGTGTCCAGCGCCAACACCTGACCGTCCTCGCTCGCGACGATCCGGAGCAATACCGCCTGGCCGTTGGGCACGGCACGCGTATCCCACGTGACACTGCCTGACAGCGGCAGCTCCGTTGCGATCTCCTGCCAGGTGGCTCCCCCATCATCCGATAGCTCCAAGCGGAGCTCGACCCTATCTCCGCTAGTCGGATCGTGGCCCACCCATTCGATCTCCTCCAAACCCGAGCACATCTCGCCAGGACGCGGTGCCGTAAGCGATACCCATGGCCGCCCAGGATCGTGAACCGCTATCGCGGCCCTCCCAATCGCGCTGGTGCGGAAGACGCCGTCAAAGGCTGTGATGCGAAGATGCACCGTGTCTGTGTTGGGAAGCAGGCTGGTATCCAAGAGGTAGGAGCCCGTGTCAGCCAAGCCCCGCGCGATGACATACCACGTGCGGCCGCCATTGACACTGTACGACAGGTTGACGCGAAGCTTGTCGCCATCGGCATCGCGAGATACCCACGTTACCCAACGCGGACCGACCCACGGCACATCAGCATCCGGCATGGTCAGAGACAGAACCGGCGCGTTCCCACCCTCGTTCTGCACGACAACTGGGATGATGCGAGCGACATCTTCGCCCAATGACAATGACAGTCTTAGCCAGCACGGACCGTTGGGCACGCGCGTGGAATCCCACAGATGAGCTCCTCGCTCCGCAGGAACCTCCGCGAGTCGCCGCCACGTCTGGCCTCCGTCGCTGCTCACCCCAAGCACCACCGAGATAGCGTCCTGCCCACTGCCGGCGATGGACCATGTGACCGTGATCGAGCCGCTCACGACCTGCTCAGCAACGGGCGCACTCGTCGCAAGGGTCAGCATAGAGCCTTTGCTTGGGAGCAAGGCCTCAGCCGAGATTGGCACCGCGTGCGCCCGGAAAAAGCCATCGCTCGCCGTCACACCTAGAGCGTCACCAAGATCCATAGCCGCTTCTTCGTTAGTGAACCAGTAGGTTCCACGCGACGTCCCACTGGCTATAGTATCAGGCCGACCACCCGCCTCCGTCGTTCGCCAGAGTTCGGTTACCACGGCCTTCCCGCCGGACCCGCTAGCCTGCCAGGCTAGCACGCGGTCGCCCGGAGACAGGTCATGCTCGGGGAGCAGGTAGAAATCCAGCGTCGGCGGCATGTGCTCATAGTGACCAACAATAAGGGGGCCGTCCATCGTCGCCTGCGTCGTCCCTTCTGCAGATGACACGCGCAGGGCGACATCCACCGCACCGACATCGCCTAGCTGACGCGCGTCCAGCAGCATCCGCTCCTGTTCGGCTGCACACGTCGCCAAGGGGCGCCACGTAGTATCGCCGGCCTCACGTACGAGCACCGTCGCC
The DNA here is from genome assembly GCA_049975585.1 of Anaerolineae bacterium. Taxonomy (GTDB): domain Bacteria; phylum Chloroflexota; class Anaerolineae; order UBA1429; family UBA1429; genus DAIRUQ01. The sequence continues at coordinate 15,794 of JBNGEB010000010.1, forward strand.
GTCATGGGCTCGCGCGACGCCGACCAGAGCCGCCATTGCAACTCGCGGATTCCAAACCAGGGACTGGAAGCCCAAGGCTCAGTGATTGCCACATAGGGCGTGACATCGGCGCCATTCCACACCCGTACGGGCTCTGACAGCACATCGGTAGCCGTGTGAATCCCGTCATTGGCGCTGACGCGCAGTTCATAGTAGCCGTCGCGCAAGCCCGTCGTATCCCACACATAGAGGCCGTCGTTCGGGATATTCGCAGCCAGCGTCTGCCAGCCCGAGTCGCCCGCGCGCCGAACCAGCACGCTGGCCTTGAGCGCGTGAGCATGCACCGCTTCAGCCTGCCAGCGCACCACCGTGTGCCCACAGATCTGCTGGTCTGCAACGGGCGCGATCAGGTTGACCCTGGGCCCGGGTAGGGGGCCGATGCCGAACACCCCGCTAGCTGCTCGCGCGACGTGTTGTCCGTCAGTCACAGCCACGCGGACGCGGTACGCACGCCCGGGCGGCAGGAAAGCTACATACCATTCGAAATAGCCCGTGTCTTGCGCATCCTCGGCGACGGGTAGCCAGGTCAATCCTGCGTTGTCGCTATAGTCGATACTGATGCGCAAGGGGTCGCCATCGGGGTCATCCGCCTCCCACAACACACCCACTTGATTCTCAAATACCGCTCCCGCTCCCGGAGCGATCAGCCGCAACGTCGGTGAGGCATTGGCGCTCAGCGTCAGGTCCTTCGCAGCGGCCGTAACCTCTCGCCCATCCTCGTCCGAGAGGCGCACTTGCAACTCCACGGTCGTATCGGGCAGCAACGCCGCCAGATCCCAGCGGTAGCTCCCTGTAGCTGGAAGCTCGCTGGCAAGCGGTAACCAGTCGCCCCCCGCTTGACGGTAGGCTAGCGATGCCTGCCAGCCAGTCCTATCCGCGCCTGAGGATTCCCAAGCGACAATCTCGGAATCTCCCAGCATCTCGCCGCTCTGGGGCGTCAGCAGCCAAAGACGTGGAAGATCAGGCACGTTGCGCACATCAAGCGACACGATCTCCGTAGCCGCCGGCCCCTCTCCATGTCGAGCCTCCAGCCTCAAGAGCCCTTGGGAGCTATCCGGCAGAGCTGCTGTGTCGACGGCCTGCGTCCCCGAGAGAGCCAGCCCCGTCGCGATCGGCAACCAAGCCCGACCGCCGTTGGGGCTGTAGGCCATAGAGATCGCAAGCGGACGCCACTGCGGGTCCTTGGCCGTCCAAGAGACCTCCACCTCGCCGGACCACGGCTCGTCCTGATCGGGCCAAGAGGCTGACAGCGTGGGCGTGTGGTTCGCCACAACGACCGGCATCTCTATGCGTGTGACCTCGATGCCATCCAGGTACGCGACCAAGTCGTACGAGCCATCCAACAGCGTCTGGGTTGACCAGGTAGCCACCCACTCTTCTCCAGAAGCATGCGCCGGACCAATGGGGAAGAGCTCTCCATCCTCGTCCCGAGCATAAAGCTCCAGACCCTGCGGTGGTTCGCCGATCGCCGAAGGGACCAGACGCACGATCTGCCATCCACGGACCCGCTCGCCCTCGCGTGGTGCGGCAAAGCGCAGCCCTGAGGGATGGTTGACCACCTCTGTCTCAGTCTCAACCAACGTCGTGTGGCCATCGGCGAACTCGAGCACGGCAGCCAAGCGATAAACGCCATCGGGTAGATCACGCGTATCCCACGCGAGGCGAACCTCGTTCCCCTCGCGAATCATGATGCCCAGGGGTTCATAGCAACCGTGAGGCGCTGCCAACATCAACGTCGCCCGGTCCAGATCGACATCCATAGCCTCGAGCAGCACCCGCACCGTCTTGGTGCCACGGACCACGCTGCCGTCACGCGGCGTCACAAAGGACACGGGCGGCACGACCGGCGACGAAAGACACATTGGCTCTTTAGAATGGGCAACATTCCGACGACCGTCATCGTCCGTCGCCTCGGCACGCACATACCATAGGCCAGCCTCACCTGGCCGCGCGCTCACCGCCCAACCGTCGGTGCCATCATAATCCGTACCGAGCCAAAGGGCGGTCCGAGAAGCAGCCTCCGGCGACGGGACCAGGTAGAACGCCACTTGATCTACTTCCCCGTCTCCATCTTCAGCCATCGCCGCAAACGGAAGCTCATCGCTAGCAGAAGCCTCGGCCACCGGCGTCCCGACCTGGACGAAAGGGAGCCCTGAACTGCGGATCTCCACTTGGGGTGCCGTCGGTAGAAGATAGCGGCCGTCTCTCCCCTCGACCCACAAGCGAACCACGTACGCACCATCCGCGAGCTGCTTCACTGGGAGATCGCGTACATACCTGCCAGGCACATCCGGCACCACCGAGCCCACATAGTGTCGCGGCAGATCCCGCAGCCAGTCACCGCCAACGAGGGTTGGTATGCCCCCCTCGAGCCTTGGCTCCAAATAGATATCGAGACGATCGGGCAACGGCGCATCGTGGTCGGGCAAGTACATGACGAGACGGCTATCATCCTCAATCCACACCAACGGCGCCTCTGCAGGTGCCAGTGTGAACCACTCGCCCCAAGCCCAGCGCACCTCGCCATCAGCGCATCGCATCTGCGCCACAACGCGCTGGCGATAAGGCGCCCCATGGACGTCGCCATCGAGCTCCGTTGACCAGACACCGTCGTCGGCCTGCCGCGCCGGAAGCCGAAGCAGCGATCCTCCTACAACGTCGTTCGCATCACGAGACGCCTCCAGAAAAAAGGCTACGCTAGCCACCTCACGCACGGGGAGATTCGTCTCGAGATACACCCGTCTCGATCCATAAACGCAAACATCGGCCTCAGGCCCAACGATGCGCGCCTGGGCTAAACGTGGGTCCCACGCGAGATACTGCACAGCAAAAGCTGCGGAGGACACCGGCGAAACCCAGAGCGCGTGCACGTCCCCGCGGGGACCAATCGCCAGGTCGAGGTGGGTTACCGTCTCTGCCACAGCCAGCGGTGTGCGACTCGCCTGCCAGTCTTCCTCGATGGCATGGTGCAGTTCGCCATCGGCGACCCAAACCAAGTGGAACTCGCCGAGCGCATCGCTTGCCGACGCCCACGCATTTCCCGATGCCGGACGCACGCCGGTTGAGACCGGTGCATCCCACGCTCCGCTGGCAGCCGTGCGCAGCTCGCCTTCCTCGCTCCAAAAAAGCCGGCATCCGACGCCGCTGCAGACCAACTGATGCGACCCACTCGCAGCACTGACGCGAACAGGGCCCTCATCGCCATCCCAAAGCCAGAGCGCAGCGTCGGAATCACGCCAGGCCAATACGGGCGCCCCATCGCCCCAAAAGGAGGCTACCAGGCCATCCATGGCGCCCTTCCACGGGAACAGGGCACGCTCCTCACCGGATGCCTGGCGCAAGTGAACGCCGTCCTCCGCCTGCCACACATAAGCAGCAGTGCTGCCGAGACGCTGCTCGACAAGGACCGCGCCTCCAGGAACGGGATCGAGAGGCACTAGGCCAGCCGCAGCTCCTTCCCAAGCCCCCCGATACGTGGCGGCATCATCGGCCTGCGTCCACACAAACCGAGGCCCCTGCGCCCAATCGGCGGTCAGTTGACCGACCTCGACCAGTGGCGCCGGCAACGACCAGCGTTTCACCTCCCAACCCGGATCGCTAGTAACCGCCAATTGTACCGTGTCGTCTGATAGACGTGTGAGCCACGCAATACTGGGCTCACCATCGGGGCCGAGGGTGAGGGCAAGGTCGATGATCGGCTGAGGATCAGTAGCTATCGTGAGCCGTGAGGGGGGCAGTGGCGAGGCAACTTGATCTGCGGATACGGCCGAACCGCGCCACACGACGCCCAGGCAGACCAAGAGGCACACCCAGAGGCCTAGCGCCATCCAAGGACGGCACTCAAACCTGTGTGCCATTTCTTGAGACCGCCCACAGCGGCGGGGCAAACGCACGATGCCTACGGCTCCTCGGGGAGGATGAGATACTGACCGACGTAGAGGCTATGGGGGTCCTCAAGCCGGTTGAGCTCGATCAGGATATCCATGCTTACACCCAGTTCATCGGCAATGCGCTGCAGGGTATCGCCCTGCTGTACGCGATAGACGCCCTCTGTCGGCACCGCCGTAGCTGTCGGCGTGGGCCAAGGCGTCAGTGTGGGCACAGGCGTAGGAGGATTCTCCACAATGGCGCGAGCGCGCTCTGTGCTGGCATCAGCCAGACCCCGCAGATGACCCGCATAGCGTGCACAGGCCTCATAAGCACGCACGGCCGCCTTGATGTTCGACTCTAGCTCATAGGCCATCCCCAACATGGCATACGCGGGAGCCCATTCGGGCTTCAGTGCCACGGCGCGAGCTGCGGCACCGATAGCGCGCGGTGGCTGATGCTGCTTGATGCTCACCGCCGCAAGAGCCAGATACGCCAAGGGATCGTAAGGATCCAACTCGATGCCACAAACGAGATGCGAGGTCGCCCCCTCCAGGTCGCCCTGCAGCGTAGCCGCCAAGCCAAGGCCCACCAAAGCCTTGGCATCGCTCTCCGAACCCCACGCAAACTGCTGCGCCGCCAGATCAGGCCGCCCTGCCTGCAGCAACGCCACCCCTAACAGACGCCGCAATTCTCGGCTTGGCTCGGCAGAGATGCCATCGACAAGCAGCGTGGCTGAGTAGAAACCCCCGGCCTGAAGCGGATCACCCGCCGCCAGTGCACTGTGGCCGGCAGCGACAAGCGGGAGAACCTGCATGTCCGTATCGGACTGATCCTCGGCCAGAGCGGGCACTTGGCGGAAGCTAAACGAGACGCGGCTAACCGCGGCCATCAGCACCGATTCGGGCGTAAGAGGCATGTCGCCAGCACCGGCCCCGAGTCCAAGCACGTGATGCTCAATCACTGCGGCATCGTGACCCCGGTCCACGCTCCAAACGACGACCTGCGCCCCGAGACGTCGTGCCAGATCCACCGCCTGCGCCTCCGAGGGAATCGGCGCCACCTGTCGCGTCTCAGCAACGCCAGCAAGTCCGCTACCTCGAACAAGGGCTTCAATTTCGTTTTGCACAGCCGTCGATGATGCCACGGCATCCGGCTCGTTGCTCACTGGCGCGACCAGGATCCCGACAGGGGCTTTGATCGGCGCTACCGCCAAAGCGAGCAACTGCTCCTCCGCCTGCATTCGCCACTGGTGTGCCCCATATCCGATCGCCGCAACGTTGGCCACGAATGCGATGCCTCCCAGCACGCGCAGACCAGTCTTCATCCCGCGCTTGACGATCAACGCAGCAGCGCAGACGCCGGATAGCGCCAGCAAGCCATAGTGCAACCCTAGCGCCCCGTAATCATCCCACAGCAAGCCAATGCCCTGCCGTATCAGGCTCAGCAGATGCATCACCGGGCCAGTGGCAGCCACTAGCACCAACGCGGGCACCAGGCACCCGCCCGTCTTGGCGGGAGCGGACCGATCATCCACCAAATGGGCCTCATTTCGCACAGCATCCCAAGCGTGCGGCTAGTATACACACCTCGGGCGCTGGGTGTCCACCCAAGCCGCATCCTAGGTCCGTGTTGCCCGGGGAGGCCGCGCAGCCTATACTTTTGGTCCAGGCTTTTGCGCCCCATGGAGACTCGCGGCACCTATGATCCGCATCATGCTGACCCTGACATGCTTGCTCATCCTGTCAAGCTGCACGCCGAGCGACCCTACGCCCACTTCACCAACGTTAGAGCCTGCGTTGACCCCTCAACCAACAGCCACGTCGATCTTGGAGCCTACATCCACGGCCACGGTCCGGCCATCCCCCACGCCCATCATGCGCCTGGACATCAGTGACGCGCCCGTTCAGTCCTGGACGGACCCCAACCTAGTGACGGGCCTCTTGGTGCATGAGGACGAGTTGTGGGCAAGTACGCAGAGCGGGATCGTGCGGTGGGATCTGAGCACCGGCGAGATGACCCGCTTCTCCATCTCCGATGGGCTCGCCGCCCCAGCCACACGCGGCATCGCTCTGGATGCAGAGGGTCGCATCTGGATCGGCTACGCCGGGCTGGATGCCTGGAGCGCATGGGATGGTGATGAGTGGATCACGTACGAGGAGCGTGAACGCGCCGTTGAGGCTCACTATGACGCTCTCCTCCATGCCCCCCACACCGATCCACGCCTTTGGGCAAGTCGCTCTGAGAGTACTTGGGTGTGGCTGCCAGAAATAGCCGGTCGCGTCGAGAGCTATGATGGCCAGCGTTGGCGCCTCTATGGCGAACACCATGGCGTGCGCAGCGGCGCATGGCTCGTCGCCATCTCGCCGGACGGCCAGGTCTGGAGCGTAGGCTCCGCCGTGAGCACGGTTTACGAGGGGCAAGTCTATTGGGACGACCATAGTTACTACTCGGGAATGGGAGGCGGTTGCGCCATCACCAGCGGGAGCGTCGATGCCCAGGGGGGTCTCTGGCTGGGCTATGCATGCGAGAGTGGCCGACCCGGCGGTCTCATGTACTGGGACGCTCAGCAGGACCGGTGGCGCGCCTACGAGCACGCGCTCAACCCAATCATCCCAAGCCAGGTTCACTGGACGCATGTAAGCCCAGATGGTACGGTCTGGGTTGGAGGCTCCGAAGCGATCATCTGGAAGCACCTCGAGAGCCCTTGGCAGCGGCTCGATGTACCCGGCCTGACCGTACATGCCATCCATGACCCCGAGCAAGGCGATCTCTTGTGGCTGGGCACCGATCAGGGTGTGGTGGCTCTGTCACGGGACGAGGGAAGCATCCACATGCACCTGCGGGTGCCCGCGCCACCTATACCGGCCAATGTAGTGGATGTCAGCAGCGGACCGGACGGGACCATCTGGCTTGCTACTGCACATGGCGTCCTCGCTGTGGACGCAACCACCGGCAAACTGGCAACGGTTTCCTCGGATCCCGCCACAGCCCTGGCAACCACGGACGGGGAAGCAATCTGGATAGGAGGCCCCGAAGGGGTGATCATCGGCAGAGGCGACGGTTCGCTGCGCCATCTATCACGGGCCAACGTGCAATCGCTCGCACTAGCACCTAGCGGCGATGTGGCTGTCGTGTGCACAGCTGGGGGCGAGCTTGCCCGCCTAGGCGAGGACGGCTCCTATGAAAGCCTTGGCAGCGTGCCCTCTCTCTTTGGAGCCACGGCCAAGGCCTTGGCTGTAGGCGCCGACGGGAACATCTGGGTAGCAACGGGCGTCGGCCTGGGTCACATCCCGCCCGAAGGGCCCCCCATGCTCCTCACGACCGACGATGGGTTGCCCAACAATGACGTGCTCGCACTCGCTTGGGGACCTGAGGGAGAGCTGTGGATCGGCACGCGGAACGGGCTAGCTCGCTTGCGTCCTGACGGTCGGTGGACACGCTTTACCATACGTAGCACCGAGGGAGGCTTGCGCTCGATGACAGTGCGGGATTTCGCCATCGACCGCGATGGAGTGCTTTGGATGGCCACGGCCGCAGGCTTGTCCTCTCGCGAGCCAACCAATGCCGACTGGGCCTATCACGACCTCGCGGGAGCGCAGGCCGTCGCCATCGACGATCAAGGGTACATCTGGGTAGGAACGACCGCGGGCTTGACGCGGGTTTCGCCCGATGCCATGGTGCCGGTGCCCTAGCTAGCCCGGCACGTCCGACCCGTTGGTCCGCTCCAAGTCGATCCACTGCCGGCGAAGGCCAACCAGCACGGCCTCGGTTCGGGAACCGACATCCAGCTTGCTAAAGATATTCGCCATGTGCGATTCGACGGTCCGAGGGCTAAGAACCAGACGCTGGGCAATCTCGCGGTTGGTGAGCCCACGCCCGGCAAGCTGGAGGACCTCTAGCTCCCGTGGCGTGAGGACCTCTTCCTCCTGCGTCTGCTCCGCCGGTGCCGCCAAGCGTCGCAGGACTTTTTTGGCTACAGAGGGATGGAGCACGGACTCGCCCGCCGAGACCCGCCTCACAGCGTCAATAAGCTCGCTGCTGCGGGCATTCTTGAGCAAGTAGCCTGCCGCCCCCGCCTCAAGGATGGCGAACACGTATTGGTCGTCGTCATAGGCTGTCAGCACCAAGACGGCAGCCCTCGGGCAGACCTCCTTGATCTTGCGCGTGGCATCGATCCCGTTCATCACAGGCATGCTGATGTCCATCAGGATGATGTCAGGCTTGGTCTGCTGGGCAAGCTCGATGGTCTCAAGTCCATTGCCAGCCTCTCCGACCACAGTCAGGTCCTCTTGGCGTTCCAGGATACGCCTCGTACCCTCACGGACCATCACGTGGTCGTCAGCGAGAAGGATGCGAATCGGCATCATTGCGTCCGCTCCTCAGGCTGCAACGTTCGAGAGGTGTGACAGGAAACGCGAAAGACGGTTTCTCCCATAGACATGGAACGAGCCCTGTCCACCGCCGCCCAACGCGACAGACAGGGCCCGCCCACCAAGTAGGAGGAAAAGCGCTGCTCGCAACATGCGTTGAGAGCTAGCGGAGGCCGCCCGAACCGTCTGATGTGTAAGGCCGCCCTCAATCTCATTAGTAGTATAGCAGCTTGATCTCTCTTTGCCATCCGCGATCACGCCCATCTCATCTACGTGATTCTACCCAATCAACGTCGTCCGGAGCTCTCGGCGGCCCCGCCGGCCGGCGCGCTGCATCGAGAGGGATGACGATGCTCACGGTGGTCCCTTCGCCTGGCTCGGACGTGATGGTAGCCTTGCCCCCGAACAAACGCGCGCGCTCGTGCATGCCCATGAGCCCCAAGCCACCCAAATTGACGAGGTCCGCAGGCGTCGCAGGTGCCATAAAGCCCACGCCGTCATCCCTGACCTGGAGACGCACGCGATCCATGCCGTAGATCAGTTTGATGCTGGCATGACGTGCTTGGGCATGCCGGCGGATGTTGCTCAACGCCTCCTGCGCCAGGCGGTAGAGCCCCAGCTCGAGCTCGGGCGACAGCGCCACCGGCTCGCCAATGATCTCGACGGTCACATCGGTGGGCTCTTCCCGCGCGATGCGATCGCCCAACAGCCGCAGCGTGCGCGGCAGCCCCAGCTCCTCCAGCAAGGGCGGACGGAGATCGCTGGTGAAGCGGCGCACCCCCTCTAGGGTAAGATCCACCATGTCGCGGATCTTTTCCAGCTCCTCGGCCAGCTCCGGGTCATTGGCTTCCTCCTGCACCATCTCGATACGACGCCCTAGCACGATGAGCGCCTGCGCCGTGTCATCGTGCAGCTCCCGGGCCACGCGCTTGCGCTCGCGCTCCTGGCTTGATAGCACCGATGCCACATAATTCTCGGTATCGGTACGATAGAGCGCGAGATGGTCCACCATCTTGTTGAACGCCTGCACGAGCTCCTGAACCTCGCTAGGTCCCCCCTTGATAGAGACGTGCGCATCGAACTCGCCAGTGGCCACGTCGTCGGCCTGCTCTACCAAACTGCGTAACGGCGCGGTGATCTGGCGGCTGCTGATGGCCAGTACTGCCAAGGGCACCATCACCACCGATACGAGAATTGCGCCCATCAGCAGCAAGTAGGGACGAGTCGGTGCCATGACGTCATCCCAGGCCTCGTGGGTGACCAAAGCCCAGCCATCCCACGAGGGATCTGCAA
>JBNGEB010000011.1:0-25118 GCA_049975585.1 Anaerolineae bacterium
GGTATGTTCTATCCCGGTGATGCGCGCACCTGTCAGCGGGAAATCCAAGAGTACCTCAGGACAGCCTCGGTGCCAGAGGGAATCGGGCATGTACTCGGGGGCCTCGTCCCTCATGCGGGCTGGCGCTACTCGGGGCCAACCGCAGCGCATGTCTACGCAGCCGTCGATCAAGCTCCCGAGACGGTCGTCCTATTCGGCGCCATCCACCGCTGGGGCGTGTCGGCCCCGAGTGTGTATCCCGCCGGATCATGGAGAACGCCTCTCGGCGATTGCCCCGTGGACTCGGAGCTGGCGGAAGCGGTCCTAGCCATTGCGGGTACACCGATGGTCGCCTCTCCCCAGGCACACGCGGGAGAGCATTCCATCGAGGTGCAGATCCCCTTTGTGCAACAGGCCTTCCCCCAAGCCCAGATCCTGCCCATAGCCATGCCCCCATCCTCCCAAGCTATTCGAGCGGGGCATGATCTCGCCACGGCGGTACAATCCTTGGGGCGCAGCGTCCTGGTGATCGCCAGCAGTGACCTGACACACTATGGGCCTCGCTATGGCCTCGCGCCGGCAGGTGTCGGCGAGCAGGCGCTCGCCTGGGCCAAGGCCAACGACCAACGCCTGCTCGACGAGGTAGTGGCCATGCACCCGTCAGAGGTGCTGCAGGTAGCAGCCAGGGACCATAGCGCGTGCGGAGCGGGCGCCATTGCCGCCGCCATTGCCTGCACGGCTGATCTCGGAGCCGACAGGGGCATTCTCCTGCAGCACACCACGAGCCACGAGGTCGTCCCCATGGGTCGGCCCAGCGACTTTGTTGGATATGCTGCGGTGGCCTTTGCGGCATGAGCCTCCCCAACAACCGGCAAGTCGTCGCACCACCAGCGTACGATCCCCTCTACGCTTTGGTGGTCGTGCGCACCCACCTAAGGCGACGCATCGCCTCACCGGAAGAGATGCCTCCGGAAGAGGAGCTCGACCATCTCTCGCGGGCGTTCCACTATCGCGTCCCCGGAGAGCTGCGCGATCGCGTGCGCTTGGGTCAGCTCATCTGGGTGCCTTTCGGATCGCGCGACCTCCAGGGCGTGATCGTGGGATGGGATCGCGCATCCCCCGTGGAGGATACGCGCCCCCTCGATCGGATCGTCGACGAGGATCCGCTGTTTGACCTCGCCCAGCTCGCCTTGGCACGCTGGATCAGCGCCACCTATCTCGCGCCACTATCCCGCGTCATCTGGTCCATGCTACCCCCAGGCCTCACACGCTCCGTGGAGACTATTGTCGAGCGATCCACAGAGGCTAACCCCGAGGATGCCACTGAGGCACAGAGAGCCATTCTCGCTCTGCTGGCCGAAAAGGGCCCGCTCATGCTGCGGCAGATCGGGCGACTGACCGACCAGAAAGGCTGGCGGTCGACGGTCGATGCCCTAGTGCGCAAAGGCTGGGCCACCAAGGACGTGCACGTCATGCCCCCAAGCGTTAGCCCCAAGCGGGTGCTTGCCGTGCGAGCCGCCCCTGATGCCAGGCCCGAGGCGGTGCCCAAGCGAGCCCACCGGCAGCGGGAAACGCTCGCCTTTCTCTGCGAACATGCACAGGGAGACAACTGGCTGCCTGCCGCGGCCGTCACCGAGCGCCTGGGGATCTCGTACGGTGTGCTGACGGCGCTCCGTGAAAAGGGTCTCGTGGAAGCATGCCAGCGTCAGGTCTGGCGAGACCCATTGGAAGGCATCTCCTTCGTTCCTGACATCCCCCCACGCCTGACCCATGCCCAGGCTGAGGTCTGGGACACGATACGGCGCGACATGAGCGAACCATCGGGCCATCCCTTTCTGCTTCAAGGCGTAACCGGCAGCGGCAAGACCGAGATCTATCTACGAGCGACAGAAGAGGCGTTGACGCGGGGACAAGGCGTCATCGTCCTCGTGCCAGAAATCGCCCTCACGCCGCAGACCATTCGGCGGTTTGGCGCGCGTTTCCCGAGCACGCTGGCGGTCATGCACAGCAAGCTCTCTGACGGCGAACGCTACGATCAGTGGCGCCAGATTCGCCAAGGCGATCTCAGGCTGGTCATCGGATCCCGCTCGGCCCTTTTCGCACCCGTCCGCAACCTGGGCTTGGTGGTTGTGGACGAGGAGCACGAGACCTCCTACAAGCAGGACCGAACGCCCCACTACCACGCCCGCGAGGCAGCCGTCGAGCTAGCGAGGCTAGCAGGCGCGACGTGCATCTTGGGCAGCGCAACGCCCTCGCTGGAATCGACCTACCTGGCCGAGCAGGGCATGTACCATCGCCTTGTGCTCCCGCAGCGTATCATGGGCCACCGTCGGATCGTCGAGGAGCAGAGCCGAGCAACCGGGAGAGCGGCCAGCCGCTACCATGCCACAGAGATAGAGGCTCCCGATGCCGTGCACGCGGACCTGCCGCCAGTCAACGTGGTCGATATGCGATCGGAGCTCAAGGCAGGGAACACCAGCATCTTTAGCCGGGCACTCGCCCAGGGCCTCCAGAGGGTGCTGCAAGATGGCGAGCAGGCCATCCTGTTCCTCAACCGGCGAGGGACGTCCACTTTTGTTATGTGCCGCGACTGTGGCCACGTGCTGAGTTGCCCGCGATGCGAGGTGCCCTACACGTACCACGGCGATCGGGATCGCCTCGTCTGCCACCATTGCGGCCGCATCGCCAGACAGCCTGAAACCTGTCCCGTGTGCGGCAGCAGGCGGATCAAGCATTTCGGGGCTGGCACACAGCGGGTCGAGCAGGAGGTCAAGGCGCGTTTCCCAGAAGCGCGAGTGGTCCGCTGGGACACTGACGCCACCATCGCCAAAGGTTCGCACGACCGTCTGTTATCCCGGTTCGTCGAGGGGCGCGCCGATGTGCTGGTGGGCACGCAGATGATCGCCAAGGGGCTGGATTTGCCGCTGGTCACGCTGGTCGGCGTGGTAGCCGCCGATACGTCCCTGCACCTGCCCGACTTTCGCTCTGCAGAGAGGACGTTCCAACTTCTCACGCAGGTCGCTGGTCGCGCGGGACGCAGCGTCCTCGGGGGAGAGGTCATCATCCAGACCTACACGCCAGACCACTATGCGATCCGAGCCGCCAGCCGCCATGACTATGACGGCTTCTACCGGCAAGAGATCCGTTGGCGGCGAGAGCGCTGGTATCCCCCCATCAGTCGCATGGCCCGGCTTCTCTACGAGAGCACCAGCGCCCGCGCAGCTCAAGAGCAACCACGCCGGCTACACGCCTTGCTTACCCACCGCATCCGACGGCTCGGGTTGGCAGACGTTGATCTAATCGGTCCAGCGCCCGCCTTTTTCGCGCGAGAGCGCGGCCGATGGCGACGGCATCTCCTGATACGTGCACGCGACCCAGCCGAGCTGCTAGCCGGAATCCGCCTACCTCTGGGTTGGCGCCTAGATGTGGATCCCGTCTCTCTCCTGTAAGCAACAAGGGGCGCCCCTCTGTTAACAGCATCCCTCGCTATCGCCGCTGCTCCGCCTTGATCCGCTTCAGCCGCTTCATGACGTCGTTGGCGCCGCGTCCAAAGTAATCGTGCAGCGTCAGATACTCGGCATACAGCTCGTCGTACACGGCCTGAGCGGCCGGATTCGGCACATAGGCCACGTTCTTGAGGTTAGCCATGGCGCGAGCCGCATCCTGGATCGTATCAAAACCACCGGCGGTCGCACCTGCGGCAACCGCCGCGTGCATGGCCGATCCCAGGCAGCCAGCCTGCGATGTTCCTGCCACCTTGAACGTGCGCCCGGTCACATCGGCGTAGATCTGCATCAGAAGCTGGTTTCGCTCGGGCAGGCCTCCAGCCGCGACGATCTCTCGCACCGACACGCCGTGCTCCTCAAACGCCTCGATAATCACGCGCGTCCCATAGGCCGTCGCCTCAATCAGTGCGCGATAGATCTCTTCAGGGCGAGTCGCCAGCGTTGCGCCTAACAACATTCCGGTCAAATCGACGTCCACCAACACCGACCGGTTACCATTCCACCAGTCCAGGGCCAACAGGCCCGATTCGCCAGGCTTGAGCTGGGAGGCTTTGCTCTCCAGGAGCTGATGTCCGTTCAGGCTAGCGGCGTCCGCCTCGCGCCGATAGTCAGCGGGCAGAAGGTTCTCCACGAACCACGCAAAGTGATCGCCCACGCACGATTGGCCCGCCTCAAAGCCGGCCAAGCCCGGAATGATGCCGTCCTCGACCACACCGCACATGCCGGGCACGATCACTGGCTCGTCGCCCAACACCATATGGCAGGTGGAGGTCCCCATGATCATGACCATGCGCCCAGCCTCGGTCACCGTCGCCGCAGGCACCGAGACGTGGGCATCCACGTTGCCGATGCTCACGGCCGTACCAGGCAAAAGACCCGTGGCTTTGGCCATCTCCTCCGTGAGGCCGCCTGCACGGGCCCCCAAAGGACTGATCTCCGTCATCATTTTGGTGGCCACAATATCCCGCATACGAGGATCGAGGGCCTCAAAGAAATCGGGCGATGGGAACCCCTCGCGCTTGCTCCAGATCGCCTTGTACCCCGCCGTACAGAGGTTGCGCGTTTCCCTCCCCGCAAGTTGCCAGACGATCCAATCCGCAGCCTCGATGAGCCGGTCCGCCGCCTCATAGATCTCGGGGGCCTCATCCAGGATCTGCAGCGCCTTTGGGAAGAACCACTCGGAGGAGATCTTGCCACCGTACCGTTGCAGCCACTTTTCGCCCCTCTCGGTAGCCACCTCGTTGATGCGATTGGCCTCGGGCTGGGCGGCGTGATGCTTCCACAGCTTGACCCAAGCATGAGGGCGATCCCGGTAGGCGTCGAGAGTGCAGAGAGGCGTGCCATCGGACAACGTCGGCAGCATGGTACACGCAGTAAAGTCGGTGCCGATGCCGATCACATCGTCGGGCGAGGCGCCGCTCTCGCGCAACACGCGCGGGATGGTGTCCTTCACAGCCCGCGTATAGTCCTCTGGGTTCTGGAGCGCCCAGTCGGGCTCCAGGCGTATGTCGGATCCGGGCAGCCGCTCATCGATGACGCCGTCCGCATAGGTATAGATAGCGGTCGCGAGCTCGCTGCCGTCCTCGAGGCTCACCAGCGCCGTACGCGCGGACTCGGTACCAAAGTCGATGCCAATGGCATACTTGCCCATGATCTGTACCTCCCAGTCGTGAGGGGCCAAGCCAAAGCGAGCAAAGGACTTGCGCCCAGACGCGCGGCGACTATAACATCACGGTATGGCAGCGTCAAGGTCCGAGTCATCTGGAGACAGTCCAGCAACCCATAGCAAGCCGCTGGGCACATCTCAAGCCCCACTCTGGGTAGCCAGGACGTGTATCGCGGTGGTGCTCTTGGTCAACGTGCAGTGCGCGCTGGCGTTTGTGGTGACGCCCGGCGACTATACGGGGGGCTTCCAAGTAGAGGGCCTGCCCGGAGCTACCATGGTGCGATCGTTGGGGCTCCTTTTCCTCATGTGGAACGTCCCCTACGCCGTCGCAACATGGCATCCACAGCGACATCGCACCTCGCTGCTCGAAGCCATCGCCATGCAGACCATCGGGCTCGCGGGCGAGCTGCTCATGTTGTGGCGGCTGCCTGACGTTGGCTACGAGGCGCTGCGAGCCACAGGCCAGCGGTTCGCGCGGTTCGATGCCGCAGGGCTGGCGCTCTTGGTTGCGGCACTCGCATGCGTCGCCCTGGGACATCGCGTCTCGCCCCAGCGATAGGCTGGCCGTGTCCCTCTCGCGCTAGTCGCGCTTCTGGAAGTAGGCCACCGTGCGCCTGAGGCCCTCGTCCAGCGAGACCTCGGGCTCCCACCCGAGATCGCGAGCGGCAGCGCTCGCATCGAGATAGATGCAAAAGACCTCGCCGAGTTTGGCGGGGCCGTGAAGAGCATCGCCCTCGTAGCCCGTAGCCTCCTTGAGCAACGCGAACACCTCATTGATGCTGGTGCCCACACCGGTCCCAAGGTTGTAGATGCCGCCGCCACCCGCGTCGAGCGCTAGGACGTTCGCCCGCGCGATGTCGCCTACATAGCAAAAGTCGCGAGCCTGCTCGCCCGTGCCATTGATGACCGGCGTCTCGCCAGCCAGCATCTGGTTGGTCCAGATCGCGACGACGCCGGCCTCACCATAGGGGTCCTGGCGAGGGCCATACACGTTCGGAAAGCGCAGCACCGTATAGTCCAGATGATAGTTGATTCGGTAGAGCGAGAGATAGTGCTCCACGTGATGCTTGCTGGCACCATAAGCATCAAGCGGGTTGATGGGATGCTTCTCGTCCACGGGGAGATACTCGGGTTCGCCGTAGACAGCGCCGCCGGTTGACGCATAGACGATCTTGCGGGTACTGTGCGCGCGAGCTAGCTCCAGCAGATTCAACGAACCAATAATGTTCACCTCAGCATAGAGGACGGGCTTTTCCATCGACTCGCGCACGTTGGCCTTGGCAGCTAGATGGCAGATGGCCTCGGGCTTGGTCTCCTCGAACACCTCGGCCAACGCCGATGCATCGCGGATGTCGACCTTGTAGAAAGCAGCCGCCTCGTGAACGTTGCTCTCCTTGCCCGTCGACAGATCATCCACCACCGATACCTCGTGCCCCGCCCCTAGGCACGCGTCCACAACGTGTGACCCAATGAACCCCGCCCCGCCGGTGACAAGGACCCGCATCTCGCCCAGCCTTTCCATCGAACCTAGGGCCAGCAACGACACTCCACAGGATTATACCACGCTCGCTTCTCATCCAGAAAGCTGGCTGCCCCATCCATCGCTGCCATGGCTGGCGCTGCCGCGGTTGACAGCCTTACCCCAAGCACACCATAATGGTGCGCGTCTAGGCCTATATGCTGCAATGGGGGAAGCGTGCTCGATCTGACCTTGCGGGGCCAATGCGATAGGGCCAGCCGCCTGCTCTCAGAGAATCGCACCGTGGAGGCAGAAGTCGCCTGCCGCCGCGTCCTGACCGCCTACCCCCATTATGTCCGGGCCTATGGCCTTCTGGGCGAGACGCTGATCGCACGCGGAGACTATGAACGGGCCACGGGCCTCTATCAACGAGTCTTGGGGGCCGACCCGGAGAACTTGGTAGCCTACGCACAGCTTTCCCGGTTGTTCGAGGCGCGCGGTTTGCTGGATGAGGCCATCTGGCACCTGGAGCGTGCCTTCGAGCTTGAACCCGGAAGCCACGCCATTCGTGCGAGCCTGAGCCGGCTCTACCAGGCACGCAGCATCCCTGTGCACGGTCGCCTGAAGATGAATCGGGCCGCTCTAGCACGATGCTACATGCGCGGCCAGCTCTACGACCAAGCCGCGGATGAGCTCGCTCCCCTCGTGCGCGAGTTCGAGGGGCGCCTTGACCTGCTGGTAGCCCTGGCCGAGGCCTTGTGGTTGGACGGGCAGACCGACCGGACGGAGCAGATCTGCCAAGAGATCCTGGCATCCGCTCCCTACTGTCTCAAGGCATCGCTCATCCTAGGCAAGATCTGGCTAGGTTCCGATCGTGACCACCATGCACGCACGCTGCTCCAGCAAGCCCAGGCGCTAGACCCCGAGAACGAGGTCGCCAACGACCTCTTTGGAAGCGCCACGCCTCTGCCTCGGCGGACCCCCAGGGTGCCGCTGGAACCAGAGCAAGGGCCATCGGACGAGGCATCCGAGAGCGAGGACGTCGAGGCCACGTACCAAGTAGTTGAGGACGAGGGAAGCGAGCGAGCGGTCGAGGAAGAATCGAGTCCCCCCGCACGGCCTGTCCAGGAGATCGCACGTCGCCTCGGTCAGCTCCTTAGGCCCCACGCCGCGCGTGAAGAAGAACAGGGGGAAGCAAAGCAGGTGGCGGGTTCGGCACCCGAGGAAGGCGCGGAGCCAGTTCCCGAGGAGCGACCCTCTATCCGCTCCGAACTGCCCGACACCCAGGGCTGGCAGGGCAAATCCCTGTTGGACGTTCTGAACGACTATGTAGAAGAGCACCCAGAAGACGTCGACGCACGGCTTGACCTGGCACGCAGATACCGCGACGTCGGCGACCTAGCTGGCGCGCTTGACCACTATCGCGCTCTGGTCGAGGCAAGCCCCGAGGTGCTGCCTGGCGTGGTCACCGACCTGGAGTTCCTGAACAACGTCTATCCGCGTACGCGCACCCTGTTGGATCTGCTCGAGCGTGCCCGTGAGCGCTCACGCCGCCATCCAAACTAGCATCGAGCCAGCCGCCATACTCCCAAGGAGCCAACCATGGAAACCACGCTCGTGATCATCAAGCCAGACGCGGTTCAGAGAGGCCTCATCGGCGAGATCGTCTTGCGCCTCGAGAGGCGCGGCCTCAAGATCATCGGCATGAAGCTGATGCAGATCGACAAAGATTTAGCCGAGCGCCACTATGGAATCCACCGCGGCAAGCCATTCTTCGAGGGGCTCATCCAGTACATCACCTCGGCACCGGTTGTCGTCATGGCCATCCAAGGCCCCAAGGCCATCCAAGCGGTCCGGGCCACCATGGGGGCCACCAATCCGCTGGACGCCGCTCCGGGGACCATCCGAGCGGACCTAGCCCTAGAGATCGGGCGGAACCTAGTGCACGGCTCGGACGGCCCAGAGACCGCAGAGCACGAGCTGGCCCTATTTTTCCAGCCCGACGAGCTGGTCGCCTGGGACCGTGACACGGACCGTTGGATCAACGAATAGCTCCTCGCGCTGACACAGCCACACCCGAGGGAGCCGATGGGCTCCCTCGTTTTAGCGATTCGTCCCAGGCGGCGTTGCTTATCTGGAGGTCTCGCTTGTGGATCTGACGCTGTACGCTCTGCTCTTGCTCCTAGGTGCAATCTGGGGCGGCTCTTTCCTCCTCATCAAGATTGCCGGTAACGCTTTTGGGCCATTCACTATCGCCTTTCTGCGGGTGCTTTTGGGATCCATCATCCTACGGCTCGTGCTGCACACCAAGGGTGTTTCGCCACCGCGCGGACCAGAGACGCGCAAGCGCTTTGCCTTCGTAGGAGCCTTCAGCGTGTTCATCCCGTTCAGCCTAATCTCCTGGGGGACGCTGCGTATCCCTAGCGGATCGTCGGCTATCCTGAACGGCACCATGCCGCTCTTTTCGGCCATCGTGGCGCATCTCGTGGGCGAATCCCGTCTCAGTCTGCGCAGCGCCGCTGGCGTACTGGTCGGGTTCGTGGGCGTTGTGATGCTTGCCCTGCCCAACATGCGCAGCGGCTTGCTAGAAGGACTCTGGGGCCAGTTGGCCGTACTACTGGCCTCGATGAGCTATGGTGTTGGCATCGTGTACGCGCGGCGCAAGGTAACGAGCTGGCCACCCCTCGCCGCTGCGTATGGGCAGATCGCCTACGGATGCGCCTGGCTGTCCCCCCTTGCCCTGCTGGAGCAGCCGTGGCAGACTATGCCTACAGTGCCAGCGGTGGGAGGCCTGCTGATGCTCGGCATCGTCCAGACAGCCGTCGCCTATGTGATCTACTACGAGCTGCTGGCCAAAGGAGGCGTTACGTTCACATCCATGGTGACGTACATCCTACCGCCCTTTGGGTTGCTGTGGGGATGGATCTTTCTGCGCGAGCCGTTGACTTGGCGAGCGATCGTCACCCTAGCCCTGATCATCGCAGGCATCCTTCTAGCGCGCTCGCCAGCCAAGCAAGCGAGTCCTGCTCCTGCAGAACCATAGGGAATGGCATCACATGCCCAAGGCCATGCCGAATCCTAGCGAAGCTTCCTCGTCCCTAGGGCGTCGCATCGCGCGCGTCTGGCTGCTCTATCTGCGTGGGCAGCTCTTGTCTGCCCTGAGCATCGCCGTGCTCACCTGGGTCGTAGGGGCCGGGCTTGGGCTGGCCGGCGCCCTTTGGCTGGGGCTCTTTGCCGGCCTCATGGAGACCGTGCCCCATATCGGGCCGCTCGTGGCCGTGGTCCCTGCCATCGTCGTCGCGCTCTGGAAGGGCTCGACAGTCATCGACGTCGCCAACTGGCAATTTGCGCTGATCATCGCGGCAGTGTATGTGGCGATCCAACAGATAGGATCGCTCATCATCCAGCCCAAAGTCTTGGGCAAGGAGCTAGACCTTCCCCCGCTGGTGGTACTTGTTGCCATCGTGGCCGGAACCGCCATCGGTGGCATCGCCGGCCTGCTGATGGCCATCCCGATCCTGGTGACCGCCCGAGAGATCGTGGCGTATGCCATCGAGCGTCGGAAGGGAGCGCGCGCTCAACCTCATGATGCGCTCAACGTTGCATCCACCCAGGACAAAGAGTAAGCTCGAAACCCAAGAAAGGCTGCGGTGCCTTGATGCTTGAATGCATGGTCATCCCGCACACATAGGAGGTATTCCAATGGAACGAATTGGCTTTATCCTCAAGGTCAAAGAGGACAAGATCGAGGAGTACAAGCGGCGTCACGCCAACGTCTGGCCAGAGATGCTCGATGCGCTACGCGAGACTGGCTGGCACAACTATACGCTGTTCATGCGCGAGGATGGGCTGCTCTTTGGCTATGTGGAAACGCCCGATTTTGAGGCCGCCAAGGCGGGCATGGCCGAGAAGGAAGTCAACGCCCGCTGGCAGGCCGAGATGGGAGAGCTCTTTGAGGCGCTAGAGGGCCAAGCTCCCGACGAGGCCATGAAGCCACTGGAGATCGTCTTCCATCTGGACTAGGTGCCTGGGGCGCGGGCGTCACAAGAGGGAGCAGCCAGCAGGTCGTTCCCTACCGCTTGTCTCACGAACCGGCCTCCCTCGCGATGCGTTGCAGATCGGGGGAGGCGGCTATCACTCGGGAACGAATCGCGTCCAACGACTCCTGAGACTTGGCCTCAAACCGCAAGGTGATGACAGGTTCGGTGACGGACCGGCGCGCCAAGGCCCACCCATCTGCGAACTGGATCTTGACGCCATCGAGGTGGCTGCGAGGCAGATCTGCAAAGGTCGTGTCGAGATCGCGCAGGATGGCATCAGCGATCTCTGCCTCGCAGGGCAAGCGCAGATCCGGCGTAATGGGGTAGCTCGGAACGTCCTCCATAGCCGCCGCAAGCGAAAGGCCCCGCTTGTCCAGGATATCAGCAAGCATCAGCGTGGCATAGAGGGCATCATCGCGCCCCAAGGTGCCAAAGAAATAGTGGCCGCTAATCTCCCCGCCGAGAACGGCGCGCTCGTCCAGCATGCGCGCCTTGATGAACGCGTGCCCAGACCGCTCGGCGAGAGGCACGCCGCCCGCACGCTCTACGGCCTCTGGCACCACCGAGGAGCTCTTCAGGTCATACACCACGCACGCACCGGCGGCGCCACCCAGCCCATGAGCGACCAGGAGCGCAAAGACCCGATCCGCAGCCAGCACATGGCCATGCTCATCCACAAAGATGACGCGGTCGCCATCGCCATCGTACGCAGCACCCCAGGCGCCCAACCGCGCGCACGTCGCCTGCAGGTCAGCCAGATGCGTCGCGATGGCGGGGTTGGGATGCCGATAGGGGAACGTGCCGTCCGGCAGGCAGTAGAGGGGCTCCACACGCAGACCGACGCGCTGTAAAGCCATGGGCGCCAGCCACCACATGGCGCCGTTGCCGGCATCCACCACCACTTGCCGGGGCGTTAGCTCGCTCCAGGGCGCAAGCAACGACTCTGCATAAGGCTCGAGAGCGGATGCCGTTCGATAGCTCCCCCACGAGATGGGCCTCGTCTCGTTTACTACCTCGGCCAGGGCGTCGATATCCCCCGGCGTCACGGGGCGCTCGCCGAACATCAGCTTGAAGCCATTATACTCGGGGGGATTGTGCGACGCCGTGACCATCACGGCCGCATAGGTGCCCAGCCGATCCTTGGCATCGTACAGCGCCGGCGTCGGCACCACGCCGATGTCTATCACCTGGGCCCCATGCGACACCAGCCCACGCACGAACGCCCACTTGAGGGGCGACGAGCTGGGTCGCAGGTCCGAACCCAGCACAACGTCCCGGCCGGCAATCCTCTCGGCGACGGCGCTCCCGAGCCGCTCCGCGATCTCCTCGTCCAGATCGCTGCCATACACGCCACGAATATCACAGGCCTTGTAGATGCTCATGCTAGGTAGCCTCGCTCGCGGCATGCCTCCAGAAAGCGTCCGTAGCGCTCCTCATACGCGCTCGCCATCTCGCGCCGTGGGGTTACAGGGCGCTGAAGCCGAACCATGTTGCTAACCGCATCCGACACCCTGCTAAAGTGAGCCGATCGCGCGGCCAACATGGCGGCGCCCATGGCTCCCGATTCCTCCTCTGGAACGACCATTTCTTTGCCGAGCACGTCGGCGCGGATCTGGAGCCCGGCCCGGCTGCGCGACCCGCCCCCTGCGCAGTAGATGCGATCCCCCACCTTGGCCCCGAGCGACGCCACCACCTCATAGGCAAGCCGCTCCACGTAGGCCAGCCCTTCTAGATGCGCGGCGTACAGCGTCTCGACTTTGTCTGCCTCGCCCAGAGCAAAGCCCTCGGCCTCGTGCTGCACGAACGGAAAGCGCTCGCCCCTGCGCGTCAGCGGGTACACGATCAAGTCCGTCGGCGCACAGTCCAAGGCGGCGGCGTTCAGAGCAGCCAGTCGCTCCGCACCAAAGCGAAGCGAGAGGCAGTCCGCGCCCGTGCTGCTGGCGCCGCCGGGCGACCACCAACCGTCCGGATGCCGATGGCAGTAGATCCGCCCCTCAGGATCGCGCACGATGTCTTCGGTGACGCCCTTGAGCACCAACGTCGTACCCAGCGTCGAGTTCCAGTCGCCCAGGGACGCCGCCCCACTCGCAAGCTGAGAGGCATTCCCGTCCGTCGCGCCCGCCGCCACCAGCGTGGTGGGGGACAGCCCTGTGGCGCGGGCCATGGCGGGACAGACCCTACCAACCGCCTGACCCGGCGCCACGACCTGCGGCAGCTTGCCCTCTGGCAGTCCGAGGGACTCCCAGATCACCGGAGGCCAAGCCAGGTCCACCACGTCATAGCCCCACTTGAGGGCGCTGGTCCAGTCCGCGGTCCCAGGCGTTCCCGTCAACCACGCCGTCACCAAATCGGCGGGGCTGAGGAGCCAGCGTGCTTGGTCCAGGCGTCGGGGATCGTGGCCAGCCAACCAGACCGCCTTGGGCAACGCGTAGGAGGCGCTCATGCGCGTGCCGATCTTTCGCTGCCATCCCGTGGTAGCCTCCCTCACACGCGGGACCACGCTGGCGGCGCGCGCGTCCGAGTACATGATGGCATTGCCGACGGGCTCTCCTTGGGCATCGGCCAGACACAGCGTCCCCGAGGTGGAGGTCACCGCCGCGGCAGCGATCTCGCTCGCATCCGAGCCCTGCTCACCGAGCTCGGTCACGATCTTGGCCAAGCATCGCACCAGAGCATCGCGCCACATGCGCGGATCTTGTTCAAAGGCGCCCTCGCTGGTGGAGACCAGGGTCTCGGGCGGGAACGCCTCGGACACTTGCGCTTTGACCCTCCCCCCAAGATCCGCTACGATGGCTCGCGTGCCTTGCGTCCCGACATCGATTCCCAATACGAGCATGCTGTCCTCTTTCGCCCAGGCATTGACCCCTGACGCCATGGTCCATTTCATGCACCGGCTGTATCAGAGATGGCATCTACTCGCACGCTACCGAGCCGCCCGCGAGATGCGAGCAGCATCGCTCGCTGCTAACGGCAGCGATGCTTCGAGAGCTTATCTGCGCTTGCCGCAGCAGTTCTTGTACTTGAGCCCAGAGCCGCACGGGCAGGGATCGTTGCGTCCAACGTTGGCGAACGCAGATTCCGGCAGCACGCGCTTTCGCTCCTGCAAGATGCGGTTAGCCAACCGCTGGAAGCCCGGCTGGCTATAAGCAAAGAACTGCTTGTATCCCTCGCAGAGATAGTGCTTGGGATTGCCACCAATGCCGACAAAGCGTGGACATCCCTGCTGACACAGGTGCAGCCACGGGCACTCTTGGCATTCGGGACGCGGTTCGCTCTTGGCTCTGGCAAAGGCGCGGACCACATCGGTCTCAAACAGCTCCTCGAGCGGCGTTTCCATGATGTTCCCCACGTACAGATCGTCGCGCACGAAAAAGTCGCACGGGTACACATCGCCGTTGTGCTCCACCACAAGATAGTTGCCGCACTCGTGCTGATACGTACACATCGGCGTTGTCTCGCCCAAGTACGCGGCCAGGATGGCGTCAAAGTCGCGCACGGACGTCTGAGGATTGCCACCGTTGTACCACCGATCAAAGAGGGCACACATCGCATCGCCAAACTGCTGGGAGCTCACAGAGAAATCGGTCGCCTCGCCCGTGTCGGGGTCTTGCTCCACGCAGGGGATGAACTGCAGGTAGGTAAAGCCCTGAGCCACAAAATAGTCATAAATCTCGACGGCATGGTCCGCCGTTATGTCGTTGAGCACCGCAAGCACGTTGAACTGGGTATGATAGCGACGCAGCATTCTCGCCGTGCGCATGACCCGATCAAAGGTGCCCCGACCGCGAAGGTCGACGCGATAGGCATCATGATAGGCCGCCGGGCCATCCAAGCTTAGCCCCACAAGAAAGCGATAATCCCGCAAAAAGCGCGCCCATGCCCCGTCCAGCAACGTCCCGTTGGTCTGCAAACCGTTGCTGACCGATTGCCCCGACCGACCGTATTCTTGCTGGAGGGCAACCACCTTTTCAAAGAAGGGGAGTCCCATCAGGGTGGGCTCGCCGCCCTGCCATCCAAACGTGGCATGCTGGGGATTCAGCGCCATCCCCTGGCGAATCAGCTCGTCCAGCACCTCGTCGCTCATGCGAGGACGACGCTCGCCCTTGTACGGATCCGTGGGACGATCGTGGTAGAAGCAATAGCGGCAGTGAAGGTTGCAGTCGCCAGCAGCCGGTTTGATGAGCAGGCTACGCGCGGGTCTCGTCGAGGGCACGTGCTATCCTCCGAAGGTATCACCTTGCCGTGATCTTAGGGTCGGCGATGGACCGTGTCAAAGCACGAGACCTTGCGGCGACCAGCGCGAGATGCTAGAATCATGCTCTGCTCAAGGGAGGAGAAACCACTCCATGGATGTGCTCGGTTCGCTCAATCCAGCCCAGCGCCAAGCGGTGCTTGCCGTCGATGGCCCGGTGCTTGTGCTGGCAGGGCCAGGTTCTGGCAAAACGCGCGTGCTCACCCATCGCATCGCCTACATGGTGCGCGAACGCGGCGTCTCGCCGTATCGGATTCTGGCCGCCACCTTCACGAACAAAGCCGCTCGCGAGATGCTGCTGCGGCTGGAGCGCCTCTTGGGCGAGACCCGAGGTCTCACCGTGGGGACCTTTCACGCGTTCTGCGCGCGGCTTTTGCGGCAGGAGGCAGCGGCGGCGGGCATTCGCCCTAACTATGTCATCCTAGATGCCGACGAGCAGCTCTCCCTCATCACGCGACTCGCCAAGCAGCTCAACCTGGACCCAAAGCAGTATCCCCCGCGATCCATTCAGAGTGCCATCTCTCGCGCCAAGAACGCCTCCACGATGGTGAACGAGTACCAGCCCCCCACCTACTGGCACGAGGCGGTGGAGCGTGTATGGGAAGCCTATGAGGAGATCAAGAAAACCACGGGGGGACTAGATTTCGACGATCTGCTGCTTCTAGCAGAGCGTCTGCTCCGCGACAATGCTGAGGTACGCGCTCGCTATCAGAACCGCTATCAGTACGTCCTCGTGGACGAATTCCAGGACACCAACCAAGCCCAGTACGATCTGGTGACGCATCTGGGCGGTGAGCGACAGAATGTCTTTGTGGTGGGCGACGAGGATCAGAGCATTTACAGTTGGCGGGGAGCCGACTATCGCAACGTGTCTCGGTTCCGCTCCACCTATCCAGAGGCCGAGGTCTTTTTGCTCGAGCAGAACTATCGCTCCAGCCAGAGCATTCTGGACGTCGCCCGGGCCGTCATCGCATCCAATCCCCATCGCACGCCAAAAAAGCTCTGGACAGAGAACTCTTCAGGGCCCAAGGTCCAGCTACACGAGGCATTCGACGAGCGCGACGAGGCCGAGTATGTCGTGGACGAGATCATTAGACTGGTGCGCCAAGAGGGGGCATGCCGATTCGCCGATTGCGCGGTGATGTTCCGCACCAACGCGCAGTCGCGCTCTCTCGAGGACGCGCTCATGCGGCGCGGGATCCGCTACGTGCTGGTGGGCGGTACGCGATTCTACCAGCGCCGCGAGATCAAGGACCTCATCGCGTACCTCAGGCTTCTGCTGAACCCCTGCGACGAACTCGCCCTCGCACGCGTGATGAACGTCCCTCCGCGAGGCATCGGGCGCAAGACGGCCGCCAGCTTGGGCCAATGGGCGCACTCCTTGCGCAAGACGCGCGGCGAGGCGCTGCTCCATCTCGCCAGTCTGGCCGCCGCCAAGCGAGACGGGGCTCAGATGCCGTTCGATACACGTACCCGCCGAGCGTTGGTTCCTCTCGCCTCGCTCCTGGCCGACCTGCACAACCTTGCCACAACCCAGGGCGCTCTGTCGAGAGTCCTGACCGAGGTCATCGAACGTACAGCCTATGTGGACTATCTCAACGATGGCGGTGAGGATGCCGAGGATCGCATCGACAACGTGCGCGAGCTGGTAGCGGCCACGCAAGGCTATGATGCGCTGGAGATCCAGCAAGCGCTGCCAGCGTTCCTGGAGCAGGTCGCACTCGTGGCCGACGTGGATGAGCTCGACGACAAGAACTCTATGGACGCGGTAACGTTGCTGACCTTGCATGCTGCCAAGGGCCTCGAGTTCTATGCCGTGTTCATGGTCGGCATGGAGGAGGGCCTCTGCCCTCACGCGCGCTCGATGAACGATGACCAGGCCATGCGCGAGGAGCGCCGCCTGTGCTACGTGGGCATTACCCGCGCCAAGCGACACCTCGCCCTTGTGCGCACGTTCCGCCGCTCACGCTACGGACGCTCCGAGCCGTCGACGCCCTCTCGCTTTCTCGCCGACATCCCCACATCCCTGCTAGCGGGCCACGTCGTCCAGCCCACCGTCGAGTCAGCGCCCAGATCGAGTATCTCTCGCCCTTCCGTGAGTCGGCGACGAGCGATTGTCGATCGCGCCCGACAACGTCATCAGGCATCCTCATCGACCCCCGGCCCGCCCACGCGCCCCAAGGAAGCAGATGCCCCGGTGGTTCGCCCGCTCAAACGGCGGCCTGCACCCCTACAGGCACCGCAAGAGACCGCGAGAGAGCCAAGATTCGGGCCAGGCGACAAGGTTACGCACGAGGTATTCGGGAAGGGCACCGTCATCAGCAGCAGAGTGGTGGACGGTGATGAGGAAGTCACTGTAGCCTTTCCACAGCCAAAGGGCGTCAAACGTCTCATGGCGAGCTATGCCAAACTCGAGCCCGCCTAAGCCTGACCTCGCACCAACTGTGGCGTCACGTCGATGGGCGCGGCTGATTCCCTGGCTCGTAGCTGTGCTGGCCCTGACTATCTATGCCAGCACGGCTGCCCCGGATCTCACTTGGGCCCATCATGGCGCCGATGGGGGCGATCTCATCGCGGCTGCGATGACCTGGGGCGTCCCACACCCCAGCGGCTATCCCACGTACGTGCTGATCGGCCGGCTGTTCGCGTTGCTTCCCCTTGGCCCGCTTGCGCGTCGCTTCAATCTGTTGTCCGCGACCATGGCTGCCATCGCTGCGGCGCTGGCCTCCGCGGTGTCGCGCCGCATCGCCACAAGGAACGCGGACGACGCAGTGCCCTCATGGTGGCCGGTGGTCGCCCAAGTCGCGGGTGGCACCATGGTTGCGTTTGCCCCGGCCATCTGGTCACAAGCCCTCATCGCCGAGGTCTATACTCTGCACTTGGCTCTTCTGGCTGGCCTCCTAGTCATGGCTAGCATCCCCTACCAGCTCACGGACTGGCAAGGGCTTGCGCTGGGCATCCTAGCCGGCATCGGACTCGGCAACCACCTCACCTTGGCGCTGACGCTGCCCGGCGTAGCGATCCTCTCTTGGCCCAAGCTGACGAAACGGGGGCGCATCGCGGCAGTGGCAGGTACCCTCCTGGGTCTGAGCATCTATGCCTACGTGCCGCTGGCCGCTAGCGAGATACCGCCGGTGAGCTGGGGCAACGCGGCGACACTCTCAGGATTCTGGTGGCTAGTGAGCGGTCAGCTCTACCATCGCTACGCCTTGGCGGCATCGTGGCCACAAGTGGCACAACGGCTTCTGGCGGCGACCGGCCTGTGGCGAGAGCAGTTTGGTCTATGGGGGGTAGCCCTTGCGTTCCCGGGCATCTATGGATGGATCGAGGGACAGCGCTGGCGCCTTCTGGCCGGCATGGGGAGCATCTGGCTACTCGTACTGGCATATGCCGTTACGTACGAGACGGCCGATTCTATGCTCTACCTGCTGCCGTGCTACTTGGTGGGCGCCCTGTGGATCGTCGCAGGCGCGAACTGGCTAGCTCGCGTCATCGCCATGGAGACGGGCCTGCGACGTCGTTGGATCTACCTACTGGTAGCCACCCTGCTCGTAGCCATGCCGATCACGCGGGTCATCGGTTGGTACGATTCGCTCGATCTATCGGATGATCATGAGGCCGAGGCCTGGATCTCAGAGACATTGGACACGCTGCCCAAGAGCGCCGCGTTCCTCTCAGTCGAGGATCGCCACACCTTTGCCCTCTGGTACGCGACATATGCCCAGGAGCGGCGCCCGGACATTCTCGTGGTGGACGTAGATCTCTATGTCGAACCGTAGTATCGGGAACAGGTCTGGCGTCAGGCAAACCTCGAGGCCGACACGCCCGAGACGGTGCATGGGCTCGTGACTGCCCTATGTAACCATAGACCGGTCTATGTCGGCACCAATCGATTCGACCTAGTGCAGCGATATCGCCTAACCAGGGATGGCCCGGTGTGGCGGCTAGCCTGTGAAAGCGAGCAACCATGAGGGCAACGATCCCACCACAAAGACCAAGACCCAAGCGATGGCCGTCGTGATGATGGCATTCTCCATGCCGATCTCAAGGGTCTCTCGCACGGCAAAGACGGCGAGAGCGATGGCAGCCAGCCACGCCACCGCGGTGACTAGCCAACCTATGCATCCCACGCCGTTAAGCGCGACCAGCAGCATCGGCACGTTGGCATAGCCTAGCGAGCGAGCCATCTCCCAGAAGGATGTAGAACTCCCGTAAAAGTTGGTCCCGATGAATACCGCCGCATAGCTCCAGAACAGCCAGTTGACCGCCACGCCAATGGCCAAACGCAGGAGGAAGGCTACCAGCGGTCGGTCGGCGGCAATGGCGACGCCTACCGCGGATAGCAGGGCAGACACGCCCACGATGAGCGCTGCCTCGCGCGTCGCGGCCTCATCCGTTCGAATCTCACGGAACACTTCCCAGTCCAAACGCAGTAGCCGTTGAAGCCTACGCCCGATGGACTCTAGCATACCTCACAACCTCCTGGATTCTACGCTGCCAAGCCGGCATCTGCTTTGCATCTACCTCCTATACGTCATCCACTCGGAGAAGTGTCGGCACACCGCCATGATCCAGCCGCCTTTGCCACCCATCGCCCGCCATGCTACAATCGCACGCGTGTCGCATCCCGCACGAGCAAGCGAGCGCCCTTGTGATCTGGTTCGTCTATGCCCCCGCATTGCTGATTCTAGCCGGCGTCGTGATGCGCCTAGTTCCGGCATCCCTTGGTGAGCGGACGCACCGCATCATCGCTGCCATCTCCATGGTCTTGGCGGCGGCCTTTATCGCCTTCACGCCGTCGTCCGGCTGGGCCCTGCAGGCACGCTACCACCTGCTGAGCGATACGCCAGCCTATGTTCGACTTGCCCTCGATGGCCTCTCGATGGTGACGTCGCTCGCGCTGCTGTTAGGTGCGGCATGGGGTGCACTGGCACGCCGTCAGGGCGATACCGCGGTGGGCTGGAGCGACTGGGTTCCCCTCAGTGTGACCCTATTCGTGCTACTGGCCGCCAATCCGCTCACGTTACTCATCGCGTGGAGCACCTTTGCGCTCGTACGTGTTGTGGCCTCGTTACAAGAGAGCGACGAGACAAGCGGTCTTGTGATCGGTGCCGAGCTTGCGTCCCTCGCGACGTTGCTTGCTGCCACCTATCGGCTAGGCTTGGACGGGCTTTCGACACCCTTTTCCCCAATGGGCCCGGAGGGGCTTCAGGGCTGGTTGGTGGCCATCTCGGCGCTGCTACGCATGGGGCTGTTCCCCCTCCAGCCAGAGCATCCGTCGCGGAGAAACCTCCGTCTATCAGCCGCACTGACTGGCCTGTATCTACTGCTGCGCACGGTGGGAGAGTTGCCAGCTCTGGCCATTGCGGCAGCGCTCTTGGGCCTGGGGTCTGCCATCATGGCAGCCTTGTCTTCCGCAGCCGCTCACGACACAAACAAAGTTTGGGGATGGTTGCTGCAACACATGCTGTTTGTGGGCATTCTGGCTGCAACGCTGGGATCGGAGAGCAGACTCGCTGGCTTGGGCGCGCTCATCTGCGTAGCGTGGGGCGCTCGTGTCATCATGCGCGATAGGGAGCAGCCGGCAAGCGGCTGGGATCTGGTTGGAACGTCCGCACTAGGCGGCATCGTGCCGACGTTGGGATGGTCCGTCTGGGCGGCTAGCCTAGGCGCTCTGAGCAACCTCAGATCACCGTGGCCCATGGTGGCTGCTGGCCTGGGATTCGCCGTCTGCGCATGGACGATGGGCCACAACCTGCGAGCGGTCACAGCTACACACCCCGCATGGTGGTGGGATCTCCTCCGTTGGCAAGACGTATGGCGAGGCCTCCCCGCCCTTCTGCTTGTAGCCCTTGGCATATGGCCAAGCCTGCTTGACAAAGCGGAGATCTGGCCAATAGCGTTGGGTGTTGCCGCCTTGACGAGCACTTCACTGGCCCTTGGCTGGCTCCGACGCAAAGGCACAGACAGAGAGTCGCGAGCCTCACACGACAAAAAGCCCAAGACAGCGCTCCGATCGACGGTAGCTGCTCTCGAGCGTGTTCGCGCGAATATCGTGCAGATCGACGTCACGCTACGGGAGCATGCACTGCTTGCTTGGACCGCTTTGGCAGCGGCGGCCTTGGGGCTCTGGCTCCAGGGGAGATAGACGGATGCAAAGCATGTGTTCCCAGATCCTAGCTATCTCCCAGCAGCGCGATGCCTTGGGGCTCGTAGCTCTGGTGGCTGCAGGCCTGCTTCTGCTCTTTGGCGATTCGCGCTGGCATCCCTTGCTGTTGTTTCCCCTCTCATCCGCCCTGGCAATACTCGCCGGTGGCCCTCCGGTTTGCGAACTGGTACTCTTGCGTACCGCGGTCGGGATCTTTGGCACGCTGATCTTGCTTCTTCAGCGGGGGGCCTCGGCAAAGCTAGACTGGCGAACACGCCTCAGCAGCCTAACCATGCGGGCGCTTGGGCTCGCCCTGGCAGCCATGGCAGCCACGTCACTTCTGGAGATCTCCTCCCCGCCAACCGGTGACAGGATGCTCTGGCAGACGCTAGCCGGTTGTGGCACACTCTCCTTCGTACACACGCTCGCAAGCCGCGACGCGCGCGGCATTGCGGCGGGCACCGTGGCCATGCTCCTAGTTCTGGATGCAGCGACATGGCTCTTGCGCCCAAGCCTCCTCGTCTTGGCAGGATGTGGGGCGCTGGCCTTGCTCGTAGCTCTTGGAGGCTCCCTACATCAAGATGCCCGCGCCACGGCGGAAGATACCGTAGCATGACCGAACTCGCCTGGCTTGTCGGGGTCCCGCTGGCAGGAGCTCTCCTGGTCCTGTTGCTTTGGCGATGGGCGCGCCTCTCCGGCCTGTTAGCTGGCGCGGTTCTGATCGCAGCAGCCGTAGGTAATCTCCAAGGAGCTGCTTCGCAGAGGCTAGAGGTCTTGGGAGAAACCATGGCCCTCACGCAAGCGGCGAGCCGAAGCCTTTCTTACGCTTATGTGATCGTGGGCATTGCGAATATCGCCTCGGCCCGGCGCAAGCAGGATGGCCTGGTGTACGCCCTGGTGCTAGCCAGCGCTGCGCTCACCTCTGCGGGGCTTTCTGCGCGATCGATAGAGATCATGGCTTTCTCGACGGGCGGGGCCTTGCTCTGCCTGGCACTCGCTGCGCCGCTCACACATCCTGGGCGTCGCCTTCAGAGCATGCGATCCATCTCGCTGCTGGCGATTCTCCCCCTGCTTCTGCTCGCCCCCTTCTGGGTACTTGAGATCCAGCAAGTGCCGCCCATCGACGAGTCGGCTTTGCAGAGCGCGAGCATTCTCGCCGTGGTCGCCGCCGGATTACTGCTAGGCCTCTTCCCGCTACACCTCTGGCGCGTCAGTCTCCACACAGTGGGGCATCCCGCCCTTATCCTGTCTGTAACCACCCTAGCCTCCCTACTAGGGTTGCAGTACCTCGTGCGCCTCCTACAGATACCTGCTTGGCCGCGGTTCTGGGCACTGGCGCGGCCTTTGCTGCTTTATGGGGGCGCACTGACGGCGCTCACTGGGGGCATCCTCGCCGCAATCCATGTGCACAGAAGAGAGGTGATCGGCTACGCATCACTAGCGTACTGGGGGGGCACGGTTGTCCAGATAGGGCAAACCTTGCCTCACAGCTCGGCCACGGCGACTATGGATCTCTGGTTGGGCAACGTCGCCCTGTTGGCTGCTGCCAGCGCCCTCTGGAGCCTCGATGACCAAGCGAGAGAGTCGGCACCGTCGGTCGAAAGAGAGAGAAGCAGTCACGGATGGCTCGCTCGTGCAACCCTCGCGACGAGTATCCTGGGGTTAAGCGGCCTACCGCTCACCGCGTCGTTCCCCGTGCGGTTGGCAGATACCCTACGGATCGCTGCCGAAGACGCCACCCTCGGCCTAGCACTGCTTCTAGGGGGCATAGGCATAGGATGGGGTGCGCTCCAGAGCGCCCGACTAATCCCCTCGGACGCGAGCACATGTTCGCGAGGGCGTCTCGCGCGCCTCGTGCCCTGCGCCCTGGCCGTATTCCTGACGATCTTGTTATGCCTTGCTTTCCTGTTCCCAGCGCTCTTGCGGGCCCTGCCCGCAGCTTGGTTGCCCGATTTGATGGGGCTGTACTGAGAAGCGCGTCAACTGGGTGGGAGCCCGGGGTACTGAACCCGGACAGGCTGAGGACGAACCGGAGACACTGCCTAGGAGGCCATCTGGCGCAATGCAGCTACGATACGCTGGTCGAGCGAGGTGATGTCGTCCGGTACGCCACGAAGGGCCGATTGGGCCTCTGAGGCCGAGTAGCCGAGCGCCATCAACGCCTCGATCACCTCGCGATCGGGGCCTGTGGCCAACCTCACACCTGACGATACCAAGGCGCCCACGCGATCCTTGAGATCCAGCATCATGCGCTGGGCTGTCTTGGGTCCGACGCCGGGGATCCGCGTGAACACATCCGCCTCGCCAGAAGCCACGGCCTGCCGCATCACCTCCGGCGACAGGGTGGAAAGGCAAGCGAGTGCGGTGCGGGGCCCAATGCCGTTCACGCCAAGGAGCAGTTCAAACAGCTCCCGTTCCTCGGCCTCCTCGAACCCATAGAGGCTAATATCGTTCTCGCGAACGTGGGTGTAGATATGCAGCGCCACCGCCTCGCCTTCCTGGCGTTGCTGATCAAAAAACCTCTGTGTCACGTGGACACAGAATCCAACACCCGACACATCCACCACGATGGCCTCGTCCAACCGGCCGGCAAAGATGCCGGATAGCCGCGCGATCATGGGGCCTCAGCATCGGCGCGGGCAGCCGCAGCCTGGAATCGTGAAGAGTGAAGATGGCACAGACACACAGCCAACGCATCGGCGGCGTCATCCGGGCGCGGCACCTCATCCAGACCAAACAGCCGCCGCACCATCTCTTGCACTTGGCGCTTCTCGGCCTGTCCGTAGCCCGTCGTGGCTTGCTTGATCTGCAAGGGGGTGTACTCGACAATGGGGATATTGGCTTCTGCTAACGTGAGCAGGATGACACCACGCGCCTGCCCTACAGCGATCGCCGTGCGAACGTTGGTAGCAAAGTAGAGCTTTTCCACAGCAGCGGCATCCGGTCGATGCGCCTCAAGCAACTGCCGGAGCTCAGACCTTAAGAGCAACAACCGATGGGCAAGGGCTACATCCGGGGACGTGCGCACGACGCCATAGTCCACCGCGCGCAGCCCCTGACCGTCACCCGTGGCCAGGCCATAGCCCATGGTCGCCAGCCCAGGATCAAGCCCCAAAACCAGCATAATCAGTCGTTAGGCAGCATCATTCTCGAACATGGCCATCGCCTCGTCCGAGATATCCAGGTTCGTGTACACCTGCTGGACGTCCTCCAAGTCCTCCAGAGCATCGATGAGTTTCATCGTTTGCAACGTCGCCCGATCGTCTAGGGCCTGGCTACTCTGTGGGATCCAAGAGAGCTCAGCCGTCTCGATCTCATACGCGTCGCCGATCGTTTCCTTGACCTGGGGCAGCTCGGCAGGATCCGTGTAGACCTCGATCAGGTCGTCGCTGATCTCGACGTCCTCAGCTCCAGCGTCGATGGCTAGCAACGCGATCTCCTCGGGATCCTCGTCGCCAGGCTTGATGGCGATATAGCCCTTGCGACTGAACATCCAAGCCACGCAGCCATCGGCACCCAGATTGCCGCCAAGTCGCGAGAACACATGCCGAACATCGGCCACCGCGCGGTTCTTGTTATCCGTCAGCACCTCGACGAGAAAGGCCGTGCCATGAGGGCCATAGCCCTCGTAGCTGACCTCCTCCATGGACCCAGCATCCTTGAGCTCGCCGGTGCCTCGCTTGATGGCACGCTCGATATTGTCCTTGGGCATGTTGGCTTTTTTGGCTTTGTCCAAGACGAGACGCAGCCGAAAGTTCGCATCCGGATCGCCTCCGCCCTCTCGTGCAGCCACCATAAGCTCACGCCCGAGTTGCGTGAAGAGTCGGCCGCGCTTGGCATCATTGGCACCCTTGGCGCGCTTGATCGTGGCCCACTTGCTATGTCCGGACATGGCACACCCCCCA
Source organism: Anaerolineae bacterium (assembly GCA_049975585.1). Classification (GTDB taxonomy): domain Bacteria; phylum Chloroflexota; class Anaerolineae; order UBA1429; family UBA1429; genus DAIRUQ01. The sequence goes on from JBNGEB010000011.1 coordinate 24,956, forward strand.
GAACCATGAATGCCGCAACAATGCAATTATAGCATCGGTCGATGCCCACGCCAATCGTCCATCGCTCATGTGAGCATACGCCAGCATTGCCAAGCCTGCACCAATCGCCAGGGTCTACGCTATTAAGTGTGGTGATGGGTGACTAGACACACCCGTCGGCTTC
>JBNGEB010000012.1:0-23661 GCA_049975585.1 Anaerolineae bacterium
GTGCGGTGGAGGTCATGCTCCACCCCGAGCCAGACGCGCTGGCGGACGTCATCGATCGCTACGATGGACTGATCGTCCGCAGCCGCACGCAAGTGACGGCCGAGCTGCTGGAGCGAGCGTCCAGGTTGCGTGTCATTGGGCGACCTGGAATCGGTGTGGATAACATCGACTTGGAGGCAGCGACTCGGCATGGGGTGATCGTCGTGAACGTGCCAACGGCGACTACCATCGCGGTGGCGGAGCACACGCTTGGGCTCATGCTGGCCATGGCGCGCAATCTGTGCCGCGCGAATGGATCAATGCATGCCCACCGCTGGGAGAAGGGCGACCTTGTCGGCACGGAGCTCTTTCACAAGACCTTGGGCATCATAGGGCTGGGGCGGATCGGGTCGGCCGTGGCACGGCGCGCGCGAGCCTTTGAGATGCGCATCGTGGCCTATGATCCGTTCGTGGCGGCAGCGCGGGCCGAGAGCCTTGGCGTGGATCTGGTGCCGCTGGAGAACTTGCTTGCAAAGAGCGACTATGTGACGCTGCACACGCCGCTGAACGATCGTACCCGGGGCATGCTCGGCGAGCGCGAGCTGGCTCTGATGCGGCCTGATGCCCATCTCATCAACTGCGCTCGCGGGGGCCTTTTGGACGAGGAGGCCTTGGCTCGAGCTCTGCGAGAAGGTCGGCTGGCGGGGGCTGCACTGGACGTGCTATCGACCGAGCCAAACGTCCCTGGCGTTTTGGTTAACTGCCCCAATCTGCTGCTTTCGCCGCACCTGGGAGCATCCACCAAGGAGGCCCAGACCCTGGCGGCGGTAACCGCCGCGGAACAGGTGGTGGACGTCTTGCAGGGGCGCGCGCCGCGACACCCCGTCAACGTTCCCGTGCTTGACCTTGGTGAGGCCAAGGACTTGGTTGGGTACCTCGACCTGACAACGCAACTGGGCCGTCTCTGCGCACAGTCCATCCGTGATGGTGTGCTAGGGATGGACGTGACCTGCGCGGAGGAGGCAGCCAGGCTTCCCATGGAGAGCGTCACCGCGGCGGCTTTGGCGGGGCTGCTGGCGGGAGCTTCCGAAATACCTGTCAACATGGTGAACGCGCGACTCCTCGCAGAGGAGCGCGGCCTGAGGCTATCGTCCACGCAGACGGACGATGCGCACGGGTTTCCTGGCCTCGTGACGCTGGCCGTGCACACAGCCGTGGAGGAGTGGCAGGTCAGTGGAACGATCATGCGCGGACAGCCGCGCGTGGTTCGTCTCGGCGAGTTCTGGTTTGACTTTGCAGCGCGTGGGCGGTTGCTGATCACCGAGCATGTCGAACGCCCTGGCGTTATTGGCCAAATGGGGACGCTGTTGGGGGGCATGGACGTCAGCATCTCGTTCGTCCAGGTGGGGCGCCAGGAGCGCGGCGGCTATGGGCTGATGGTCCTCGGCCTGGATGACGAGCCACCGGCTGGCATGCTCACAAAGGTGGAGCAGCTCCCGAGCGTCAGGGCTGCTTGGCTGGTGCGCTTGTAGAGGGTGCCCGTCAGTACGAGCCGGGCGGATCGCGGGGGGGCTGCGGCAGTCCCTTCAGCTCGAACCAGGCCTCGCGGATATCTGCGACCAAGAACAAGCTCCCCGTTGCCAGGATGAGATCGTGCTCGTGGGCTGCGGCGAGCGCGTGTTCTAGGGCTTGCAGCGGCGTTGGCAGGGCGATCGCTGTTCGCCCCAGTCCGAGGGCATGCTCTTGGAGCCAGTGTGGGTCGCATGCCTTGGGATGATCGGCTTGCGTCACGATGATCTCATCGGCGATGGGCAGCAGATCGCGCAGCAGGATCTGCGGCTGATGGGTGAGGCCAGCTCCAAAGATCAGGTGCAGCGCGTCCCACGTAAAGTGAGAGCACACGGCTCGCTGAAGCTGTTCGATGGAGTAGCGGTTGTGTGCTCCATCCACCAGGAGCCACGGCGACTTGGTCAGGACCTCCATACGTCCGGGCCACCGCACGGTGGACAACCCCTCACGGACGGTCTCGAAGGTGATACTCATCCCTTGCTGGCGCAGTTGCCAGGCCGTGGCGACGGCGAGGGTGGCGTTCTCGAGCTGGCGCTCCCCCAGAAGCGGGAGGTAGATGGCTGGCCAGCCCTGGGTCTCGCCCGAGGGGCCGGTGAGCGTCAACCACTGTCCGTCGACTTGTTGTTGGCGCACCCTCTGCCAGCGCCAGTCTCTGCCCACCAGCGTGAATGGCGCTTTCTGCTCGCGGGCGACTTGGTCGATGACGGCCAGTGCGTCAGGGTATTGAGGCGCGGAGAGAACCGGTATGCCTGGCTTGATGATGCCGGCCTTTTCCCGCGCGATCTGGGGGAGCGTGTCCCCCAACACCTGCATATGGTCCATGCTGATGGACGTGATGACCGACACCTCGGGGGAGAGGACGTTGGTGGCATCCAGTCGTCCCCCCAAGCCCACCTCGTACACGCCCACATCGACCTGTTGCTCGGCCATGTAGGCCATGGCGAGGGCGGTGATGGCCTCAAAGACGGTCACCTCGGGCCGAGCAGCGAGGAGTGGCTGGAATCGCGTGGCCCAGCACTGCAACTCTTTCTCAGAGATGAGGGTCCCGTCGATCTGGATCCGCTCGCGGAAGGTATGCAGGTGCGGCGACGTGTACATGCCCGTGCGATAGCCGCTGGCGCGTAGGATCGACGCGATCATCGCTGTGGTGGAACCCTTGCCCTTGGTGCCCGCCACATGTACCGACGGGAAACGCTGGTGTGGATCGCCAAGGGCCCCAAGCAATTCGCGCACGCGATCGAGTCGCCAAACCCGCTCGGCGTACGGCGGCTGGACGTGGCGCTCGACGTCGTAGCGCTTCAGGATCACATCGAGGGCCTGACGGTATGTCAGCATCCAATCCTGCTTTCCTTGCGTGGGCCAAGATGATGGCACGATTCTACACGAGCCGTGCGGCGTCACCTAATGCAGGGGCAGGCATTTGACGCTTCCAAGGCCGTCAGCTAGACTCTGCAAGTGCTCGGGGAGCGAATCTCTACCGTGTGGAGGTGTGTGCAAACGTGCAGAGGCGTTGGCTGGCGATAGCTCTTCTGATCGCCTTGGTGCTCCCTGTGCTGACTGGCTGTGGGCCTCGCTCCTTGCTGCACTCGGTAAGCGTGCGTCCCAGCGCCATCTCGCCCAATGCTGACGGCGTGGACGATGTGGCAGAGATCAAGTACGCGCTCTCCGATCATGCTATAGTCTCAATCTATCTGATTGACGATCAGGGCAATCAGCATGTGTTCCGCGACCAGCGCCGTCGCTCCAAGGGCGAGCGTACAGCCTACTTTAGCGGGGTTATTGGCGGTTCCCTATTGCCCGATGGTACCTATACCTTGGCCATCGAGGTCGAGGGTTGGGACGGGCATCAGGAGCGTCAGGAGCTGACGGTAACGCTGGTGGACGGCGACAAGGTACCCATGCGCATCGAAGGCCTGAGCATCTGGCCCGCCAGCTTTACCCCGAACCGGGACGGTATTACTGACCGCGTGACCATCAGCTACAATCTTAGCAAGGAGGCGGCGCGCGTCGAGGTGTATATCCTCGGGCCAGACGGCGAAAAGTACCCCGTCCCCGAGGACGAGATCCGCGAGGCCGGAAGCCCCGGTGCGCACGAACACGACTATGATGCCGGTATCGACCTGGGGGCCACGCCACCACCAGATGGGATGTACACCGTGGTGGTGGAGGCCGAGGATCTCGTCGGGAACAAGGATCGCGTCGAGGGCCAGCTCGAGATCCAGGGTGGCGGTGTCCCTATGGTGGAGATCGTCAACGCGGCGGCCGAGTTCTCGCCATTGATTGTCCCCTTGGGCGAGACGCTGACATTTACTTGCACGGTGAAGAACATCGGCACGGTGCCCGTTCGAACCAAGGGCCCAGAGCCTGGTACCACCTACACAAGCCTGGAGAACTTTAACACGCTGGGCGAGTACGAAGAGCCAGGCATCTTTCGGGTGGGGCTCGACTTTGAGGGCAACAGTGAAGGGCGCATCTATCCCTACCGCTGGCAGCTCGGCACAGACGAGGAGCTAACGGTCCTGGACACATCGATCGGCCCCCAGACGTACCTCATGCCAGACCAAACCGTCACCGTGGTGGGGCACCTGCGCATTACCCAGGAACCGGTGAAGGCGGAGCCCTACTTTTGGATAGGGCTGATCCACGAGTCGGTTTGGATCGTGCAGGATCGCATCGAGGCTACGCCCATATCCATCGGGTTCTAGGTCGGGGCAATGGACCTGGCGATTATCGTCGTCAGCTACAACACGCGGGAACTCACCGCTGGCTGCTTGGAGTCAGCGTATCGCGACCTTGAAAGCTCCAAGCTCATGGGACACATCTGGGTGATTGACAACGCGTCACCGGATGACAGCGCCGAGATGGTGGCGGAACGATTCCCGCAAGCAACGCTGATCGCGCAGGATACGAACCCGGGTTTCGCGGTTGCCACGAATGTAGGCATCCGAGCAGCCCTCGCGCAAGACCCCGCTCCGCGCTATGTGATGCTTCTCAACCCCGACACGATCGTGCGACGGGGAGCATTGAGTGCCCTGATCTCGTTCATGGACGAGACGCCCTCTGCCGGCGCAGCAGGAGCCCGGCTCTACTATGGGGACGGGAGCTTTCAGCACAGCGCCTTTCGCTTTCCCTCGTTGAGCATGGCGTTTCTCGACTTTTGGATGATCAACCACCGCCTGCTCGATTCCCGGCTGAACGGACGTTATCCCAGAAGGCTCTACGAATCGGGCGAGCCGTTCGCTATTGACCATCCCCTTGGCGCCACCATGTGCATCCGGCGAGAAACGCTGGCGGAGGTCGGCTTGCTGGACGAGGGTTTCTTTATGTACTGCGAGGAGATCGACTGGTGCTTCCGCGCCAAGGCGGCCGGGTGGGGCATCTACTGCGTGCCGCGCAGCGAGGTGGTGCACCTGGGTGGCCAGAGCACGGGTCAGTTCCGTGCTGGGATGTTCCAGGCGCTTTGGGAAAGCCGGTTCCGGCTCTTTGCCAAGCACTATGGACGCCTCTATCAGTGGCTTGTGCGGTGGATCGTGAGGGCTGGGCTGCGCCGGGAGCTTGCCCGGCTAGAGTCGCAACTGTCCGCAGGAGAGATCATGCCCGATGAGGCGGAGCGGCGGAGGCGCGCTTACCAGGCGGTGATGGCAATGTGAACGAGCCGCGCATCACGGTCGCCGTTCTGGCGCGCGACAACGAGGATCAGATCGCTGATTGCCTCAAGAGCGCCGTTTGGGCCGACGAGCTCCTCGTCGTGTTGGATGACCGCAGCAGCGACGCCACGGCTGACATCGCACGAGAGATGGGCGCTCGCGTTGTCGAGCGGCGCTTTCACGATTTCGCGGGACAGCGGAACTATGCGTTGTCCTTGGCGACGACTGACTGGCTGCTCTTCGTGGACACTGACGAGCTCGTCACGCCCGCGCTGGCCAGGGAAGTCCGGCGGGTCATCGTGGAAGGCGATCGGGCGGGTTGGTGGGTGCCGCGTCGGAACCTGATCTGGGGACGCGAGATCCATCACGGTGGTTGGTGGCCCGATTATCAGTTGCGTCTGCTGCGTGTGGATAGGGCCCGCTACGATCCGGCGCGTCCGGTCCACGAGGTAGTGCTCCTGGACGGCGCGGAGGGGTACCTAGAGGCTCCGTTCATCCACCACAACTATGCTACGGTCGGAGAGTTCGTCCGCAAGCAACGCCAATACGTTGGTTACGAGGCCCAGATCCTCTACCAGCGGGGGGTGCGCCCGCGACCTTGGACCTATCTCGCGCAGCCGTTACGCGAGTTCCGTCGTCGGTATATTTGCCTGGAGGGGTACAAGGATGGCCTGCATGGGATGCTGCTCTGTCTCCTCGTGGCGTACTACTATGGCTTTGCTGTGACGGTAGAGCTGGGCCGGCTCTGGCGTAACGCCGGACACTAGCGTCGCTGCCATGGCCATCGCCAGCGCTTGATCTTCTGGGCTGGATCGCGCTCCGCTAGGGCGATGATGTGGTCATACCCCTCTTCCAGGAACGTGCGCAGCGTGTCTCGGCAAGCGGCGTAATCGCCGCTGCCTTTGACCAGGGGATCGACGACGTCTCCTCGTTTGCCGGCGATCCTGCTGAGAAGATAGGCCTTGGGCTGGGCCCTGGCAAACCGCATGGCGAGGTCCTGAAGGTGGGCGCGCTCCATGGCAAGGATGAGATCCGCTTCATCTACCATCTGTTGGGTTAGCGCCTGGGCGCGGTGGTCGGTCAGGTCCAGCTCTTCCTCGCGCAGCAGGGCAATCGCCTCTGGGCTGGCGGGCGTGCCGTTGTGAGCCCAGAGGCCTGCCGATGCAACGCGAAGACGTTCGTGCTCTCCTCGGCTTTCCAGTAGCTGTGCAAAGAGCCGCTCAGCCATGGGTGAGCGGCATGTGTTGCCCGTGCATACAAACAGGACAAGGGGCCGATAGGTCATTCGTCTCCTCGAGATGCAAGAGCGGGGCTGCCAACAGCAGCCCCGCTCACGAGCTCTCAGGCGAGCTCTGGAAGCAGCAATCCGTAGCCACCATCGTAGCGTCGGTAAACTACAGCGAATCCCTCAGTCTCGGCATTGTAGAACACATAGAAATCGTGCCCGAGAAGCTCCATCTGATCGATCGCTTCCTCCACGTACATGGGCATGGTTTCAAACCGCTTGGTGCGCACGACCCGTTCCTCGGTGTCGTTCTGCGTCTCTGGGAGAAAGGGCTCGCGAGCTTGGCGGCTCTTGGAGTGCCAATGCTTGCCCTTGTAGCGCTCAATCTGGCGATACATCTTGTCGAGAACGGCATCGAGGGAGGAACGAAGGTCCGAGGACTTGTCCTCGGCGCGGAGCAAGGCCCCGTTGGCGCGCAATGTGAGCTGCACTACGTGTCGATCTTCGACGCTCTTGGTGCTTTGGGATGCGAGATCGACGCGTGCCTCGGAGATGTTGGGAAGGTAGCGGTCGAGCTTGGAAACCTTCGACTCGACGAGTTCTCGAAGTTGGTCCGTGATCTGAAGGTTACGTCCGCTGATGATGATATCCATCTCGCAAACTCCTTTCCGCTGCAGGGTCGGCCGAGCCTACATCGACACAGCGACCACGCCACGGCTCCCGTGAGGGTATTCACGAGCCTTGTTAAGGTGCGCTGTGTAACTCCATGCTACTATGGGCGGGCGCTGGTGTCAATGGATGGGCGAGCGTAGGTGGCGGGCTCAGACGTTGACAGCGACTTGTGCCGGTGTTAGGCTCCGGCCGGGGAGTGAGGGATGCCCATCTACTGGAGCGACAAGCCAAGCGGACCTCGACGGCGTGGCGACCAACGGGCCCCATCGTCTTTGAGCTGGGAACGCATCTTGGCGGCGGGCGTTGTGCTAGCCGTCATCATTGCCGTGAGCGCGCGTCTCGCGTTGGTGGCTCTTGTCGATGCTCCCGTCGCGTTTGGCTCGGTTACGCTCATTCCGCGTCCCACGAACACGGCGACGCCCGTCCCGCCTGCAGGGGCCGGTGGAAGAGCGGATGCTCGGACTGTGGGTACGGCGATCCCCATGCCAACGGCGCAACCGCGCACCTTTCGTCTGGCCGTGGAACAGGACCTCTACGCCACGTTTTCCAGCCCGCTGGAGGCCTTGGATCGGGCCCACGAGGACGTGATCGTGCTGCCCTATGCGCCAGGTACGACCCCCGAGGATCTGCTGACACAGAGGCTGGCCGACGGCGTTGTCTTTTGGACGATCGAGGCGCTTCCGTATGGGATGCCGTTGGCCGAGATCCCGTACGTCCTGGTGGTCCATCCCTCCATCGATCGTCCCGGCTTTTCGCTGCCCCAGTTGGTCGCCGTCGCCGAAGGACTGGACGAGACCTACACGCTAGTGGTCCCCACAGACGATCGACTGATCCGCGCCTTCTTGGATCTGGACTACCTCGGCTATCTCGTGGCACGTGTCGACTCTTGGGACGATGTGGTGGGTTACGTGGGGAGTCACGACGATGCTATCGGGATCGTGCCGTGGGATTCGGTGGACTATCGCGTGCGTCCCGTGCTGATAGACGGTCGGGGCGCCGATCCAGCCGACACAGCGGGGTACCCGTTCTGCCGGCGCATCTGGCTGATGGAGAGCTCGGCCATGCTGATGCCGGCCGCATCTCTAGAGGATCTGCGCCGCGATCTGGCCTACGAACCGGGCCAGACGGTCGTCTTGGTGGCAGTCGGTGATGTCATGCTGGGCAGCCACTGTGGTGACCTCATCGCCGAGGCGGGGCCGTCGTATCCCTTCGAGGGCAGAGACGTCTGGAAGTTGCTATCGGGAGCCGACATCGCACTCGGTAATCTGGCCAGCCCGCTGTCAGAGCGAGGTGAGCTGGCTGACGGCCTTGCCGGCTATCGGGCCCATCCGGGATCTGTGGAAGGACTTGTGTATGCGGGGTTCGACGCCCTCTCGCTGGCCAATGAGCAGGTCACGGCCTTTGGCTCAGCCGCCTTGAGCGATACGTTGACATCGCTCCGCGATGCGCAGATAGCGCCGGTCGGGGCTGGCGCCAACCGCGAGGAGGCCTATCGAGGCGTCGTCTTGGAGCGTGAAGGCTTGCGTGTAGCGATCGTCGGGCTCAATCTTGGGGAATCGGAGGCGCTGGCAGCGGGCCCAGAGTTCCCAGGGGTGGCATGGCTGGACGAGACCTGGGCGCTCAGGGCGGTGCGCGAGGCGTGCGAGCAGGCAGACGTGGTCGTCGTGTCGTGCCATTGGGGCGAGCCTTTCGTCTCCGAGGTGTCGCCCGAGCAGATCGCTGCGGCGGAGGCCCTACTCGATGCCGGGGCCGACCTCATCGTCGGTCACGGCGCTCACGTGGTGCAGGCCCTCTCCTACCAGGAGGACGGCATTGTGGCGTACGGGCTAGGCGATTTCGTTTACCACCCCTGGTCTGATCCGAACACCAGCCTTGGCTTGGCGTTGCGCTGCACGCTGGGCGCCCAAGGCGTCAAGGCGGTCGAGCTTGTGCCGCTTCGCGTGAGCGACTGTCAGCCCTACGTGCTGGAGGGTGAGGACGCAGCCGCCGCAATCTCTTTGGTGACCGAGCTTGCCATCTCCCATGAATCCGCCGCTACGCCCACCCCGGGCTAGGCGCCGTCCCCTACGCGATGCTTGAGATAGGCCTCGATCATCTCGTCCAGGCCGCCGTCTAGGACGGCGTCGGTGTTGCCGGTCTCAAAGCCAGTGCGTAGGTCCTTGACCATGCGGTATGGGTGAAGGACATAGGATCGGATCTGGTTGCCCCATCCGGCCGATACGTGCTCGCCTCGCAGCTTGGCCATGGCCTTCTCTTGCTTCTGAAGCTCAAGGTCGTAGAGGCGCGCGCGGAGCACGGCCATGGCATGCTCGCGGTTCTGGACCTGGGATCGTTCGTTCTGGCACTGGACCACGACACCCGTGGGGACATGGGTCAGGCGCACGGCGGTTGAGTTCTTTTGCACGTTCTGACCGCCGTGCCCCGAGGCGCGAAAGACGTCCATCTTGACGTCGTCGGGGTTGATGTCCATCGTGATCTCGGTGCCAATGTCGGGGATTACGTCGACGAGCGCAAAAGAAGTGTGGCGCCGGTGGGCATTGTCAAAAGGCGAGATGCGCACCAGCCGATGGACGCCCTTTTCTGCGCGAAGGTAGCCATAGGCGTATTCGCCCTCGATCTCGACGGTGACGCTCTTGAGGCCAGCCTCTTCGCCCGGAGTCTGATCGTAGATCTCGGTTCTGAAGCCGCGCTGCTCGGCCCATCGGAGATACATGCGGAGGAGCATCTCGGCCCAGTCCTGCGATTCGGTGCCACCAGCGCCAGCATAGATAGATAGAATGGCGGAGCGATGATCGTGGGGGCCGCTGAGCATAGCGCGGAACCGCATGGCTCCTAGCTCGGTCTCGAGCTGCTCGGCTTGTTGCACGATCTCCCGCGCCATCTGCTCCTCTTCCTCGCCCTCGATGAGCTGAGCGAGGTCCAGCAAATCATCGGCGGCGGATCTGAGCTCGTGCCACTCTTGGACCTGCGATTCGAGGTTGGCAAGTTCCTGCATCAATTCCTGGGCGCGCTCTGGTTCGTCCCAGATGCTTGCGTCGGATGTCTCTTTGCGGAGCTCTGCGATGCGGGTCTCTTTCGCAGGCAGGTCAAAGACGCTCCATGAGCGTCGCGATCTCTTGGCGCATCCCTTCGAGTTGGGCTGTTAGATCGTCCACGGCAATTCTCCTCTGGCCGCTAGGTCGCCGTCAGGCTGACTCGTCAAACAAGGCATCCACAAAGGCGCGTGCGTCGAACGGCGCCCAGTCGTCAAGCGTTTCGCCGGTAGCGGCAAAATAGACTGGCAGCGCAAGCTCGTGCGCGATGGCAAAGACCATGCCCCCCTTGGCTGTGCTGTCCAGCTTGGCCAGCACGATGCCGGTGACTTGGACCTTCTCGCTGAAGGTCTTGGCTTGCAGCAAGGCGTTCTGACCGGTCGTGGCATCCAGGACGAGGAGCGTCTCGTGAGGCGCGCGATGCACCTGCTTTTGCGCGACTGCGTGCACCTTGGCGAGCTCTTGCATAAGGTTGTACTTGGTGTGTAGCCGCCCCGCAGTGTCGATGATGAGAACGTTGGCGCCGCGCGATTGGCAAGCACGGATGGCATCATAGACAACGGCGCCAGGATCGGCCCCCGGCTGGGGGGCCACGATGCCGACGCCGACGCGATTGGCCCAAATGGCAAGCTGATCGATGGCAGCGGCCCGGAATGTGTCTGCGGCGGCGAGCAGCACCTTGTCGCCGCGCTGCTGGTGGTAACGAGCGAGCTTGGCGATGCTGGTCGTCTTGCCAGAGCCGTTCACGCCAACGACCAGGATCACATGGAGCATCCGCTCATCTGGGAGATAGGGTCTCTCTACGGCCTCGAGCATGTCAACCAGACGGTCCTTGAGCGCCTGGCGCAGCTCCGAGAGCGTCGTGCTGGGGGAAGCCTCAGCCCGCAGGGCGTTCACTAGCTCCATCGTGGTGTTGGCACCCACATCGGCCTGCACCAGGAGCATCTCGAGCTCGTCCCAGATGTCTTCGGTAAGAGTCTCTTGACGAAAGAGACCTGCAATACGCCCGAAGAACGAGCGTCGTGTCTTGGTCAGGCTAGATTGCAGTTTGCTGCTCGCGGCCACCGCTTATGTCCCCGTCTCCTGATATGCGCTTCCCGATCGGCCATTATAGCAGATCCGCTCAAGACCTCGAAACCGAAAGCGCCACGGTCTGGAGAACTCCAAGCCGTGGCGCCGCGATAATCGCTGGATCAGACGCGCTTTCGGTAGCCAGACCAGACCAGAAGGCCTAGCAGAATCAGGAGCAGGCCTCCCGTGAGTATCCAGAGCGTCCTTAGCCAGCCCCAGACTTGCCAATACGGCGCATGCTCGAGCGGAGGCTGGCCGGCAGATGGGGCCTCGGTAGGAGCTTCAGCCGGGGCCGCGATGGCCAATTCCTCAGGTGTCGCCGATGGCATGCCGGTAGGGCTGGGCGTTGGGGGCGCCATTGTCGGTTCCTCTGTGGGCGGGATGGCTGAAGCAACCGGCGTGGCCGTCGGGGTCTCTAGCAACGCCGTAGGGGCGGTATCTGCTGCGACGCTGGTGGTGGGCAACGCCTCCCATGCACGTTCCTCTTTGATAGGCATCTCGCCGGTGGATGCGACCGAAGCGACTTCTGCGCCCCCTCCCATGCCCTCTGTGCTAGTGGGCGTTCGAGCGTCCGTTGTGGGCAGGGTCCGCATGGCGACGTTCTCGGATGCTTCTTCGGTGGGAGCTGCTTCCTTGACGGATTCGGCCACTGCGGCGACGGCTTGCTCGGCTTCGGCCTCCATCTCAGGGGCCGGTTCCTCTGGAGCGGCAGCACTCTCTAGGATGGCGGCTGGTTCGGACTCCTCCGAGTACTCGACGAGTCTGGTTGCCACAATGGTGGCGGTTGGTTCGGCTGACCCTGCCCGCAGCTCTGGTTGCCAGACAAACGAGAGCGCCATGTCGCCCGCAAAGAGGATCACCATGAGCACGGAAGCGACGACCGCGGCGGTACGGGCAAAGGCGAACAGGCTTTCCCAGCGACGCTGGCGCGCTTGTGCCGGCTGCATCGTCTGGGGCAGGGCAAAGCTACGCAGCGCGTGCATCCTGGGCGCTTGTGACACGAGCGCGATGGTTCGCCGTAGCTCGGCAAGCTCGCGACGGCATGCTGGGCACTCTTCCAGATGGCGAGCGACGCGCGCTCGCTCCCTGGGGTGGAGTTGCTTGTCGATATAGGCAGAGAGATTCGCTTGCGAGAAGCGGTGCTCTGCTCCTTGTCGCGCATTGCGGCTCGCCATGAGCTAACCTCGAAGACTATAACCCAACCTCTTGTTACTCAACAGTAAGACGGAACCCCGCCGGTAATTGTTCCTGGCGTTCTAGCAGGAATCCCCGCATCTTGGCTCGCGCCCGTGAGAGACGCGACTTGACGGTACCGAGAGCAACGGATGTCACGGCCGCGATCTCCTCATAGGCCATGCCCTCGATGTCGGCTAGTACCAAGACCGTCCGCTGATCCGGCGGAAGCACCTCTAGGCCCTTCTGAATGAGGCGCCCCAGCTCCTGTCGCGCTACCCAGTCCTCTGGGCTCTCATCTTGATCGTTTCCCAGCAGGTCCGAGTGCTCGTCGTCTTCTACCAGGTCGTCGATGGGAGTGCTGGGGCGGCGTTGATGGAACCGCAGCAGGTCGTAGCAACAGTTCGTGACGATGCGGAGGAGCCACGCCTTGAAAGAGCCGCCACGGTACTGGTGGAGCGCCTTGTATGCCTTGATGAATCCATCCTGGGTAGCGTCCGAGGCGGCATCGGCATTGCCCAGCACGCGATAGGCAACGTTGTATGCCATGTCCTGGTAGTGATAGACCAGGTCATTGAAGGCATCGAGATCGCCTTGCTGAGCGCGGGCGATGAGCTTGGCTTCGTCCATGGGGCTGATGGTGTCACCCTCGAGCAACGAGACTCTGAGCTTGGCGACGCGTCGCGCAAGTGACGACTGAGTGTAGCGTCAAGTGCACGACTCACCAAACTTGACGCCCAACCAGTCGCGGCCTATACTCGAGCCGGTCCTGCCGAAGTGGCGGAACGGCATACGCGGTGGTCTCAAAAACCACTGGAGGTTGCTCCTTGTGGGTTCGAATCCCACCTTCGGCATCTATGGTAGTATGAGGGACCTCGGTTGGCAAGCCTTGCGCGCCGAGGGCTCTTGGACAAAGCGGTTCAAGAAGCTCAGTCCGGTCTGCTGGGGCTGGGACTCTTTTTGTGCCGGCATGTGGGATGGGAGCCCTATCGCCGTACGGCGGGGCAGTCAAAAGGAGTTGTGCTATGCCTCTCGTGACGAGCAAGGAGATGCTTCAGGTCGCTGTAGAAGGACACTATGCCGTTGGTGCGTTCAATGCCAACAATATGGAGCAAATCCAGGGCATCGTGAATGCCGCCGTGGCCGAAGAGGCCCCGGTGATCCTCCAGGTAAGCCAAGGCGCGATCCGCTACGCGGGCCTCGAGTTCGCGGCGGCCATGGTCAAGACCGCAGCCGAGATGGCTGACGTGCCCGTGGTGCTGCATCTCGATCACGGGACCGACTTTTCCCAGAATGTGCGGTGCCTGCGAGCAGGGTTCACCTCGCTCATGTTCGATGGGTCGGCGCTGCCCTTTGAGGAGAACGTCGCCATCACTGCGCGCGTGGCCGAGATCGCGCATATCGTGGGCATCCCCGTGGAGGCAGAGCTGGGTAAGGTGCTCAAGTCGACGGATAACGTCAGCGAGCAGGACGTCTTGGATGCGATGACCAAGCCAGAGCAGGCGCGCGAGTTCGTGGAGCGCACCAAGTGCGATTCGTTGGCGGTGGCTGTAGGTTCTGTGCACGCCATGAGGTCGCAGGCGGCCGAGCTCAACCTCGACCGCATCCGCGCGATCCGTGAACAGGTGGACATTCCCTTTGTCCTTCATGGCAGCTCGGGCGTGCGTGAGGAGAGCGCGTTGGAGGCGATCCCTTACGGCATCGCCAAGATCAACGTGGCCACCTTGCTGAACCAGGCATTCACCACGGGCATCAAGCGGGGCCTCGCCGAACTCCCCGATAACGTGGACCCACGCAAGATCCTCGTGCACTCGCGGGATGAGGTGATGGAGGCTGTTCGCCACAAGATCCAGATCTTTGGTGCTAGCGGGCAGGCGACGTCGAGCGGGTACAGGTCGCCTCGGCGCGTGTTCCCTAAGGCTGAGCTGGGCGAGGCAGAGTAGGCAGGCGAATGTCGAGAGGTGGGGGCGCATCACGCTCGCTCGCTTGTGCGTTCATACGAACAGGAGCCAGAGGGAGCTTCCATCGGGCCGCATCTTGGCCCCCACCGGAAGGGGCACTAGCGCAAGCAAGAGCAGCCAGCTTCGCCTGTCGTGAGGGAGAGCCCGGAGGCGCCTTTGAACAGGACTGGTCAACAGCAGGGCATACGGGGCGAGCCCTAGCATACCAGTCGCCGCCGCACCAGCCTTTCCCCTCGTGCGGCCTTGCCGATCGCTAGGTGACGAGGTGTTCGCGGTTGATGTTGTTGAGGAACTCGTTGCGGGTCGAGGCGCGTGACTTGAACAGGCCCAACATGGCGCTGGTTACCATGCGCGCGTTGGCCTTTTTGATGCCTCTCATGGCGGTGCACATGTGCACGCCCTCTGCGACGACGGCGACCCCCAGGGGATGCAACGTCTCGTTTAGAAACTCGGCGATCTCTTGGGTCATGCGCTCTTGGATCTGCAGGCGTCGCGCGTACATCTCTACGATGCGTGGGATCTTGCTCAAACCGATGACGCGGCCTCGAGGGATATAGCCCACGTGGCAACGACCGATGAAGGGCAGCATATGATGCTCGCATAGGCTGTAGAAATCAATGTCGCGCACGATGACCATCTCGTCATAGTCCACCTCAAAGATGGCATCGTTCACGAGCTTGACCGGGTCCACATGATAGCCAGCTGTCAGCTCGGCGTACATGCGGGCGACCCGCGACGGGGTCTTGACAAGGCCCTCACGGTCGGGGTCTTCGCCGATGGTTTCGAGGATGGTCCGTACCGCACACTCGAGGTCGCCGGTACATTCTTGGTCGGGGATATCGACAAGATCCACGCGGAACGCATCATAGTCAGCCGGGTTGACCGCCATCCTGGGCATGATATTCCTCTCTCAATACTAGTCTGCACAACATTTTCTCACAAGCGGATATCGGGTCGTGGGCGGATGCCGGTGCGATCCAGGCTGGCCGCCATCTGCTGCATGCAAGCGGACTGGCCGTGGAGCACAAGGCTCGGCGCTAGATCGGCCAGTGGGACCATGGCATGCGGCTCGCCCAGAACACGCGGATCAATCAGGCGTCCGGTGGGGGCGCTGATGCTCCCTTGGCCCACCACGACCAGGTCCAGATCGATGGCCCGCGGGCCATTCGGATCCGTCGTGCGTCCCCGTCCGAGCTCCTGCTCGATGGGGCGCAGGATCTCCTGTCTGAGCGTGGCGTCATCCAGCTCTGTCTCGACGCGGCATACTGCGTTGAGAAATGTGGGCTGCTCGGTGGTGCCAACGGGATCGGTCTCGTACACCGGCGAGAGGCCGACGATGTTGGCGCGTGTGCCCAGCATCTCGACGGCCCGCTGCAGGTTGCGCACAGGGGCGAGGTTGGAGCCCAGTAGCAGGTAGCACCAGCGACGATCCGGCGGGCAGACGCGCTCACGGTGGATCTCGACGCCAACGGACCGGGCGAATCGTACAGCCCCCGGTTTGGCCACATGCACCGTCGCTGACCGTGCTCTAGGCTGCGTAAGGCAGATGCGCGCGATCTCCTCTGCCAGCTTTTCCACCAGGAAGAACCTGCTGTCTTGCACCAGACTGACTACTTGCTTGGTGATGGTGCGATAGTTCACGGCATGGCGTACGTCATCGGTTCGTCCTGCGGTGTGCGTGTCGGTCTCCACGGTGATGTCGATGACCACGTCCTGCAGCTTGTGCCGTTCATCCTCGTTGATGCCGATGATGGTGCGAAGGAGCAGATCGCGCACCAGGATGAGATCGCCCATGGCCGCTTCCTTACTGGATTGGGGCTACAAGTGCTCGCCGCCCGTCACGTCCAGTACCTCGCCAGTCACAAAGTCGGACCGCAATAGGTACAGAGCCGCCTCCACGATGTCCTCGGGGCTGCCCGTATGGCCGAGCGGGATCCGCGGCACCAGTCGCTGCAACGCGTCGTCGGACTTGCCGGGTGGCGGTAGGATGGCCCCTGGCGCGATGGCGTTCACCTGAATCTGCGGTGCCAATCCTAGGGCCAGGGTCTTGGTCAACGCGACGAGCCCAGCCTTGGCAACGGTATAGGCGACAAAGGCCTTACCGGGCCGAAGGGCGCGCCAGTCGGCAATGTTGAGGATGTGGCCCCGTCGATCCGACTGGAGCTGTCTGGCGAAGGACTGGCACAAGAGAAAAGGAGCCTTGAGGTTGATGGCAAGATGCCGATCCCACAGCTCCTCTGTCGTGGTCTCGAGCGTACCTCGCTCAAAGATCGCCGCGCTATTGACGAGGATGTCGATGCTGCCAAGGGCCTCGTGCACCGCCGACACAAGGCCCTGGACGGCGACCGAGTCGCTTAGGTCGGCCTGTACAGCGACAGCGCGCCGACCTAGGGATCGGATCTCGGATACGGTCTCCTGTGCAGGCGCGATGGATCGGTTGTAGTGGACGGCAACGTCAACTCCCGCTTGCGCCAGGCCGAGCGCCAGGGCCTTACCTAGGCGGACGGCCGCTCCGGTCACGAGAGCGACGCTACCTTCCAGATCCATGAGCCCCTCTCTCAGAGCTGGGCGATCCTCTCTACCATTCGCAAACTATGCACGAAGCGAGTCGGCCTTGGCAGCTACCCCGTCGAGTAGCTCGTCGAACGCATCGTCGAACTTTTCCACGCCCTCGTCGAGGAGCTCGTCGGTCAGATCGTGGAGGCTAATGCCGCACTGAGCCAACCGGGCTAGGTTGGCGCGGGCCGCGTCTAGGCCGTCGCGTACGGCGACCTTGGCGGTACCATGATCCAGCGTGGCCTCAATGGTCTGCGGAGGCATGGTGTTGACGGTGTGGGGACCAACCAGCGGGTCCACGTACATGGTATCGGGATACGCCGGATTCTTGGTGCTGGTGCTGGCCCAGAGGGGGCGCTGGACGCGGCCGCCAGCTCGAGCAATGCGCTCCCACCTGTCGCCGGCAAACAGGACCTCGAACAGGCTGTACACGATCTTGGCATTGGACACGGCGATCTTGCCTTGCAGTTTTTCCTCACCGATGGCAGCGAGAGCAGCGTCAGCTTTGGTATCTAGGCGACTCACAAAGAGTGAAGCTACGGAGTTCAGCTTGCTGATATCGCCGCCTCGGTCGAGGCGATCCTCAAGGCCGCTGATATAGGCCTCTGCCTGCTGGCTATACTTTTCTTGGCCAAAGATGAGCGTGACGTTGACGTTGATGCCTTCGCCGATGAGCGTGCGAATCGCTGGCAGACCCTCGTCGGTAGCCGGCACCTTGATCATGATGTTGGGACGCTTGAGCGTATTCCACAGCCGGCGCGCTTCCTCGACGGTGCCATCAGCATCGTGCGCCAGCTTGGGGTTGACCTCGATGCTCACAAAGCCGTCGCCGGCGTCGCTCTCGTCCCAGATGGGCCGCAGTACGTCAGCCGCCGCCGCGATGTCCTTCAGCGCCAGGCCCTCGTAGAGCGTGACGGGATCAGCGGAAGGATTTTCGGCCAGCATCGCCTTGAGATCCTCGTCATAGTCCTCGCTGCCCCCAATGGCTTGGTTAAAGATGGACGGATTGGAGGTGACGCCGCGGATGCCCTGATCTATCAGCTCTTGAAGCTCCCCGGACGCGATCAGAGATCGCCTGATAAAGTCGAGCCAGACGGACTGGCCTAGCGCGTGCAAATCGTGAAGGATGGTCATGGCTTGATCTGCTCCTTTACGGCTGAGTATAGCAGTTATGAGATCACTCTCAGAATGACGGTCTCTGAAATCCCACTCGATGCTAGCTCGCTCCTAGGCTTACCACTGCGGCGCCCAAGAGACCCGCTGCGGGATGGACAATGATGTGAAGGGGAATATCGCGCATCACATAGTCGAGACGTCCTTTGCGGCAGAAGGCCTCAAAGAACGCTGGTTGGCGGAGCGCAGGCAGGATCTTGGGTGGGATGCCCCCGCCCAGATAGACGCCGCCGCGCGAGAGAAAAGCCAGCGCCATGTTGCCCGCCACGGCAGCCAGAATCTCGGCAAACAGATCCAACGTTGCCTTGCAGATGGGGATGGCTCGCTCGCCGGAAAGCGCCTCGGTGACGATGATGGGCACGGGATCCTCGGCCGCATCGAGCCGGGCTCGTAGCTCGGCGGGCTCGCGATATCCCTCCACGTCTCGCAAGAACGCATAGATGGCTGGCAGCCCTGTGCCCGAGCACACGCGCTCATTGCTCACGTGGCCAAAGCGATCCATCAGGTGGTTGAGCAGCCGACCCTGCAGGGGCGAGTTGGGCGCCCAGTCCGAGTGCCCGGCCTCGGAGGGTTGCGGCTCGTAGCGCGAGCCGTTCCAGACCAGGTATGCCGCTCCCAAGCCCGTGCCAGGCGCTACCACCGCCATGGCCTCGCCAGGTCTGAGGTTGCCCTGGTTGAGGGTGACGATATCGTCAGGCTCCAGCGCAGGAACGGCCTGCGCTAGCGCATACAAGTCATTGACCAGGCGCACTTGGTCCAGGCCTAGGTCGCGCTCAAGATCGGCCTCGGACATGTCCCACGGCAGATTGGTTCCGGTGACGTGGCCTTCGGTGACAGGGCCCGGAACGCCGAGCGTGGCGCAGGATGGTCTCTGATCGACGTCGCTCAGATAGGCCCGCGCGAGATCGGCAAAGCTCGGGAAATCTCGACTGGCCAAGGTCCGTTGCGCGATGGGCCGATGGGGCCCTTGGGCCTCGTCAAAGAGCGCCAGGGCCGTCTTAGTGCCACCGATATCTCCAGCTAGGTGCATGCTCGCTCCGTGCGTTCCAGATGTTAGCCTTGATCCAGCCCGAGCAGCCGTGCTACGTTGCCTCCAAGCACTTGGGCGCGTGCGTCGGCGTCGAGGTCCTGATAGATCACTTGTCTCAATCCCCACTCGTAGCGCATGGGGCAGAAAGGTGTGTCGCTGCCGTAGCAGATGCGCTCCGGACCTAGGACATCCAGGGCCGTGAGGACCTTGCGATAGTCCGCTTCCGAGTCAACCAGGTACCAGTTGGGGTACTCTTGAGCGAAAGAGATCACGGCATCGTGCAGGTGTGGGACGCTTGCGCCGCCCATGTGGATCACGAGGATCCGAAGATCGGGGAAGGCGTCCGAGATCGCAGCGATGCGGAACGGGTGGGTGCGCTCGAAATCGTTGGCGCCACAGTGGAGGGCCAGCACGAGGCCAGCCTCGGCGATGCGCGCTACAAAGGGCAGGCTCAGCTCGGGATCGTCGATATAGTACTCGTCGCGGGCGCCGTTGAGCTTGACGCCCAGCATGCCATATTCCTCGATGCAGCGCGAGAGTTCATCATGGCTCTCAGGCACTCCCAAGCGAGGATTCACGCCGCCAAAGGGGATGATGCGATCGGGGTGCCTTCGGGCGGCTTGGGCGATGGCGGCGTTGTCCGATGCGATCTGGCGCGTGTAGGTCAGCATGGGCCAGCAGATCGCCCGATCCACGCCCACGGCGTCCATGCGGCGGATGACGGTCTCGGCATCCACCCCGATGCCCCGAGGCTCGGCGCTAACGTGGCAATCCGCGTCAATGTACACAGCGGCGCTCCTATACTACTGAGGCTACTCCTATGACCAGCGCGGTGCAGATATGCACCGACATGGCATCACAAGGGAGTATAGCGAGGCGGGCGAGGACGAGCAAGCGCAGAGGTCAAGGGCGGCTCGCACGAGACGGCCGCGATTTGCAGGACCGAAAAAGCTGTGGTACCATATCGCTGGTCGCGGAGGCGTAGTGTAGTGGTTTAACATGCCGGCCTGTCAAGCCGGAGATCGCGGGTTCGAATCCCGTCGCTTCCGCCTGGCACACAGGCGGGAGAACCGTCGCCTCAGTCAATTTGAGGCGTCTCCGCCCACGGCGAGGTCCACTGACCTCGCCGTTTTGCTTTGTGGGTTTGGGCCGCAGCTTCCCAAAGGGGCCGTGGCAAGCTAGGATGGGAAGGCTGACGGCTCGTTACCAAGATCCGCTTTCCGTGACGTCCATCCAGCGACGCGAATCGGCAGCCTGAGCCGCTAGCAGGCTGAATCTGGTCATATCCCAAGCCTGCTCGGCCGTTACGAGCAGATCGCCGGTGCCCTCTAGGCTCGCCAGCATGTCTCCGAGAAAGCTCCGCTCTGGAAGAGCCAAGGGCCAGGATGGCTGATGGCGCTCCCGCGTGATGACCGATAGCCGCTGGCCATTGTCGCAGACCTCCAGAACGCCTCGTTCTCCCGCGATGCGGAGGCGGTCGTCCCCGTGCGTTGGCGCTGCCCGGGGTCGGAGGTAGTCTAAGGCGAAGGCAGCGCTGCCACCGTTGGCCAAGGTCGCCGCGATGACGCAGGCATCCTGGGCCGCTGGACGCTCCGGATGCGCCAGGTTGGCGTGATGCGCTGCAACACCAGTGTAGGGTACGCCACCGATCCATCGCGCGAGGTCAAAGATGTGAATGCCGACCCAAGCCATGGTACTTCCATAGGTGGCCGCATTCGCGTACCATGGTGGGCGACGTCCCCAGCGATAGGATTTCTGGCCAGAGATGACGAGTGGTGCCCCGATGATGCCTTCACGGACTAGGGCGTGCGCAGTGTACCATGCCGACTGGTAGCGCATACCCAGCAGCATGGTGTACTGCACGCTGTTGGCGCGCACAGCCCTCTCTAGCGCGTCGAGGGCAGCCAGGGTGGTAGCCGCCGGCTTTTCCGAGATGACATGCGAACCGTGCTTGGCTGCTTCGGTGGCTATGGTCGCGTTGAGATCGTGACGTCCACAGGCCACCACAATGTCCGGTCGAGCGTTGTCGAGCATCGAGCGCCAGTCAGCATAGTAGACGGCATGTGGCAGACCGGCATAGGGTGTGGTATCCTCGCCCTCGAAGGAGGGTGCGTAGGCAACTGTACGCACCTGGGGGAACCGGTTGAGGTCGGATAGCACATAGCTCAAGTGCCCAGAGCTGCCCACAAGCGCGAGTCTGATCATGGTATGCCTCCTTGCGAGATTGCGTTTGGATCATAGGGAGACCGTCGGTTGGTGACAAGGCATCGATCCGCTTGGCGAGTTGCGTCAGGACTGGGGTTGGCCGCTGCGCTGATGCTGGGTTGTGAGCCTCCCCAGGCCTTGGGTGGGCCACCGCCCTATGTCATGCCAACGCCCACGCCGACCGTCCAGCAACCCCCTGCAACTCTGGACGTCGTTCCCACCTCTGCGGCGAGCGAAGCGACTCCTTCGCCTCTGACACGGCCCACCGTCGATGATGACTGGGATGCCATCACGCGACGCGCTCTGTTGGCTGGCAGGCTGCTGATCTATAGCGATACCGCCAGAACGCTGACGTCGGTGACCAACATGCTGGGCGCGTATCCGGGGCTGGATGCCGCCGGCCGCGTCATGGGCGGGGCCGAGCTTTGCGCTATGCTGGCAGATGCAGATGAGGCAGCAATGCCGGATCTCGTGCTGGCGTCGGGGACAGGCTGTATCCAGCGATTGGCTCGAGATGGTTACCTCGAGGCTTACGTGCCGGCGTTACTGCGGACGTCGCTCGAAGACGATATGGTGGTGCCGGTGCTTACGCACCATTGGGAGGTTGTGGGGCTTCACCATAATGGTCTCCTTGACGAGAATGAGCCCCTGGCATCGTGGTGGGACCTGGTCACCCCTGCCTGGGAGGGGCGCGTCGCGCTGGCCGATCCGCTTGTGGAGGACCGCGCGCTGGGATTGCTCGAGGCCTTGGTTGCTCATGACGACCTCCTGCGAGCAAGCTACGGAGGCCAGCTGGGGCCGGATGCGCTGGGGGACGGGCCCGCTTGGTCCGTCTGGTTGGACGGCCTTCTCGCCAATGAGGTCGTGCTCCTACCAAGCGATGCTGAGGTAGCACGCTGGGTGGGCGATCCGACGAGTGACGGACCACGTGCAGGGTTTTGCAGCTCGGTGCATTGGGAGCGAGTGTTGCGAGGCGAGCTGAACCTGGAGTTCGCGGTGCGGGCAGCTCCCGCGGCTGGGGTGCGTTGGCGGACCTATGTAGCCCCGATCGTCGGCGCTCCCAATCCCGATGGCGCACGGTTGGCCTTGGCGTGGCTGCTAGGGGACGACTCTGGACGTGGCGGCTACGAGCCATGGTATCAGGCGGGGCTCTATCCTTCGCGCCTTGATGTGCCCCTGCCCGCCGGATCCGTAGAGCGCAGCGCTCTCGTAGGAAGGTTGTGGGAGGTGCCGCCAGATCTGCAGGAGGCGCAACGCAACGCGCTGTTAGCCGCGTTTATGGGAGACCGGGCTGGCTAGCTGTGGTGTCGGAGAAGGAGGCGAGATGCGCGCACTGGTGACGGGCATGACGGGATTCGTGGGGCAGCATCTGGTCCGGTGCCTTCTTCGAGAGACGCCATGGGAGATTGGCGGCGTGGCGCACGGCGAGGAGCGCCTGGCAGATGATCTCGCGGATAAAGTACGCGCCTATTCCGCCGATCTTCGAGATCCGGAGGCGGCGCGCCATATCTTGGCGGATTGGCGTCCCGATGTGGTCTTTCACCTCGCGGCGCTGGCAAAGGCGGGCGCCTCGTTCCGGAACCCGTGGCGAACGTTGGAGACCAATACGCGCATCCAGCTCAACGTCCTCGAGGGCATGGTCGCAGAGACTCCATCCGCAAGGATCCTCGTCGTCGGCTCTAGCGATGAGTATGGCATGGTGCGCGCAGAGGA
The DNA here is from genome assembly GCA_049975585.1 of Anaerolineae bacterium. Classification (GTDB taxonomy): domain Bacteria; phylum Chloroflexota; class Anaerolineae; order UBA1429; family UBA1429; genus DAIRUQ01. The sequence goes on from JBNGEB010000012.1 coordinate 23,007, forward strand.
CCTCCCCTGCGATGAGCAGACGCCGCTCCGGCCGGCCAACCCGTATGCGGTGAGCAAGCTAACACAGGATATGCTAGGCCTGCAGTATCATCTGAGCGCGGGGTTGGATGTGGTCCGCGTGCGACCTTTTAACCACACTGGCCCTGGGCAAGCGGAGGGCTTTGTGGTGCCCGACTTTGCGCGGCAAGTGGCTGCCATCGAGGCGGGCCAGCAGGAGCCCGTCATGCGAGTGGGCAACCTGGAGGCGGAGCGCGATATGACGGACGTTCGGGATGTGGTGCGCGCTTACCTGCTTCTTGCGCAGCAAGGAGTCTCAGGAGAGGTGTACAACATCGGCTCTGGGGAGGCACATGCTATACACGAGGTGCTGGACCTCTTGCTGGAGCTCAGCAAGGCACCTATCCGAGTAGAGCCCGACCCGGCTCGCATGCGTCCGTCGGACGTGCCACGGGTCGTATGCAATGCCGGCAAACTAGCGTCCCTCACGGGCTGGGCGCCGAGCATTCCGTTCGCTCGAACGATTGCTGACGTACTCGATGACTGGCGTGCCAGGGTGAGGGGGCAGGCGCGCGCCGACCAATCCACGCAGGAGGATTTCCGATGACCGCGAGACGCGCGTTGATCACTGGGTTGACGGGCCAGGATGGTTCCTACC
>JBNGEB010000013.1:0-21142 GCA_049975585.1 Anaerolineae bacterium
GCCCTCGGCCAGGCCGGCGCCACCTGCCCCGTATGCGAGCAACCGCTGCCAAGCGAACGCCGCCAGTCCTTGCTCGGGCGCAACGCATCCCATGAGGAGCGCCTGCGAGAAGCGATGGATCGAGCCGCCCAGCGCGCGCGGGACATCTCGGAACAGAAGAAACAACGACAAAAGTCGTTACACCAGGTGCAAGCGTCACTTCGTATGGCTCCCTCCGCCGGGGAGCTGTCCCGCGCCCAGGAACGCTACAGCCAGACCGCCGACGAACTCGAGCAAGCCAGGCGCGATCGCCAAGCCATGGGCAACCCTGCAGCGCGGGTCACAGAGCTGCACTCTGCCCTTCAAGAGCTAGGCGATCCGCGCGCCGCCCAACAAGCCGCGCTAGAGACGGCGCAAGACGCTGCGGCCGCCTCGTCGAAGCTGAGTTCGCTTCGCGAGAGGCTGAGCGCCTTGGAGGACGAGATCGCCGGCGTGGAGAGCGCCCTCTCGTCGCATGCTGGCCTGGACGAGGCCATGCGGCAAGCGCAGCGAGAGCGCGAGCAGCATCGTCGCGATCACGAGGCGTACCTCAGCTCGCGCGAGGCCGCTCGAGAGTTGCCAGAACGCCGCCTTCAGCTCCAAGCCCAGGAGGCCAAGCTGGAAGAACTCGCCGCCAACCATGAGACCGCCGTTCAAGCAGCCATGACAGCGCGGGCGGCCTACGATCCGGAGGAGCATCGGCGCGTTCAGGATGGCATCCGCGATGCCAGAGACGATCTCGCCGCCGCCCGGGCCCGCCGAGAAGCGCTGAACGAGCAACGCTCAAGCCTGCAAGAGAGACTTCGCGAACTCGCAAGGCTACGCGAGGAGGTAGATACTCAGCAGCAAGAGCTCCGCGAGAGCCATGCCACCAGCGAGCTTCTGGCCTTTCTACGGGATCTGCTTCGCGATGCCGGGCCGCTCGTCACCCAGCGGATCATCCGCCGCATCTCGCACCAAGCGGCCATAATATATGGCGAGCTAATGGGGCAGGCCGATGGGCGCCTCGTCTGGCAGGAGGACTATGGCCTGTCGCTGGACCTTGGGGAGGAGCAACGGAGCTACGAACAGCTCTCAGGCGGCGAACGCATGGCGGCAGCTCTGGCCATCCGTATGGCCCTGCTGCGAGAGACGTCTGCCGTGGACATCGCCTTCTTTGACGAGCCCACCGCGCACCTAGACGACCAACGTCGAGAGAGCTTGGCGGAGCGCATCATGGGCATTCGCGGCCTATCGCAGCTCTTTGTCATCAGCCACGATGATACGTTCGAGCGGGCCGCCCAGAGCTATGTGCGCATCTGGCGCGACGCTCGGGGAAGCCACGCCGAGACCTGAACCATTCATCCGCTACCGGGAGAAACACCGATGAAGATCACCATTACCGTGCCCATGCGCATCGACCTCGCCGGAGGGACCTTGGACGTGTACCCCCTCTACCTGTTCGAGGAGGGCGGCCTAACCCTCAACGCCGCCATCGACGTCATGGCCCAAGCCAGCATCGAGACGCGAGAGGACGACCGGATCGTCATCATCTCCACCGACCTAAGCCTCCGAGAGGAATACCCATCGTTGGGCGCGATGCCCTTGGGCCAGGGGCTCGATCTTGCCCGCCGCGCTATCGCCTATATGCGTCCAGAAACGGGCATCACGGTCACGATGGAGAGCCAAGCGCCCAAGGGCTCGGGGCTGGGGGCATCGTCGGCACTGCTCATGGCCTTGCTCCACGCCCTCAACGGCCTGCGCGAGAGGGGCGAGCGTCTGACCTCGCCCCAGATCCTCGACCTCGGCGCGAATCTCGAAGCCCAGGTGATCGGCATCCCAACGGGCAAGCAGGACTACTTCCCGCCGATCTGGGGCGGCGTCTCGGCCATGTGGTTCAATGTGGACGGTTGGCGCGTGGAAAAGCTATCAGAGACGAGGGGCTTGGTGCCATGGCTGAATGAGCGGGTCATCGTAACCTACACCAGCGTCCCGCATGACTCGGCGATCACCAACTGGGCCATGCTGAAGCGGTACATCGAGCGCGAGGGCGATACAGTCGCCCGCATGCGCGACATCAAAGCCATCGCATCCTCCATGCGCGAAGCCCTTGCTGCCCTGGATCACCGGGCCTTTGCAAAGCTGCTCGATGAGGAGTGGCAACTGAGGCGCGGTCTCGCAGAGAGCGTATCAACGCCCGAGATCGAGGAGTACATGAACATCGCTCGGGACGCCGGCGCCGATGCCAGCAAGATCTGTGGCGCCGGCGGTGGCGGGTGCATGATCACCGTCGCCGAGCCCGCCCGCGTATCGCAAGTGCGAGAGGCCTTGTCGCGCGCTGGCGCCCAGGTCATGGACGCCAGCGTCGTTTCCGATGGCCTTCGTACCGTCGTAGCCTAGGGCTCTCGGTCGTACACGGGGTCCTGCCCCACCCAGCGGCCTGGCGCGATGGCAGGGATCTCGGCCCGTTCTTCGGGGCTGAGCTGGATTTCCAGACCACCCATGGTGTCACGCAACTGCTCCAGGTTGCGAGCGCCAAGGATCGGCGACGTCACGCGCGGCTCGGCGAGCACCCAAGCTAGGGCCAGTTGGGCCGGCGTGACCCCTCGGTCGTGGGCGGCGTCCACGAACCGCTGCACCAGGTCGAGCGCGTTATCGGTATAATAGCGGTCATGGTACTGCTGGAAGGCTTCAAGCCGGGTGCCCTTGGGTAGATCGCCTCCCCCTAGGTACTTGCCGGTGAGCATGCCCCCAGCCAGCGGGTTGTACGGGATCACGCCCAAGCCTTCGGCCTCGCATACCTCCAGCACCTCATTCTCGATGCCCCGGTTGAGGGCGTTGTAGATGGGCTGGATGCTGACGAATCGTGACCACCCGCGTAAATCTGAAAGCCCAAGGAACCGTTGCAGATGCCAGCCCTTGAGATTGGAGCAACCGATGTAGCGTACCTTGCCTTGGCGCACCAGATCATTGAGCGCCTCCAACGTCTCCTCCGGCTCGCAGCCATAGTCCCAGCGATGGATCTGGTACAGATCAATGACGTCGGTCTGCAGTCGGCGCAGACTGGCCTCCACAGCCTGCTGAATATGCATACGCGAAAGGCCCCCGTCGTTGGGACCAGGCCCCATGACGCCATACACCTTGGTGGCCAGGACGACCTGGTCACGGAGCCCACGTTCCTTGAGCCAGCGCCCCACGATCTGCTCCGAGATGCCTGTCGAGTAGACGTCTGCGGTATCTATCACATTGCCGCCGGCCTCCACGTAAGCGTCCAATAGACGGAAAGACATCTCCTCGTCCGCCTCACGCCCGAACGTCATGGTGCCCATAGAGACGCGAGAAACCACAAGCCCTGATCGGCCCAGTCTTTGGTATTGCATGACAACCTCCTCACACTACTCCTCACCCGTATCAGATTCTGCCATGGGAAACGACGCCTGGCAAGGCGGGATCCGATGGGCTACTTGCCGTCCCGCAGGCGCGGCGTATAATGGGATCCCTGTGGGATACCATCACGCGAGAAGGATACACCATGCTCGGGACGCTATATGGCCTCCTGTGCGCCGAAAGCTGGGCCATCGGATCGGCGATGGCGGCGGTCATCATCTCGACATCGCCGCTTTTTGCCCTGCCCATGAGCCTGGTATTCCTGAGGGAGCGTAGCGACTGGCGCGTCGCGCTGGGAACGGGCTTGGCCGTAGCTGGTATCATTCTGGTGTCTTGACGCATGGTCGCCGCCTAGGTCCGTCCGTGCTTCCGATTGTCTGCTGTTCGTCACAGGCAGACATAGCCGAAGGAGAAACGCAATGACTTGGCAATCACCCTTTGCCGCACCCGGACACTGGTACAAGGCCGCTCTACACGTCCATACGTCACGCTCCGATGGGCGACTGTCGCCGGAAGAGGCACTTGCCTGGTATCGCTCTCACGGCTATGACGTCGTCGCTCTCACCGATCATCGCAAGTTAACGCCTGGGGCTCCTGCCGCGGAGCAAGATGGGCTTCTCACCATCGCCGGGTCCGAGCTCGATGGCCCCGGCTACCACTTGGTCGCGTTGGGTGCGCAAAGGCTCCCAGAACCACTAGACCATCTGGAGGGTCAAGCCGCCGTGACGGGCGTGCGAGACGCCGGCGGCGTTGCCGTCATCGCTCACCCCTACTGGACGGGGCAGACATCCAGCCAGATCGCCGAGCTGGACGGCGTCCAGGGCGTCGAGGTGTTCAACACCGCATGCGAGCAAGAACGTGGCCTGGGGTACGCCCGACAGACCTGGGACGAGCTGCTCGAAGCGGGCATGCGCGTGTGGGGATTGGCAGTGGACGATACCCACTGGATCGCCGACGAGGCAGGGCAAGGCTTTGTGATGGTGCGAGCGCCCGAGCTATCCGAGGGAGCCATTCTTCAAGCCCTGACACAGGGATCGTTCTACGCCAGTCAGGGACCGGTCATCCAGGACCTACGCCTGGTTGAAGGCCAAAAAGGCCCCAGTCTGCGCGTACACTGCAGCCCGTGTGCTCGCATTGTCTTTTATGCGGCCGGGCCATTGGGCAAGGCCTTCCAGCCGACCGCTCACGGCGTCCTGAGCACGGCCGAGTTGCCACTATCCCGCGACCAAATATACCTGCGCGTCGAGTGCACCGATGCGGCAGGGCGCACCGCCTGGTCCAACCCAGTGTTCGTCTCGGACATACTCACCTAGGACTTGGGGAGCACCTGGTAGATGCGCACAGGCCCGGACGAATAGACTATCTCCAGGGCCGAGCAGCCATCCAACAGCCGCGGAGTCAGCGGGCCACCGCGGCTGCCTACATAGATGTGCGTTACGCCGAGCTGGCGAACCCACGTCTCGAAGGCATCGTCTGGCTGCTCCCACTGAGCCATCTGCTCAACGACGGCAGCGACGTCGTTGCGATACGAGGCCGGGCCCTGGTAGTAGAGAATGGGCGGCTGGGTTGCCCGGCGCCCGGTGAGATATGGAATCCACCAGCCGGCATCGGTCCCCACAGAGATGCCAGGAATCCAGTTTCGAGCGTTGACGAGAAAGCTAGCCGACTCGGGCGTCTCGGCACGTATCCACGCCATCGCATCCATGTCGCGCACATCGGCCAGGACGGTGGTTGGGTTCACCACGTCCACCATTCCCCAGGCGCCCCAACCTACTGCCAGGGTCATTGCGGCCGCCAGCACCGGCGCTCCGCCTTGCTGCCAGGTTGATAACTCCCATCGCTCCGAGATGGCGTCCCGCGCTACCCCCACCAGATCACCCACCAGCAGGCCGCCCAGTATGCTCACGAGAACCCAAAATGAGATGGCCAACGCGCTGCTGCTCATCAGCCAGGAGGGGGGCAGCCCCACAACCTGTGGCAGCGATACCAGCGTCGCCAGCGCGACCCAAGCGATCAAGGGCAACGTTTCGCGCGTTCGCCGCACCAGGCCCCAGATGCCACCCAGGGCCGCGAGCACCAGCAGGACCCTCGTGGTCACCCCTTCAAAGTAGCGCAATGGGAACGCGTTGTCGCCATCTTGCGCGACCCACCCGCCGTATGTCTCGCCCACTGAAGGCAGCACCTGGCTCGCGACAAAGACGATCCACGGCAGAGTCAGCGCCATCACCGCCAGGACCACGGTCCCCGACTTGGACGCAAGCGATCGCAGCCATCCGGGCTCTCTACGTCGCTCCCAGGCCACACTCGCCAGCGCGACCAGCCACCAGAGCACGTACAGGACGAGAATGCGAAAGTGCGCCAACCCCAACCCCGCCGACAGAAGCGCCGTGACCGCCATCTCACTTCGGCCCATGCGATCTCCACGCAAGAGATCGGGCACTCGGCCAGCCGCAAAGCAGAACAATATCAGACCAACCAGATGAGGATAGCGCCCCCACGTCGTATAGTAGGCTGGCATATAGAGCCACACGCCAACCAGCCCAGCAGCGCTCACCGCCGCCCAGCGATTCCGCCACAGGCGCCAAGATAGTGTGTATGCCGCCAGAGGCGCGAGCATCTGCCAACACTGCCCAGCCAACAACACGGCATCGGCCGCACGCAGCCTTGAGAACCAAACCAGTGGTGCCGCGCTCGCGTGAAACCCAAAATGATAGTGCAGCCCCTCCACCGGCATGTAGGGCAACGCCGAACGGGGCACCATCCCCTGCTCCAGCAAGAGCTGAGTCATCAGCACGTGATGCGGCGAATCCACCCAAGCCGGCAACACCAGATCGCGCACATGCAGCAGTCTGGTAGCTAGGGTTGCCAGCACGATGAGCGCCATCACCAGATCGTGCCACCGGCTGCCGTCACGCTGGATGCGGATGCCCAACCCAACGCCTGCACGGATACGCCACGCTATGCCGAGCAGAGCCAAACCCACGGCCAGCAGGCCTCCCGCCCAGGGACCTAATCTCCAACCAAGCACGCGTGCCCACAGGAAGGCCACTGCCCATACACACGCGCCAAGCACGGCGCCAAGCCCTAGCCTCTCCCAGAGATCGTCATCGGGGCCCGCCGGCAGCAGCATTAGGATCCCCCACCCTGGCAGGACCCACCCCAGTAGCAGCGCCGCCGCGGCTGGCCACCAACGCTCCACCTGTCTCCCAAGGTCACGGAGGACTTTGGCCAAGCCGTAGCGGTATCCCACGAAGAAATGGAGATCGCCTTCATGGGGCTCACCGTCTAGCAGGAGAGTGCCCGGCGCATAGGCCTCCTTCCCTGTGTACCAAGCCGAAAAGCCAGCATCGGCATCGCAAGTGAGCGTGAACCGATAGCGCGTGCCCTGAGAATCCGATTGAGGGGGAAACGAGAAACGAAGCTTCTGGTTATGAGTGAGCGCGTCGATGGCGTACGTTGCCAGGACGGGGGGGCTAGCCTCGTCCTCCCGTTCGAGGCTGAGTGTCAGCGTGCCCTGTGCCGGCCCATCGGCCTCATCCTCATAGCGAACCAAGTAGATCTCAATCCACGCGAGGCCCGGACGTTCAGCCAAAAAGCTCTGTCCCACGGATCGCCCTGGCAAGAGAGGCGGGGCCGCCGTATCCAACCTATCCTGAGAGAGCCCAGCCTGCTCGTGCAACGGGCCGCCGGCCAACCACCCCAACACGCCGGCCAGAACCATGGCCAGGTAGAGCCCGATGGCCCCCAGCGAGCGACGTCTAGTCGGACTCTTTGAGACGTTTCTGCATTTCATAGAGGACGTTGAGCGCATCCATGGGTGACATGGTCATGAGGTCCATTTCTCGGATCTCGGCCAGAAGCGGGTGATCGCCGGCAAAGAGCGAAAGCTGCTGCGGCTCTTCCGGTGGCCGGCCGCGGCGGGGCGTCGGCTCCGCGCCATCGGCCTCCAGATCCTGCAGAATCGCCTCGGCCCGATGGATCACGCCAGGAGGTAGTCCCGCCATGCGGGCCACGTGGATCCCATAGCTCCGATCAGCGCCACCGGGCTCTACATGGCGGGTAAAGACGATCTCCTTCCCACGGCTCGCCACAGCCACGTTATAGTTCCGCACGCGTGGCAGCAGCTCTTCGAGCTGGGTCAACTCGTGATAGTGCGTCGCGAAAAGCGTCTTGCAACCCAGTTTGGGATGGTTGTGGAGGTATTCCACCACCGACCAGGCGATCGAGATGCCATCGTAGGTGCTCGTGCCGCGGCCGATCTCGTCGAGAATCAGCAGGCTGCGCTCCGTCGCGTGGTTCAGAATGTTGGCCATCTCCACCATCTCGACCATGAACGTGCTCTGTCCACGGGCGATCTCGTCCTGGGCTCCAACGCGGGCAAAGATGCGATCCACGATCCCGATGCTGGCTCTCCTAGCCGGCACAAAGCAGCCAATCTGCGCCATCAGCACGATCTGCGCCACTTGTCTCAGGTAGGTGGACTTGCCGCTCATGTTCGGCCCCGTGATAACGTGTAGCGCCGCATCGTGGGTCATCCGACAATCGTTGGGCACGAACGGCTCTCCTAGCGGCATCTGCTCCACCACCGGGTGCCGTCCCGCCTCGATATCGATCTCATACCCGTCATGCAGTTCGGGCCTCACATAGTCGTGCGCGGCCGCCAGATGAGCCCATCCGGCGAGGACATCCAGATGCGCCACCGCGCGCGAGGCCGCCAACATGCGATCCGCCATCTGGCCCAGACCAAGCAACACGCCCTGATACGCTCGCGCCTCGATCTCGCGCATGCGTTCCTCAGCGTTCAGGATGACCGACTCTTTTTCCTTGAGCTCAGGGATGATGTACCGCTCAGCATTCACGAGGGTCTGCTTGCGGATATACTCCTCAGGGACGGCATCGGTGTTGGCCTTGGTCACCTCCAGATAGTAGCCAAACACCTTGTTATATCCCACCTTGAGCGACTTGATGCCCGTGCGCTTGCGCTCCTGACGCTCAAGGTCGGCCACCCAACGCTTGGCCTCGTCCACCGAAGCCGCGACTTGGTCCAGTTCCTCCGAGTAGCCCTGCCGGATATAGCCACCGTTGGTCGTCGTGGCTGGCGGCTCGTCCACGATGGCGCGACCAATCAGATCCACCGCCTCGTCGCACGTAACGAGATCATCGGGGCGGAGAGGATAGCGATCGGACGCGCCCGAGACGGCGGTCTCTGTGGCCAAGGCCAACACAACTGAGCGAATCCCCCCCATTCGCTCGAGAGCCTCTTTCAGCCCGGTCAGATCGCGCGGCCCGGCAATGCCCTGGACGACACGATTGGTCAGTCGCTCCAAATCGCCGAATCCCCGCATAGTCTCGCGCAGAGCCGTGCGCCGTGCCGCGTCTCGGTAAAAGGCATCCACAACCTGCAGACGTGCTTCCAACGCATCCTTGCCCAGGAGCGGCTGGGTGATCCAACGGCGAACGGTGCGGCCGCCCATGGGAGTCTGCGTAGCGTCCAGTACGCCCAAAAGGGAGCCATGCACGCGCCCGTCGCGCAGGGTTTCCGTGAGCTCTAGATTCCGCCGCGTCGCCACATCCAGCGTCATAAAGGCAGACACGCTGTAGGTGGCCAGGTGCTGCAACTGGGACAATGCGGCCGGCTGGTGCTCGCGGAGATACTGCACGATGACGCCTGCTGCGCGCTTGGCGGCGGGAAGGTCCTCGCACCCGAACCCCACCAGCGTCGTGACCCCCAGATGCTCCTTGAGAGCGCGCTCGCAGTTGCCCTCCTCAAAGCGCCAGGCAGCGTACAGGGTGAGCGGAGTTTCCGTGTTCGCCAGAACAGGGTAGCGGCGACGCGCCTCTTGGGTCTCGGCATCGCCCATGGTGTCATGCGGCTCGCCGCCGTCACTGATAATCAGTTCAGCCGGCTGCAAACGATCCAGCTCGCGCAGCAAATCTGCGTCGGACTCGCGCCCCTGGAGTTGAGTCGTATGAAACTCGCCCGTCGTGATATCGGCATAGGCCAGACCGACGGTGCCTTCCGACCACACAGCGGCGGCAAGGAAATTGTTGCGCTTTTCCGCTAGCAGGGAGGGTTCGACCACTGTGCCAGGCGTGACAATGCGAACGACCTCGCGCTCCATAAGGCCGTTCACCGGCTCGTCGGAGGTCTGCTCGCAGATGGCCACCTTGAGCCCACGCGAGATCAGCTTGGCAATGTAGCCATCGGCAGCATGATGCGGCACGCCGGCCATGGGCACCCGCTGGCCCTTGGTCACGTTTCGCGACGTCAGCACTACATCCAGCTCATCGGCGACAAGCTGGGCGTCCTCGTCAAACGTCTCGTAAAAGTCGCCCAGCCGGAAGAAAACGATGGCATCGGGGTGCTGTCGTTTGATGTCGAGATACTGCCGCCGGATCGGCGTCACCCGCGTACGATTGGACATGCCCGTCTCATTCCAGAGGTAGCACTGCACAAATGGAAGAAAAGTATAGAATCGGCGCGAAGCGCTGTCAACGCTCAACAAGTGGCCCGAGTCCCGCTTGGAGCATCCAGTCGACCCAGTATAATGGCAGGTGTTGGAACATTGGTAGCCAAGGAAGTCGGCATGCCCTCAGCTCGGTACTGCCCCCGGTGCGGGGCACCCTTGAGTGCTCGTTACGTACACGCACGCGAGCGGGGCGTCTGCGCCTTCTGTGGGTATGTCCACTATGTCAACCCCATCGTCGCAGCCGGCACGCTCGTCCATCAAGACGATCGTATCCTCCTCATCAGACGAGGCGTCACCCCAGGGCTAGGCAAGTGGGCGCTCCCCTCTGGCTACGCAGAGGTGGGTGAGACGCCAGAGGACACGGCCATTCGCGAGACGCTAGAGGAGACGGGCCTCCAGGTTACCCTGGAGCGGTTGCTCGTCGCGGAGGCGTTCTACGACGGCGACGCGCCGGGCGGCGTGATCATCCTGTACGCAGCAAGGGCAGTTGGCGGCGAGATCGCACCACGCGACGACGCTGTCGAGGCCCGCTTCTTTGCCATGGACGAGGTACCGGACCAGATCGCTTTCCGCCAGCATCGGCGAGCCATCGCCTTGTGGCGAGCCCATCCCAAGCCAGAAAGCCCTCTTCGCGCGCCCCTTGTGGGCATCCCATTGGGTACGAACCCGCGTCGGCAGGCCGTCATGCCGGCCTATCTCCGGGCCCTCACACGGGCTGGCGGTGCGTACCACCTACTGCAACCCACAGACGACGAACAGGAGCTGCGTCTCGCCTACGCACAGAGCGCCGGCCTCTTGCTGACTGGTGGCGGAGACGTGGACCCCCAGCGCTACCGTGAGCAGAACACAGGCCAGAGCGTGTCCATCGACCCCGACCGAGACGAGGCGGAGCTCAAGCTCGCCTGCTGGGCGCTGCAAGAGGGCAAGCCGATCCTCGCCATCTGCCGCGGCATCCAGCTTCTCAACGTTGCCGCTGGAGGCACCCTGTATCAGGACATCGAAACGGACATCGGTACGGACCTCGACCATCGTGGTGAACCGAAGCGGCCCCCCGAAGCCTTGGCGCACCCTATCGCCGTCGAGCCGTCATCCCGGCTGGCGCGCGCCATGGGCCTTGAGGGGCGGCAGGACGCTGGCAGGCTTTCGGTTGAGGTGAACAGCTCACACCACCAGGCCATCAAGGAGATCGCCCCTGGATGGGCGGTTGTTGCCACTGCGCCCGACGGCGTCATCGAGGCCATTGAACCGCCGCCTCGCGTGGCCAACTGGGTGATTGGCGTCCAGTGGCACCCCGAGTTGCTGTATGACGCCAGTCGTGAGAGCCAAGCGCTGTTCGCCGCACTCGTAAAAGCTAGCCGGCGATGGTCGTCATGAGCAATGCCTCGCAGCGCCTTCCGCCCGGCACGGTGGGCGTATTCGATTCAGGTGTGGGAGGCTTGTCGGTCGTTCGTGTCCTCCTCGCCCTTATGCCCAGCCAATCGTTCTCTTACGTAGCGGACAACGCTCACTGTCCCTACGGCCCCCGTCCTGCAAGTGAGATCATCTCCTTTGCCAAGGGCATCACGCGCTATCTGCAGAGCCAAGGATGCCAGGTCATTGTAGTGGCCTGCAACACAGCCTCGGCGGCGGCGCTCGGAGCACTACGCGACACGTTCCCGGATACCTCCTTTGTCGGCATGGTACCGGCCATCAAGCCAGCCGCCGGCTTGACCCGCACAGGCGTCGTGGGCGTCTTGGCTACGGAAGGTACCTTGCAGGGGCGCTTGTACGAGGACGTCGTGGGGCACTGGGGGCACGGCGCCCGTATCGTCTCGAGGACCTGCCCAGGGCTTGTGGAGCGAGTAGAGAACGGCGAGGTGAATGCACCAGAGACCCAGAGCCTCCTACGCTCGTGCCTCGCCCCCCTTCTTGCGGAGGGCATGGATGTGCTGGTGCTAGGATGCACGCACTACCCCTTTCTCATTCCTGTGCTCAAGCGCCTGCTGCCTCAGGGGATCAGCATCGTCGAGCCCAGCGAGGCCGTCGCCAAACAGACACGCCGGGTCCTCGTCAAGCGTGGCCTACTCGCCCCGGACGGGCCGCTGGGCCTACGGCGCTACACGGCCACTGGCGATCCCGACGCACTACAACACGGGCTAGACCATCTCCTCCACGAGCGACCGGAGGTCCGGCGAGCCAGGTGGCAGCACGACCCACTGCTCGACCTCCGGCTCGTCGATATCTAAGAAAGTAGGGCCAACCCGCTCCACACCCAACCCTATCTTGGTGGTCTTTAGACCACGTGCTATAATGTGTCGGATGCAAACTAGATGCCCAGGAGTCTTGCCCAATGACACAATTCAACCCTGATCGGCTTCGCAACCTTGTGCTGCTAGGACACGGAAGCAGCGGCAAGACGTCGCTCAGCGAGGCGCTTCTCTTCAACGCCGGAGTGATCCAGCGCCTCGGCACGATTGAGGACGGCAACACCGTCTCGGACTATGATCCAGAGGAAAAGAGCCGCGGGTTCTCGGTGAACTGCTCCGTTCTGCCCCTTACCTGGCAAGACACCAAGCTGAACATCCTCGACGCGCCTGGGTATATGGACTTTGTGGGCGAGGTCAAGAATGCCATCCGGGCAGCCGACGCCGCCATCATGGTCATCTGCGCAGCATCGGGCGTCGAGGTTGGCGCTGATCTGCATTGGGGCTTTCTCAACCAAGCTGGCATGGCGCGAGCGGTCTTTATCAACAAGATGGACCGAGACAATGCCAACTTTGGCGCCGCCCTCGATGATCTCCGACAAAAGTTCGACCAGACGTTTGTGCCCGTTACGCTCCCCATCGGCTCTCAAGCCGACTTTTGCGGCGTGGTGGATCTGCTCGCCATGAAGGCCTATATGGGCCCAGATAGCACCGAGGCAGAAGTCCCCGCCGACATGATGGAGGCCGTGCAGGCGGCCCGCACAGAGCTCATCGAGTATGCCGCCGAGAGCGACGACGAGCTCATGCTCAAGTACCTGGACGGCGAAGAGCTGACCCAGGACGAGGTGCTTCAAGGCTTGGCGGCCGGCATCCAGGATGGCAGCATCGTGCTTACGCTTGCGGGATCTGCCACCAAGAACATCGGCGTCAAGCAGCTCCTTGACATCGCGTCCCGCTTTATGCCATCGGCTGCCGACGTCGAGTGGCCGGTCACCAATCTCGCCACTGGCGAAGAAGAGATGATGGTTGCCGACCCCCACGGACCGCTCGTCGTCCAGATATTCAAGACGCTTGCCGATCCCTTTGTAGGCAAGCTGACCTACTTCCGGGTCATCTCCGGAACGCTTGAATCGGATAGCCGCGTGCACAACGTGAACCGAGACGTCGAGGAGCGCCTGGGACAGCTCTTTGCCCTCTGTGGCAAAGAGCAGACGCCGGTAGACGCTGTCTCGGCCGGCGACATTGGCGGCGTGGCCAAGCTCAGCGAGACCAGCACCGGCGACACGCTCTGCGATGCCGGTGCCCCCTATCAGGCTCGGCCCATCGAGTATCCTGAGCCACTGTTCTCTGTGGCTGTCTTCCCCAAGACCAAGGCAGACCTGGACAAGCTTAGCAGCGGCCTAGCGCGCCTCATCGAGGAGGATCCCACGCTCCGCGTGGAGCGTAACACCGAGACGAACGAGACCATCCTTTCCGGCATGGGAGAAAGCCATATCCAACTCGCCGCGCGTAGGCTGGCCGACAAGTTCGGCGTTGAGATCCGAACCGAGATTCCGGCCATCGCCTACCGTGAGACCATCACCAAGGTCGCAGAGGCTCAGGGACGCCACAAAAAGCAGACCGGCGGTCGCGGTCAGTTCGGTGACGTCTGGCTACGCTTCGAGCCCCTTGAGCGAGGCGCGGGCGTCCAGTTCGAGAGCGAGATCTTTGGCGGGGCGGTGCCCAAGCAATATATTCCGGCCGTGGAAAAGGGCCTCTACGAGATCGTCAGGGAGGGGGTCATTGCTGGATACCCCACCGTGGACATCAAATGCGTCTTGTATGATGGTTCATACCACCCGGTGGACTCGTCCGAGATGGCCTTCAAGATCGCCGCGCACCTGGGCTTCAGGAACGCCATCCCAAAGGCAGGACCCGTCCTGCTCGAGCCCATCGCAGAGATCGTGGTCACCGTGCCAGAGACGTTCATGGGCGACATCATGGGCGACCTCAACACGCGGCGCGCGAGGGTGCTCGGCATGGAGCAAGCTCGCGGCAATGGCATCATCACGGCCCTGGTGCCACTCGCAGAGATCCAGCGTTACGCCACGGATCTGCGCAGCATGACCCAAGGCCGCGGCTTTTACACCGTCAAGTTCTCTCACTATGACATCGTCCCCTCACACCTCGTCGAGGGCATCGTCGAAGAGGCCAAGAAACGTCGTGAGGAAGAGAATTAGGCTCGCATCGCCATCCAGCCTACACAAGAGGGGGCAGCCGCGTCGCGCGGTTGCCCTATTGTCTTCTGATACATCGGGCAGTCAGCCCGGCCAAACTCCCTCCGAGCGGCTGATGCGCGTGGACCTGCACGCCCACACGAGTTACTCGCCCGATAGCCTCACGTCTCCGAAAACCATCGTCCGTTGGGCCAAGCTTCGCGGTCTGGATGCTCTGGCCATCACCGACCACAACACCATCGAGGGAGCTCTCGCGGTGCGTGCCTTGAAGGTGCTCCCAATCATCGTGGGGGAGGAGATCAGCACGCCCGAAGGCGAGGTCATCGGTCTGTTCCTGACTGAGACCATCCCGCCTCAGCCCTCGTTGAGAGCAGCCATCGAAGCAATCCGTGCACAGCGAGGCGTCGTCTATGCCCCCCATCCGTGTGATCGCGTGCGAGGCTCCGCCATGGGCGCTGATGCCCTCGCGCGAATTGCGCCTGATCTCGACATTGTCGAGTGCCTGAACGCCCGTGTGACGTGGCGCGCCGACAATGCGCAAGCACGCGCTCTGGCCCGTGACCTTGGCATCCCGTGCGCGGCGGGCAGCGACGCCCACCAAGGACCCGAGATTGGCCATGCCTACACCCAAATGCCCTTCTTTGAGGATACGCCAAGCCTCCTCCGTAGCATCGCGCGAGCCACCCTACACGGCCACGAGTCATCGCCCTTGATACATGCTGGCAGCACCTACGCCCGTGTGCTCAAGCAGATGATCCATTGGCGCCAGAGTTGAGCGACCCCTCGCGGGAATAGCGCGGAAGGGCGCGAGTCAAGATACTCTCGGAGCAAGGAGGTAGCCCATGCGCATCGGCATCATCGCAGACATTCACGACAACATCTGGCACTTGGCCGCGGTTCTCGAGCAGCTAGAGGACTGCGACGCGCTGCTATGCCTCGGCGATTATTGCGCGCCTTTTACCATGACCGCCATCGGCGAGGGCTTTGCCGGCGAGGTCCACGCTGTCTGGGGCAACAATGACGGGGACAAACTTCTCTTGACCCGCATGGCCGATAGGGCCGGCAACATTACCCTGCACGGCGAGTTTGCAGACCTGAGCCTGGACGATCGCCATATCGCTCTGACGCACTACCCTCAGGTTGCGCAGCCGTTGGCGCTCTCGGGCCAGTTCGACCTCGTCTGTTACGGGCACGACCATACGCAGCGTCTGGAAACGCACGGGCAGACGTTGTTGGTAAACCCCGGCGAGGTCATGGGGCGATTCGGGACTGCGAGATACGCCGTCTATGATACAACGATGCACCATGCAACGCTCCACGAGATCGCCACGCCCGATCGCTAGCCGACGTCCGTCCGCCCTTCGCCTGGGAACAGGGGTAGCTGGCGACCTCCCAGTGTCGCCACGATACGATCGATGATCAAGCGTCGATCATCGGCGCTCTCCACAAAGTCGAGGCGATCGCATGGAACGGTCAACACGGGGCAAAGATCAAAGCCGGCAGTCCATGCGTCATAGAGCTCGTTGAGCTGCTCCAAGTAGCTTCGCCTTATGTCGCGTTCATAGTCTCGCCCACGTCGTGCGATGCGTTCGAGCAGCGTATCTGACGACGCCCGCAAATACACCACCAAGTCAGGAGGCGGCAGCAGAACTCGCATGGCCTCGTAGAGATCCTGGTAGCAAGCATGGTCGCGCGAGCTCATCCACCCCTGCAGGTACAAGTTCCGCTCAAAGATCTCGGCATCTTCATACACGCACCGATCCTGCACCACGCTGTGTGGCGACTGACTGAGCGCATGGTGATGCCGCAAGCGGCGTGACAAGAAGAACACCTGCGAATGAAAGCTCCACCGAGCCATATCCTGGTAGAAATCCTCCAGGTACGGATTGTCCTCTACCGCCTCGTAGAATGGCACCCATCCAAGCTCCTCGGCCAGGCAAGACGTCAGCGTCGATTTGCCAACGCCCACGTTGCCGGCAATGGCCACAAAGTGTCGTGTCACGAGAGCTTCTCCTGGTCATTAGCATCCTTGGCGCCCGCTCGTAAGGCCTGTTCGAAAATCCTCGTCGGGCGGAGACCCAAGGCCTTGGCAAAGTCGGAGAGCGCGGTCGCGCAGGCCTCAAGACGGCCACGAACGACAACACGCGACGCCTCGATGGCTTGGTCGAGGGACGGCCGATGATCGGGCGAGACAGTGGCCAGATCGTGCTCCATTTGGCATAGCTGCAACAAGGCGCTAGCCAACATCCCTACCTCTCCCTGGAAACGGCTCAGCTCCAGGTAGGCTGCCTCGTGCGTCGACGTCTCCGTTCCCTGCTCGCCATGCAGGGTCGATTCCCCACCATCAGAGACCCGGCGCCCCCGGCGCGATCGCTCCACAAAGGGCGGCAGCACCCGCTGATGCGTTCCCTCTGCCAAGACGGAGCGAATCCTGTGCCGCACCAAGTCCAAATCCTCAGGCTTGCGCACAAAGTCCAGGTCACTACAATCAATGCGGACCACCGGGCTTTCGTCATAGTCGCTGAAAAAGCGCTCATAGGCTCGACGCAGTTGTTCGATATAGCCTCGCGACATGGTTCGCTCGTACGAGCGGTCGCGGATAGCGATGCGGTCCATGAGCACGTCTGTCTCGGCGTAGAGGTATACCACCAAGTCGGGCACAGGCACGTTGGCCGAGAGCGCCGCATACAGTCGCTCGTACGTCTGGAGCTCGTCGCCGGTCAAGTTCTCGTGCGCAAACAGGTAATCCTTGCCAAAGATATAGTCGCAGAGTACGGATCCCTCTTCCAAAGACTGCACCAATGCCTGCTGCTGACGGTAGCGGCTCAGCAGGAAAAAGATCTGCGTTTGGAACGCATACCTTGACCGGTCCCGGTAGAAATCGCTCAAGAACGGATTCTCTTCGAACACCTCCAATAGCAATTGGGCATCGAACTCGGGCTGGAGGAGCCGCGCCAACGTCGTCTTGCCCACACCGATCACGCCTTCGACGGCAAGATATGTCACGCTTACCTTCCGATCTCTTCAGCAAGGTTGCTCGCAGGATAGAGACCACATCTTGCCCTGTCAAGATAGCAGGCCGCAACCTCTCACCGAGAGCATGCGTATAGGTGGTAGCTCATGAATGCTCAGAGGCCAGCGCCGCCGACCGGAGACACTCACAGCGTGGAATCCCAGGAGCGAGCGTGGGCCGTCGCGGCCAGGCAGGGGGACGAGGAAGCTTTTGCCAAGCTTGTGGAAGCGTACCAACGCCCAATCTACAACCTGGCATATCGGATGCTCGGCAGCCCGGGCGAGGCTGAGGATGCAGCCCAAGAGACCTTTTTGCGGGCGTATACGCGCCTTCACACGTACGATTCGAGCCGCAAGTTCTCATCGTGGATTCTGTCCATCGGCTCACACTATTGCATCGATCGGTTGCGCCGGCGCCGCGGCAAGACGGTCTCCATGGAAGAGATCATGTCAGAGCGGTGGCTCCCTGACGACGATCCGCGTCCTGAGCAGAGCACCCTAGATCACGAACGCGAGGCGTTGATCCAAAGCATGCTCCAAGAAGTAGCGCCGCAGTACCGCGAGGTGCTCATTCTACGCTACTGGCACGACTATTCTTATGAGGATATCGCCGAGATCACGCAGACGAGCATCAGCGCCGTCAAGTCTCGGCTACATCGGGCGCGCAACGCCATAGCTGACGCCCTGGAGGGCCACGAGGCCGCAAATGAGGAGGCAGATCAAAGGAGGAAGGTGCATGGCAATGCGTTGTCAAGAAGCGTCTGAACGCATGCACCTCGCGATCGATGGCATGCTCGAGCCCGCCGAACAGTATGAGCTAGAGCGCCATTTGGCAGAGTGTTCTGCTTGCAGGCAGAGGTACGAGCGCCTGAGCGAGGCAGTGGCGCTCCTTCAAGCATCTCAGATGGTTGAGCCACCATTGGGCATGCCTGATCGCGTGATGCACGAAATACGTCTACATAAGCGCCGTAAACGTCGGATGCTCGCCTGGGCACGAGGCATCATGTGGGCGCTCCTCGTCATAGCCCTGGCGGCTATCGCAATTCTGGCGGTGCCCGCCGCCCAAGAGATGCTGGCTTCGGATCAGTCGGTGTATGCCAGCATCGTACGGAATCTTCTATCCTTGTACCAGTTCGGGCTTGGCTTGGCTAGCGGCATGCGCGTGATCCTTGTGGCGCTTTTCGGGCAAACGAGCACCGCCACGCTGGCTATCTATGCCACACTAGCCGCTGGCGTCGCCACAGTTTGGCTGCGTGTGATCGCGCGCGGCGCCAGCATGCGGGCCTGACCAGGGGGAGAAGAGACGTGACGCAACAAAGGACGCCCCTGGCGCACCGTCGCCCTCTTCCCTTGCGCCGTCTCGGGTTGCTGCTTCTCTGCGCCCTCCTGTGGGGAATGGCGATGCCCGTAGCGGCCGACGGCTCCGGCACGCTGAGCGTCGTCGGCCGCAGCCACACCCTCACCAACGGGGAAACCTGGAACGGCGACATGGCCGTCATTGGTGGAACCGCTCAGCTCGAGCAGGGTAGCACACTCAACGGCAGCCTCTCTGCCGTCGGTGGAACCGTCCACATCGACGGCACCGTCAACGGCGATGTCATCGGGATGGGCGCCACCATCGACCTCGGCGAGCACGCGCTCATCCAAGGGGATCTTGTCGTGCTCGGCACTCTGCACCGGCATCCTGACGCTCGCATAGTAGGCGACGTCCTGCAGGGCGCCGATGCTAGCCAGCACCTCAAGGCGTTACCAGGCATCATCGGTTCGGGGATGGGCCAACTCGGCGCGACCTCGACGGGATCCCCGCTGTCCGTGAGCGATCCCGTCCGTCGCGCTGGGCGCTGGTTCGGCTGGATGCTAACCTTGCTCGTCACCGCCGCTCTTGCGGAGCTTGTGCTCCCACAGAATATCGAGCGTGCCTCTTCCGCACTGATCGGCTCCTGGGTCGAGTCACTGGCGGCGGGCCTGTTGACGCTAGTCGCATCGGTGTTGGTCATCCCGTTGCTAGTCATCATCTGCCTCGGGATTCCGGTCGCCATCATCCTAGGCATCGCCCTGATCCTGGCCATCCTGCTGGGCTGGGTGGCAGCCGGCAAGGTGTTGGGCTCGAGGCTGCTGCTGGCCCTCAAGATTGAGGCCAGCACACCGATGATCGACTCCTTGGTCGGCGTCGTGCTGATGAGTCTCGTCACCGCCATACCCTGCCTGGGGTCATTCCTATCGCTGGGCATCTCTGCCTGGGGCATTGGCGCGGTCGCGCTGACGCGCTTTGGCTCGAGGGGCTATCCGGCCCTGCCCTCGTCACCGGGGGCCACCTCGGCGCCGCAGGACCCCCTGCACGATACGCACCCGCTCGACGAGAGCAAGGCTCCCCCCGAGAGCGAGGTCTAGCCCCTACGCAAACCCTTCACGGTGAGAGCATCCTCTAGGGCTGCTTCCTGTCATGTGCATGACACCTCGATTTGCGAGCGCCCCATCTCACCGTATACTGGTAGCTGGAGGCAAAACAGCGCATGGTTGTCACCCGAGTGAAGCTTCGCTCGCTGATCGGACCGATCGCTGTCGGGGTGCTCTTTTTCCTGCAGATCTTTAGCCCCGCGCGCGCGGTCCTCTTCTTGTTGCTCATTGTAAGCGGCGTGCTGGCCGTATCCTACTTTTGGGCTCGCGAGCTCGGACGCGGCCTACAGCTCTCGCGATTCCGCCGCTACGGTTGGGCCCAAGTCGGGGACATCATTGAGGAACGCTTTGTCCTCCGCAACAACGGCGTCATGCCAGCCATCTGGGTAGATGTCCGCGATCACAGCGATCTTCCCGGATACAGCGTGAGTCGCGCCATCGGCGTCGGTGCCCACGGCACCACCCGCTGGACCACAGAAGGTTCGTGTTCGCAGCGTGGTATCTATACGCTGGGCCCCATGGAACTCCACACGTCCGATCCCTTTGGGCTGTTCGACGTGACCCTGGAGCATCAGTACAGCGAGAGCTTTGTGGTGTATCCGCCCCTAGCCGCCATCCCCCGACTGTTCGAGCCCCATGGCACGTCGCGAGGCTCGGCCCGTACCAACATCCGCACGTTGGACCTTACTACCAACGCCGGAGGTGTCCGGCAGTACGTGCCGGGCGATGCGCTGGACCGCATCCATTGGCGTACGACGGCGCGTCGCTCGACCCCGAACGATGAAGAGTTCTTTGTCAAAGAGTTCGACCTAGAGCCGTCCGGCGACCTCTGGATCATTGTCGACATGGACGCCCAGGCGCACGCGGGACAGGGAGCCGAATCCACCGAAGAATACGCGGTCATCCTTGCTGCCTCCTTGGCCAACGAGATGCTCCTGGCCAACCACGCCGTAGGACTCTTCACCCATACGGACGGTCCCCTGGTCTTGCCCCCCAAAAAGGGACACCACCAGCTCTGGGAGATCCTACGCGTGCTGGCGGGTCTTCACGCCGAATCGAGCGTCTCCCTAGATGGCGTGCTCTCGCTGTTCGAGCCTATTGCTGGTCGAGGCATGTCGGCTGCTGTGATTACGCCCTCCCCCAGCTCGAGCTGGCTTTTGGGCTTGGCAGGCGTCCTACGACACGGACTCCACATGCATGCGCTGCTACTGGATCGTGCCAGCTTTGGCGGCCAGGGTAATGTGGACGGCGTTTTCCAAGCCTTGGCTGATCTAGGAGTGGCAGGGCACATCATCGCAAAGGGCTTCCCGTTCGCGTTCCTCACGCAGAGGCGACGCCAGCGCCCCACCTACCGCACGCTCGGGACGGGCCGCGTCGTCGTGGTGGACAAGGGTCGTGAGGAGCAAGCCGACTGGGTCGCTGTCGGCGCTGGCAAGCAGAGCGATAGCGCATGAGCACCTCACGTTCAGCAGCGGTCATC
>JBNGEB010000013.1:21152-23443 GCA_049975585.1 Anaerolineae bacterium
GCAACGGGCTGGTCTTGGCGGGCCTGACGCTTGCCGCCTGTCTGGCGTTGCCGTGGATCATCCGAATGCTTGGCTGGGCGCCCCAGGCAACGCGCGTCTTTCAGGTCACGCTAGCCGCCTACATCGTCGGCCTGCTGCTCGGCAACGCACGGGTCCCCAGAGGCATCGGCTGGGCCTTGGCCGTGGCCTTGGGCCTCGAGTACGCGGTGCAACTCTCGGGCCAGATTCTGCCTCCCATCTCGGTCCTCGCCCGAGATGCGGGCGGAGCCGCGCGTTGGCTCTGGACATTGCTCACGCGCCACGAGCTCCCAGCCGCCATTCCCTTTGCCGCCAGTTGGGAGCACATCAGCTCGAACGGCCTAGCCTGGTACGGACGTGTGTACTATTGGTTTGCCGACGTCTTGGCCGGGCGAGGCAGCGACGACAGCACGGTGCTCGTCCTAGGCGTCGCGCTCGCCACCTGGCTGCTCGTGTTCCACGCCGCTTTTGAGATGTTCCATAGCCGGCGCACGTTGACCGCGTTGTGGCCCCTGGGGTTGGCGGTCGTGATGAACGCCTCCTTTGCCCATATGGGGATGAACGCGGTCTATCTATTCGTGGCTGCAACCCTGCTGGCCATCCTCTGGAATAACGCGTCCCGCATGGAGGCGCTGTGGGAACACGCCCACGTCGACTTTTCGCCCGAGCTTCGCGACGATGTGCTCACGGTTGGAGTCGCTCTCTCGGCCGTGATCTTTGTCATCGCGCTGGCCTTCCCTTATGTCACCTTTGACAAGGCCGTCTGGTTCTTCTGGGACAATGTCAGCTCTAATCTTCAGCCGCTGTACGACCGACTCGACGAGGCCTTTGCCGGTCGCAACCCCATCCCCACGCCGACGCCCAAGCCCGTGGCCGCCGTGGCACCCCACGAGCTCCTGGGAGGCCAGGAGCTCACGTCTCGCGCTGTGATGTTGGTGGACACCAGCGATCCGTCGCCGCCCACGCCCGAGGAGCTGATGATCAACCCCGAGCTCATGGGAACCATCAGCTACCCCCGGCGATACTGGCGACAACGCAACTATGACATCTACACCGGAAGTGGCTGGGACGTCAGCGAGCGCAACGTCACCGCGATCCAAGCGGACCGCGCCTGGCGTGAGATCACTCAACCCCACCAGGTTGTGACACAAACATATCAGATCTTGGCACCGCAAGGGGTCCTGGCCTTTGGCGTCGCAGAGCCGATCAGCGCCAGCGTGCGTTACGAGATCATCACCCGGGGCGAGGATGATCTGGTGGCCTTTTCCGTCGCTACCGACACGTACACCATAGTCTCCTGGCTGCCAGACGTCACCGTGCGAGAGCTGCGCGCTGCCGAGACGCCGTATCCCGAGTGGGTCCAGGAACGATACCTCCAGCTTCCCGAGATCCCCGAGCGCATCCGCGAGCTTGCCGCCGACGTCGTGGCAGAGGCGGGGGCCATGACGCGCTACGATCAAGCCCGTGCCATCGAGAGCTATCTGCGGCAGTTCCCATATGACCTCACCCTAGCACCGCCGCCACTGGATCAAGACGTCGTGGACTATTTTCTGTTCGACGCGCAGCGAGGTTTCTGCGACTATTCCGCGACCGCCATGACGGTGATGCTGCGCTCCATCGGCATCGCTGCACGCTATGCCTCTGGTTTCCACACGGGCACGTTTGACCACGCCATCGGTGCTTGGGTCGTTCAAGAGAACGATGCCCACGCCTGGACGGAGGTGTACTTCCCTGGCTATGGCTGGATCACCTTCGAGCCGACGCCAACACAACCCGTCTTTGAGCTGCCTGCAGCCCGCATCGAGGGCTCGGGTTACGTCCCTGAGGGGAGGCAGGCAGGAACGAGCACAGGCATCCCAGCCATAGTCTGGTGGGCAGGGGGCTTGATAGCATTGGTATTGTTTATGGTCATTTGGCCACCGCGCTGGTTCACACGACGCAGGCCAGCCAGCGACCGGGTCCTGCGTGCCTATGCCAAAGTCGTACGTCGCGCGCGATGGCTGGGCGTACAGCCCGAGCCCGGCCAGACCCCACGCGAGTACCTGGCCAGCCTTGCCGCCGAGATGGATCGCCGCTCACAGACCGACTGGTCGCGCGACGTGCACGAGCTGGCAGGCCTCTACCAGAAGGCACGCTACAGCCAACACCCCACCGATGAGCAAGAGGGCGATCGCGCTACCGCAGCCTGGCGCAGGCTGGCGCCCCGCCTGATCAGGCTTGCCTTCGTGGCCGCTGACTGACCGGCAGATCAACGGAGCGGCGACGCTATAGCG
>JBNGEB010000014.1:0-23291 GCA_049975585.1 Anaerolineae bacterium
GATGCCCCGCGCCCACCTGGTGCCGGTCGGGAAGGACAACGAGGCGCACGTCGAGGTGACGCGCGAGCTGGCCCGCGACCCTGCGCTCAAGGATGTTCCGGTTCTGATGGTGTCTGCCATTGTTAGCGATCGTGATGATGAGATCGTGCCCCGGGGAGAGGATGCCCACGTCGATGCTTTCATGGTGAAACCCCTCGACCCTTCCGAGCTATTGGCGCGTGTTGCCGAGTTGGCGGGAGAGCCGCCATCCCCAAGGAGGTAACGATGATGAAACCAGGACAGTTGGCCAGCACGGACCTCATGGAGAGGGTCAGGCTGTTGACGGCGCTGTATGTGGCGCAGGAGCAGTATGGTCACCTCACGGAAGAGGCTATCGAGCGCGTGGCGGAGCGGCTTCACATGGCTCCTGGGAAGGTCTACGAGACCGCCACGTTCTACTCCATGTACCGGATGGAGCCTATGGGTCGGTACGTGATCCAGGTGTGCGAAGGCCTCTCGTGTCACCTGGCTGGTGGGGCGGAGCGCCTTCTGGAGTATCTCGTGGAAAGGCTGGGCATCGAGCCAGGCGGGACTACCCAGGACGGGCTGTTCTCGTTGGTGGCGGTGCAGTGTTTGGCCTCTTGCGACGCTTCGCCCGCCATGCGTGTCAACGATACACTCTACACAGATCTCACCTTTGACGAGGTCGACTCCATTCTGGATCAGTTGGGAGGGCGCTGATGTTCGAGCCAATCCTACTCAGAAGGGTGGATCTGCCGCGGTCCGAGACTATCGACGTCTATCTGGCCAACGGGGGCTATCAGGCGCTTCCAAAGGCCCTGGCCATGTCCCCGGACGATCTCATCGATCTGGTCAAGCGTTCCAAGCTCCGTGGACGGGGCGGCGCGGGCTTTCCGTCTGGCCTCAAGTGGGGCTTTATGCCCAAAGAGGACGTGACCAAGTTCCTGGCTGTGAACACCGATGAGGGCGAGCCTGGTACATTCAAGGATCGCAAGCTCATCGAGGAGGACCCGCATCAGGTTATCGAGGGGGCTATCATCGCCGCCTATGCGGTTGGAGCTCGTCACGCTTTCGTGTACATCCGCGGCGAGTTCTTTCTGGGGGTCAAGCGTTGGAATAAGGCCATCAACGATGCCTATGCCCATGACTATCTGGGCGAGGACATCCTCGGCAGCGGCTATTCACTGGACATGACGGTCCATCGAGGCGCCGGGGCCTACATCTGCGGCGAAGAGACGGCCATGCTCAACTCGCTCGAGGGCAAGCGGGGGGAGCCGCGTATCAAGCCGCCATACCCGGCGCAGGCAGGCTATCACCAGGCGCCAACGCTGGTTCACAATGTAGAGACTCTGGCCAACGTGCCGCATATTGTGTTGCGCGGAGCGGACTGGTACCGCAGCATCGGGACAGAGAACAGCACGGGGCCCAAGGTCTTTTGCGTCAGTGGACACGTGTATCGCCGGGGCGTGTATGAGCTTCCTCTGGGCACCCCCCTCAGTACCATCATCTATGACTATGCCGGCGGCGTTCCGGGCGGCAAGAAGCTCAAGGCCGTGATCCCGGGTGGCGCTTCGACGCCCTTTGTGGCAGCGAGCGATATAGACGTGCCGATGGATTTTGAGTCGTTGGATGCCATCGGCTCGGCGCTAGGCACGGGCGCCATCGTTGTGATGGACGAGGACACGTGCATGGTGGACGTTGCTCTGCGGACCGCTCGATTCTTTGCGCACGAGTCGTGCGGCAAGTGTACGCCATGCCGCGTCGGTGGACATCGCATCGTGGATCTGCTCGAGGGCATCACAGAGGGGCGCGGGCAGCGCGGGGACATCGCCAAGCTCTACAGC
This sequence comes from Anaerolineae bacterium, assembly GCA_049975585.1. Classification (GTDB taxonomy): domain Bacteria; phylum Chloroflexota; class Anaerolineae; order UBA1429; family UBA1429; genus DAIRUQ01. Next base: position 1,845 of record JBNGEB010000014.1, read on the forward strand.
CTTTGCGATGGCATCGTTGGCAAGACCTTCTGCCCCATGGGCGACGCCATGGTAGCGCCCATTCGAAGCAGTCTGGACCTCTTCATGGACGAGTACGAGCGTCACCTGGACGGCGGGTGCGCAGCGGCACACTAGCGATCCGGTAGAGCACGTGCAAGCAAGGGAGACAGAGATGGCCAAGATCCTGGTTGTGGACGACGATCCCGACTTTTTGGAGGCGATGCGCATGGTCTTGGAACCAGCGGGCCACGAGGTCATCACCGCCACCGATGGCGATGAGGGCCTGCAGCGCTCGCGGGAGGAGGAGCCTGACCTCGTGATCCTTGACGTCATCATGTCCACGGTGCTCGACGGACTGAGCATGAGCCAGCGTATGAGCGAGGACCCGGACCAGGCCGCCATTCCTATCTTGATGGTCACGTCAATCGCCAACAGCGACTACCGCGAACTCTTCCCGACGGATGAGTATATCCACATCGATGACTTTGTGAGCAAGCCCATTGCGCCCGATGACTTGCTCAACCGCGTGGGCCGCTTGCTCAAGGGGGGGCAGGGAGCGTAGGCTATGGGGAGTGGCCAGCGCACGAGCGGTAGGATCCGCGTCGGAGGGATCATCGAGCACCGGAACCTGGCCCTGGTCGGCGTGATGTCCGCGCCGGATAGGCCGGGGCTGGCGGCTGCGGTCTTTCGATCCTTGGGGAGCGCTGGCCTCAATACGCAGTTCATCGTGCAAAGCATAGACCTGAACGATCACTCGCACATCCAGTTCCTCGTCGCTGAGGGAGATCTCGAGCAGACCCTGGAGGTGCTGCAGCCGGTTGCAGAGGCTCTGGCAGTGGAAAGATTGACCGATCTCCATCCCGTGATGCAGCTAGCAGTCTTTGGCCCAGACTTTCGTGAGCGGCCCGGCATTGCCGCAGTGGTCTTTGGCGCCTTGGCGTCGGCGGGCGTCAACATCCTCGCGGTGAGCACGTCCATCTCGACGGTGTCGTGTGTCTTCCATGATCGAGATCGCGACGCGGCTGAGCAGGCCCTGCGAGGGGTGCTAGAGCTTCCCTAGTGGCGTCGTTGGATCTTGGAAGGAGTGGCGTGGGCGACCTGTTCCGTATCCCAGTGGAGCGCGCCATCGACGACCGCACGCGGTGGTTGGTGCGCTTTCGCTGGATACTCCTCATCGTCGCCGCGTTAGCAGTCTTGGCGCTGGACCTTGCCCTCGGGTTTGTATTACCGTACGGGAAGCTCATCGGCTTGCTAGCCGTGGTCCTGGTCTATAACCTGGCTTTCTGGTGGCTGGTCCATCACCCCATCGAGCGGTTCCCAAGGCATCGCTTCTACACAGGGCTAATGCAGGCTCAGATCGGCGCTGACATACTGGCGCTCACCGCGCTGCTGCATCTGTCCGGGGGGCTCGAGAACCCGCTCTTTGCCTTGTATGTTCTGCTCGTGGCTTTGGGCAGCTTTCTCACTAGTCCGGCGCTGAGCTACGGCTATGCGGCTCTGGCCACCGGCCTGTGGATCGCCCTGACGCTGTTGGAGGCTGTGTATATCCTCCCGCACCACAACCTGGCGGGGTTCCGTCTGCCGATCCGGTACCGCGAGTGGCCCCACCTTTTGAGCGTTTGGTTTGCTGTTGCGGCCAGCACCTTTGGCATCGCGCATCTGAGCTCTGGGATCATGCAATACTTGCGTCGAGGTGAGCAAGAGCTTTGGCGTGCCACAGCCGCCTGCGAGGCTCGCGCAGACGAATTGATGCGTCTGAACCAGCAATTGCATGAACTGGACCAGAGCAGGTGTCTATTCATAAGGCTCGTCACGCACGAGTTGCGCGCGCCGGTGGCTGCTATCCAAAGCTACCTTCGTCTCATTCTTGAGGGCTATGTGCCAGAAGAGCGGCTGATGGAGATCGTCGCCAAGGCGGAGCGACGCGCCCGCGACCAGCTCGAGCTGATAGGCGATCTCTTGGATCTGGCTCGCGTGCAGGACGTGCGCGAACAGCCTCAGCTTCAGCCGGTGGATGTGGGGGCTGTGCTGCGCGACGTGCTTGACATGATGGCTCCTCGGATCGAGGACAAGCGACTGGAAGTTAGTGTGGACGTGGCTCCGGGTCTGCCGCCAGTACAGGCCACAGAGGCACATATCAAGCAGGTATGGACCAATCTCATTAGCAATGCTGTCAAGTACACACCGGAAGGAGGCGAGATAGCCATTCGGCTGGGCATCGAGGGAGACGTGATCCGTGGGACCGTGAGCGATACCGGCATCGGCATCCACCCGGAGGAGCTGAAGCACATCTTTGAAGACTTTTTCCGGACGGACGCGGCCAAGGCCATGGCGCGACATGGGACGGGGCTGGGGCTCTCCATCGTCAAGGGCGTGGTGGAGCGCTATGGCGGCGAGGTTTGGGTAGAGTCTGTCGTGCATGAGGGCAGTACGTTCGGTTTCACGCTGCCTCTAGAGCCTGACGCATCGTAGGGCTAGGGGGCATCGGCTCGCTCTGTTCGTGCCTGAGCTGTGTACCCCTCTGCTGGCGCGTTCCTCTATTTGCTGGCCTGCGGGACTCTAGTTCTTGTAGCCTGCCGCGATTGGGCGTATGATAGGGGTGTTCTCTGGCACTGGCAGCGTCCGGACCCCACAGCCTCGGCGTGGGTTCGTGTCTGTCGCCGCTGGCGTCGATGGGGCAAAGCATTGTGAGATCGCCCCAGGGCCGGCGGCGTCTTTGCGCCGTAAATCGCCTTGGGAGTTGGACGGGAGGATGGAGTGACACTGAATTCCGCACAAACCTTGCCCACTGGATTTGATGAGCAAAAGACGGACTGTCTCGCTGTGCTGGAGCAGGTGGATCCCGACGTGGCTCGGTCTGTGAAGGCAGAGTCGCGACGTCAGCGGGAAACCATCGAGCTCATAGCGTCGGAGAACCACACCAGCGCTGCTGTGCGAGCTGCTCAGGGCACCGTTCTCACTAACAAGTACGCCGAAGGCTACCCAGGGCGACGGTACTATGGCGGATGCGCGTATGTGGATGAAGTCGAACGCCTCGCCGTCGAGCGCTGCGAGCAGCTTTTCCAGTGCGATCATGCCAACGTGCAGCCCCACTCGGGCTCGCAAGCCAACGCTGCCGCCTATATGTCCGTGCTGGATATCGGCGATACGGTGCTCGCGATGAGCTTGGCCCATGGCGGCCATCTCACGCACGGACACCACCTCAGCTTTTCCGGACGCGAGTATCGCTTTGTGCCCTATGGCGTGGACCGAGAGACGGAGCGGATCGACTATGACGCTCTGGCAGAGCTGGCAAAGCAAGAGTCGCCCAAACTCATCGTTGCTGGAGCGAGCGCCTATTCCCGCGTCATCGACTTTGCGCGGCTACGTGCCATTGCGGACGACGTGGGCGCCTTGCTGATGGTGGACATGGCGCATATCGCCGGGCTCGTAGCGGCGGGCGTACACCCTAGCCCGATTCCCTATGCAGATCTCGTCACCAGCACGACGCACAAAACGCTGCGCGGACCGCGTGGCGGGCTGGCCCTATCCACAAAGGCGTTGGGGCGCGCGCTCGATCGCGCGGTATTCCCTGGCATCCAGGGCGGCCCCCTGATGCATGTCATCGCGGCCAAAGCCGTGGCGTTTCTGGAGGCGATGGAGCCAACGTTTGTGGCCTATCAAGAGGCAGTGGTACGCAACGCACAGGCGTTGGGAGCAGGGCTAGCGGATGCGGGCTATCGGCTGGTATCGGGCGGCACGGATAACCATATGGTGCTGGTCGATGTGGGCGTGCGCGATATTACCGGCGCTGAGGCCGAAGAGTGGCTGGAGCAGGCGGGCATCGCGTGCAACAAGAACATGATTCCTTTCGACACTCGCCCGCCGAGGGTCGCCAGCGGCATTCGGTTGGGCACGCCGGCGGCAACGACCCGGGGGCTGGGCGTTGAGGAGATGATGCGCATCGCGCGGTGGATCGCTCGTGTGCTCGATGCGCGAGGCGATCGCGACGTCGTGGCAGAGGTACGGCGCGAAACGCTCGATCTGGCCCGCGCTTTCCCGCTGTCATAGTCAGCACCCACAAGAGAAGCGAGGAGGCCCGTCTCTCGAAAGGGACGGGCCTCGTGTTTGCGTAGGCGAGATCGCCTATTCGGCGATGGCGACCTGGGTCAGAGAGTCGCCACCCGCGGCCCAGGTGTACGTGTATTTGGTGCTGTGGCGCAGGTACTTGATAAAGTAGGGGGCCGCTGAGCCGTCGCCGGCCGTGATCTGCGCGGCCGTGGCCTGCGCCGGAATGGCCGTGCCGCCGTCGATGGCTACGTCCTGGGTATTGTAGGTGTCAATGGCCGCCTGAACGATATCCAGCTCGGCTGACGCCGAGGCGCTGGTGGCGCGATCTGTAATGCCGCCCAAGCTGAGGGCAACGATGCCGACCAGGATCGCCATGATCGCAATTACGATCAAGAGCTCGATCAGCGTGAATCCATCTTGCTTCTGCATGATGTGAGTTCTCCTTCGAGAACTATTACGTAGAACTTGGCGTGACGACTAAACTCCTATGCTCCTGCCGGCTTTTCCCTCCTTGTGAGCCAGACCTGTGGGCTCTTCTGGACGGCAATTGTGTCTTTCCTCCGTCGCGTTCTGGCGCTATGGTAGCATGCTATGTGGTGCAGTAGATAAAGCCTGCATAAATAGTTGATGGGCTGAGCGTAAATCAGGGATTAAGCGCGCAGATGGACATGAGGCCGGCCAATGAGCAGGCATCGTGTGTATAGGGAAACGCCCCGGCGATTGTTTCGCCGGGGCGTTTGGCCGATCTCGGAAGGGTAGCTACGCCCCGCGTAGTAGCATGCGCATGTGGTCCGGATTGACGGCGCGCGACATGACTTCCTCCAGCGTCACCAGACGTCGCCTATACAAGTCCGTCAGGGCCTGGTCCATCGTTTGCATGCCAAGGCGTTGCCCTGTCTCGATGACGCCCGGGATCTGATGCGACTTGCCCTCGCGGATCAAGTTACGAACCGCCGAGGTGGCGATCATCACCTCGACCGCCAGCACGCTCCCGTTGCCATCGGCACGTGGGAGAAGCGTCTGCGACAACACACCGAGCAGAATGTCCGCAAGCTGGACGCGCACCTGATGCTCCTGATGCGGTGGGAAGGCATCAATGATGCGGTCCACGGTAAGGGCAGCGCCGGCGGTATGTAAGGTCGAGAGCACGAGGTGCCCTGTCTCGGCTGCGGTCAGCGCCGCCGCGATGGTCGCCAGATCGGGCATCTCGCCCACCAGGATCACGTCTGGGTCCTGTCGCAGCGAATGCTTCACAGCAGCGGCAAAGCTGGTCGTGTCATCGCCGAGCTCTCGCTGCGTGATAAAGGCGCGGTCATCCTCGAAAACATACTCGATAGGATCCTCGACGGTGACGATGCGGCAAGCATCACGCTGGTTACGGTAGTTGATCATGGATGCCAGTGTAGTCGATTTGCCTGATCCCGTGATGCCTGTCACCAGCACTAGTCCGCGAGGACGCATCACCAGGTCCTTGCAGATGGCGGGGATCCCTAGGGAGTCGATGGGCGGGATCACCTCGTCCACTCGGCGCATGACGAGGCTGAGGCTGTTGCGTTGCCTGGCTGCGTTGACGCGAAAGCGAGCTACGCCCTCGAGCGCGTAGGAAAAGTCAAGCTCGAGCTCTTGGGCAAAGACAGCGCGTTCCTCCTCGCTGGCCATCTGCTCGAAGAAGCGGTTCAGGTCCGCCTCTCGCAGGGGCGCGTAGGAACTCTGAGGTACCAAGCGCCCATGGATGCGGAGCACGGGAGGACGTCCCGCCTTGAGGTGGATGTCTGACGCTTTGGCTTCGGCCGTCAGGCGCAGCAAGTCATGGATATGTGTGCTGCTGAAGTCATCGCGCCCTGGGCCAGATGTCGGCTCGCGTTCTTGGTTGCTTGTGAAGGACATAAGTACTCCTATCGAAAGGTTCAGGAGAAAGGCCGCCTTACCGTCAATGCAGGTACCACATCAACACCTCATCGCTAAACACCATGACCAGATAGGTGCTCACGATCATAAAGGGAGCAAATGGTACGTAATCCGTACGCTTTTTGACGCCCGTCATCAGCAGCCCCGCTGAGATCAGGCCGCCCAAGGCGAACGATCCTGCGACGGCAAGCATCGCCAGCGGATAGCCCGTTAGGAGCCCGCATAGGAACGATAGACGGACGTCGCCGGCGCCCATACCTTCTAGGCCGCGGCTACGGTACACCAAGGCCGCAAGCAAGTGAATGAGTAGGAACACGATAAAGGCCATGATGGCGCCTGCCCCTTGGCTTACCATGGCGAGGATCGCTGGGTTCACTTTGTGGCTGGTGCCAGGCGCCAGGCTTGCCTGCCACCAGCCCACCAATCCGAAAGATGGCGTCTGCAGCCAGTGCAGTGGCAACATCAGCAACCCTATCGCAATCGCGGGCAAAATGATCACGTTCGGCACGATGCGGTGCTCCAGATCGATGACAAACAGGACGATCAACAGTGCTGTCCACCATGCCATGACGACGAGATCAAGGCTCGGGCCATAGCGCGCTGTTAGCCAGCCAAAGAGAGCTGCCGTCACGGCTTCGACCACCAATACCCTGCGGGGGATCTCGGCGCCACAGGTTCGGCAGCGTCCGCCAAGTGCGAGATAGCTCACCACAGGCACCAACTCGAGCGGCGCCAGTTGGCGGTCGCAGCTCGGACACCGCGATGGGGGGCGGAGCAGCGACTCGCCCTGCGGAACGCGATCGGCAACCACATTGAGAAAGCTGCCCACCGCCAGGCCGACTAGGATTGCCAGGATGATGTCCACCCTAGACCTTTTTCTGTGCTAGGCCGAGGTTGGTCATGTACTCGGCTACAGGTAGATCGCGCGGTGCCTGGAGGGGGGACTCGTTGGCTGCGACTGGGTACGCGACGCTGACGGCGACATACTCACGAGCGTCGCGTCCCACAAGCAGGCTCCCCGTCATGTATAGGGGCGTCCCCTCCGGAATCATCGCGTTGGGATGGCTGTCATTATAGAACTGGGTGGTCTGCACGAGCTCATTCACAAGGCGATCCAGCCGTGCCTCATTGGAAAGGTTGTCTCCCCCCAGGGAGAAGGTGCGCATGATGGCGGGATGATACGCACGCACCAGGATAACATCGAGCGAAGCGTGTTCCAAGTTCACCACGATGGCATCGGGCTCGGCCACTGCCCGTATGAGTGCCAACGGTTTCAGATCCATGACGTAGGGAGGAATACTGGCGGCCTCAAGCGCTTGGACCTGGGCGTCCATCAGATCGCGGGGCACTCCCAGGAGGTAGATACGCTGCATTTCTCCCCGACTCTCGAGCGTGTCCCAAGAGAGATAGAGATCGTCCAAAGAAAGCGGCATCTCTTTGCGCGCCTCGCGAGCGATGGTCTCGGCCATGAGCGATGCTTGCAGCTTGGGCAGGTTGAAGACGCGCGGAATGCTGCAAAGGCCGGTGAGGGCCGTCACCACGCGACGACGGTTCAACTGTTGGGTCGCAAAGAGCTCGTCGAGGATGGTGCCCATCTCCACCGGATTGGTGACCAGGCCGTTTGTCACTAGCCCCTCGGGCAGCTCGACAGATCCCCAGCTCGCTACGCGACCGCGCTCGCTGACGAGAAAGCGCACATCGGTTGCCTCAATGGCAAGCGTGGTGACGTCGCGCACGCGCGGCTTGCCTATCAGCAGCATCGCTTCATCCCCGCATCGTCTTTCATGGTATTCGCAGGTAGCTGCCGGCCCGTATGAAGGAACTGGTCAGGCCGTTGGTGGCCATCAGGGCGGGTACCGTCACGCCAAACCGTTGGCTAATGCTAAAGAGGGTGTCTCCCGATACGACGCGGTAGATGCGACCTGGTCCCGAGCCAGGCAGTAGCTCGGGCCAGCCAGACCAGCCCTCGGGCGGTATGACCAGGCGTTGGTAGGGATAGATAGTGTAACCTTCCAAGTGGTTGGCCAGCATCAAGAGGGCGACGGTCGTCTCATAGCGTTGGGCGATGCTGGAGAGAGTCTCTCCTTGCGAAACGATGTGCACCGTCGGTCCAGGTGCCTCCACGGTCGGGATGTAAAGCGCACGGTAGGCCCAAATAAGCGAGCTCGTCAGGTTGTTGGCGGCCATGATGGCCCAGACGGTCGTATTGTACTGCTTGGCGATGCTGTAGAGTGTCTCGCCTGGCTGGACGATGTGCACGAGGGGACCGGGCGGCGGAGAGCCACTCGCTGGGATCCAGATCACGTCTCCTGCGCGAAGAAAGTAGCTCATCATACCGTTGGCCTGCATGATGGCCTGTACGGTGGTGCTGTAGCGCTTGGACAGCGAGTACAGCGTGTCCCCGACCTGGACGGTGTATGTGATGGGCTCGGTGAGGAACACCGGTGTCGGTGTAGCATGGGGGGTGGGGGTCAACGATGCTGTCGGCGAAGGCCCCGGAGTGCTCGTGCTACCGGGCACGGGCGTCGGGCAGTAGCGGCTGACCAGCTCTAGCCCCATCAGGGCTTCCTCGCCCTCAGGTTGGAGCAGCAAAGCCTCGCGGAAAGCTGCCAGGCTCTCGGTGCACTGGCCCGCTGTCAGCAGCTCGTAGCCATAGTTGATGAGCGCATAGTAATGTTTGCTCTGGATGTCATCATAGTCCGGGTCAATGGCGATCACCTGCTCGATGAGGTCCAGCACCAGGGGCCAGTCCTGCGCGTTCCAGGCGGCGTTGATCTGGTCCATGAGGGCCTCAAGCTCCGTGGGTGTGGATGATGCGACTGCGGCGCGGATCGACGGTTGGACGGATGGCACGGGACGATCGAGCCCGTGGCAAGTCTTGGAGCTTGGGGCAGCGCCATGTTGGGGAGCAGCGGACACGGGTCGTGCACTGGCCGCAGGCCCCAGTGCAATAGACACCAAGAGAAGCAGCGTCACGGCTGCTTTGCGCCTGGCGATAAGGCCCTCTCGGATACGAGAACGCGCAACGGTTGAAACGACGGATCTCGGCAATGCTTGATGGTTCATGGGCTTGAGAGCCTTTCGAGGCTTGATAGTGCCTCCTGTCCCTCTGGGCAAAGATCGAGCGCCGCTTTTAACTTTTCGCGGGCCAACTCAGTCTGGCCAGCGGTCTCGAGCTCCTCGCCCCACGCAACATACGCCTCATAGAGCCAAAGGGAGGCTTTTACATGCATTGGCTCCAATTCTAGTATGCGGCTCGCGTGCTTGACAACTGCCTCCCACTCCTCGGCGTTGCGGGCCGCGCCGGCCAGCTCTTCGAGTTCGGCAACGGTTGCGAGCTCCGAACTCGGCCCGCCTTGTCCTGGGGCGGCCCGATCCGAGGCATAGACGATGAGGTCAATGTCAGCCCGGCCTCCATCGCTCTGATAGATGGCAATGTCGGTGAGCCGCAAGGTGGCAACGGGACGGCTGCCGAGGCGCGCCACAAAGCGGAGGAAGCTGGGTACGGCACCTTGTGCTACCACATAATACCGCTGCACCGCATAGGCGTCCTGGGCCTCTTCCTCCGGAGTGTTCCGCAACGCCTCGATGCTGATCACCCGCACATCCGTCTGCATAGCGTACTCGTAGAATCTCGCCGTCTCCTTGCTGGCCTCTGCCGGCGTGGGAAAGCCGGCTACGCGCTCGGCGATCTGGGCGTTGACCTCTGCGATCTGTGCCTGCAACGATGCCGGGTTGGCGGTCTGAAGGCTGAGGATCTGCTCGATGCCATCCTCGACCACGGCTAGATCAGCCTGTGCTTGGGAGGCTGCCAGCAGGTTCTTGCTGAGCGAGACGGCCGCCAGCACAAAGGCAACAATGGCAATGACCAGGAGGCCAATGCCGGCTATGGCCAGCGGGTTACAAAGCTTGATCCGCTTGAAGATATCCTTGACGTCGGTGTTCATGGTGCGACGCTCCTCAGCCGGAGCATCAGCGTGAACTCTATGGCGCTATCCTCTGACGGACCATCAAGCTCCGACGACTGGTACATGGGAGCTGCCAAACCCACCTTTCGCCAGAGCGATGCCGAGACGGGCGTGTAGGTGGCCGTCGGCGTGGCGGTAAAGGCGGGAGTGGCCGTCATGGGGACGGGCGTGCTTGGCGCAGCACCTTTCTCTTCGCAGATGAGATAGTAGGCCTTGTCTGTCCCAAACTCGCCCTTGTTGTAGATGGTGATGCTCACCTCGCCATCCACCAAAGCCTCGAACGAAAGCCGCGAGTTGAGCATGCCGGTGCCAGGATAGGCATCGTCGCTTTGGCAGCTGCCTGGATCACAACCCGTGATGGGGCCAGCGGCTACCAGCACAGTGTCGACGCCCGGAACTAGCGGCATGCACAGATCCAGCGTGTCGGTAACTGGCGTCTGGGTGGGAACCGGGATGGGTGTCTGTCCCGCGCGTGGCTGGTATGGGTTGCCGCACGTGTAGAGCACATAGCTTCGTCCTTGCTTGACGCGCAGCCAGACGCGATCAACGTCGAGATCGGGTTGGAAGGTATGGAGCTGTACCTCGCCAACCGAGATGTACCGTTTCACGTCCAGGTCGGGCTCGTACTCGTCAGCGCCCTCGGTTCCCAGATCATCCACCTGGATCGTGTAGCTGGCGTCTTGGCCGTAGGGGCCCTTGTTGCTAACCGTTACCACGACCTCAGCATCAAAATCGAGCGTGTTCTGGAGCTCGACGTAGGAGGATAGATCGCCGGGTTGCCGATCATCGTTGGTGAGACGCGCCGAGCCCATCTCCACGGTGATGCTTGTATCGACGCCGGGCGCCAAGGCGCCGGTGTAGATGCGATAGCGCTGGTTGCGCTTGGCCACAAAGGTCACCTTGTCGACGTCGCCGTCTGGGTAGAACGTGCGCTCTTGGGCTGCTCCCAGGGCGATAGGGACGGGTTGCGCATCGTCTGGCTCGTAAGGGTCGCCCTGGCCGGCATCGGACACGCGTAGCGTATAGCCTGTATCGGGCCCGTAGAGCCCCTTGTTCGCGACGGTGATGAACGCAGGGGCGTCGGCGCCCGTGAGGTTCTGAATGCGGATGGACGAGGACAGGTCCTGGGGCGCACGGTCGTCGTTGATATAGGTAGCGCCGCCCATCTGTACTGTCAGATGCGTGTCCACGCCCACAGCGAGGGCGGTGGTCTCGATCTGATAGGCATAGCCCGCTTTGGCGGTGAACACGGCGCGATCGATATCGCCCGTAGCGCAAAAGTTGTGCTCCTGTTCGGCGCCGACCGCGATGAGCCTGGCTACGGCGTCATCGGGCTCATAGTCATCGGCACAGTCGGGCGTCGGTGTGCGCCAACCTGGCGTGAGCGTGTGATCGGGCGTCGGCGTGCCGGCCAGCTCGCGGACGGTCACCCAGTACTCTTTGTCCGGTCCGTACTGGTCGCGGTTCATGGTCGTGATGGCTGCCACGCCGTCGTGCGTCGCGCGAACCACGACGCGTGAGGATAGATCGCCGGGCTGTATGTCGTCGTTTTGGTAGGCGATGCCGTCCATGAGAACCGAGAGCACCGTGTCGACTCCTACGGAGAGGTCATAGGTACGCACCTCATACACGCGACCGGCCTTGGTTTGGAGCTCTAGCCTGTCCACATCGCCAGAGGGATAGAAGGTATGGCGTTGACGCTCGTACACGGAGATGGGCGCCGGTCTATAGTCATCGGGCTCGAAGGCGTCGCCCCCGCCCTCGAGGAGCTGCAACGAGTAGGTCATCTTGGGGCCATAGTGCCCCTTGTTGGTGATGGTAGCCCGGGCTATGCCGTCCGATGCCGCCACAAAGGCGATCCGCGAGGAGCTATCGCCCGGTCGTACGTCGTCATTTTGATGCGCGACACTGTCTACCGAGAGGGACAGCACCGTGTCGACGCCAACCGCGAGATCGGTGGTGCGAAGCTCGTAGGCACGTCCGGCCTTGATGGCGAAGCTGACCCGATCGATGTCTTGATCGGGGTAGAAACTCCGCAGCTGGGCTTCGCCCACGGCGATGGGGGCGGCTTTGATGTCGTCCGGTTCCCATGCATCGCCGGCAGTGTCTTGGACCTGGAGTGTGTACCACATGTCTTGTCCATAGACGCCACGATTGGTCACCATGATCCGCACCTGCTGATCGGCCCCTGGCGGGATCTGGACCTCCACCAACGAGGCAACCGTTCCGGTGACGGTCTCGCTCGGGCACGTGCAGGCCAAAGCCCGTCCGGGCTCATCTTGGCAGTTCTCGCTACGGTACGTCGCACCTCCGATGCTGACCTCCAGGATTGTGTCAACCCCTAGCGTCTGCGGCAACGCGAGGATGCAGTAGCGCTTGCCAGCCCGTCCCGTGAAAACGGCCCGGTCGATGTCATGCACCGGATTAAAGCTGCGCCACTGGATCTCTCCGGGCACAATGAGCCTCGGCTGAAAGTCGTCGATCTCGTACGCGTCATAGGGCGCCTTTGTGGGGGTGGGCGGCAGGGTGGCCGTCGGGGTGTAGGGCAGCGTGGGCTGTATCGCGCTCGTCGGGCTGGGCTGGAAGGGGGCCGATGCCTCGCGCATGGACTGCACCAGGACCTGCTCAAAAACGCCCGAGTTCTCCAGCATGCCCGCATACTGCAAGACGTCCTCGCGCTGAACGGCTATTCCCCGTACGAGCAGATCGTCTATGTCCTGATCGATCTCGGCAAGACGAATGCGTGAGGGGTCATACGTCAGGAGCGTGGCCACGATGGCTTCCCAGTCATGGTGGGGCGCCATGGCGGTGGGCTGAATGGTTTCGAGGATGGTGAGATCCTCGCGAGCCTGAGCGAGCTGGGCAGCCAACGTTTCCACCTGGGGCGCCGGTGTGCGCAGGCTACGCAACTCGATCTGGGCGGTCTGTAGGGCAGCCTGGGATTCCTCAGCACGCCGACTCCCGACACGCGCAGCATAAAGCAAAGGGATCACCAAGACCAGGAGCAGTGCCGCGATTCCCCAAACCAGCCACAGCGCTGGCGGCATCACCTTGGGCCGATAGCGCTGTGGCAGAATGTTCAGGTCGATAGGCGCTGAGGGTTCCGATCGTGGCGGCATGCTGCCCCTTTGAATGGGTCATAACGTCCCCGCGTACGGTCGGGGAATGGCCTCGTCGCCAGCCAAGTATACGTAAAAGCTCACGCGCGCATTCTAGCATAGGGAGTACGCCATGTCATCCTCGCCAGTGCAAAAGCGCTAGTCCGCTTCTGCACTCCTTGTACAATCGAGCTCACGGCCTCGCCGTCTATCGTTCGGACGATGCTATTGTCTTCAAGCTGATGGCTGATGGTGGTCGTTATGGGGCCATCGGTAAAGCCCAAGCTGTATGCGGGGATCTTGACCGTGAGCGCATCGCCAGTGTCCGAGATGGTCACGGCGTAGGGAGGGCGAGAGGAGCTTGTGCTAGACGGTGTAGCCGCGCCGAGGTACCGTGCGGATGAGGGTCGGGTGTGTTGGATCCGCTTCGATCTTGCGGCGCAAGTTCATGATGTGGGTGCGCACGAGGCTCGGGTCGCCGACGCCGCCGGGGTAGCCCCACACTTCTCGTAGGAGCTTGCGCGCCGGAACGATCTCGCCGCGGTGCTTGATGAGATAGGAGAGCAGGTCGAACTCGACGGGCGTGAGAGACACGGTGTCGCCGTTTACCAGCGCAGTGCTGCTCTCTGGGTCGAGGCTGATCTCGCCGCTCTCGAGGATGGGCGGGCGGTATCGCTCAGATGCGCGTAGCAAGGCGTTGACCCGAAGCACCAGCTCGCGAGGATCAAAGGGTTTCATGACATAGTCGTCGCCGCCCGACTCGAAACCGTCGATCTTGTTCTCGATACCGCCTGCACCGGTAAGGAAGAGAATCGGCACATGCGCGAGGTCGGTGTGCTCTCGGATGGCGCGACACAGATCGAGTCCGTTAGTTTCCGGCATGATAATATCGAGGACGATCACGTCGGGCGAGCGCATGCCCACGATTTTCATGGCCTGGTCCGCATCGAGAGCCAGATCGACCTCGTGTCCCTCACTTGTGAGGATGCGTCCCACTAGCCGCAGCACCTGAAGTTCGTCATCAACTACGAGCACTCTAGCCATGGATGGGTCCTTTCTAGCAGGTCTAGCTATGTTCTGTCTTGGCTGAGATCATGGTGTGATCGCTTGGTGCTGCAAGTGTTGGCTGTTCCGAAGGCAGAGCCGCATCGGCTTGGCTGACAAAGGGACTGGGCGCCGCGTCTAGAGCACGCTGGAGCAACATACGCTCCTTGGGGTTCTTGGTGGCGCGCAAGGCTTCTTCCAGGCGTCGCCCGATGTCGGTGGTGGCTTTGAGCGCTCCTATGGCGTTGATGACAGTCTGGCGTCGGCTGGGTGGCGCCTCACGCAGCGCGTGGATGAGCGCGCCTGTGGAGGCAACGCCCTCCTGCTCGAGCGCGGCCACAATGCCTTCATGATGTTCGGGTGCGCTCCAGAGCAAGGCCTGAGCAAGCTCCTCGCGCGCTCCCAGATGCGCCAGAAGGCTGGCGACGGGCTGTGTGATCCGCGGGTTGGCGCTATGCAGGGCGGTAAGCAGATCCTCGCGCACTTCGTGACCCATGTCTCGGATCAACTCGTAGGCGCGCTGGCGGACCGCTGCCTTTTCATGTGCGAGTGCTGAAATCAACGCGTCAAAGGCTTGGGAGCCAATCTTGCCGAACGCTTGCTGGGCAGCTCGTGCTGCCTCTTCGCTTCGATTCCCAAGGGCCTCGATCAACGGCCCATAGTCGACGAGGTCGGCAATCTCGCCCAAGGTACGCGCGGCCGTGACGCGTCGCGAGCGATCGCGGCTGGCGAGATCCGCGTACAGCTCGGCTGTGCGCCGTAGAAAGGCCACATCGCGGTAGTACGGGGTCTCTTGCTCAACGGTACGGAATGCGTTGATAGCTTTGGGCCAGTCGCGCTCTCGATAAGCGCGAACCCCCGCTCGATACAGTTGCCCGCGCCGCCATGTGGCTGTCTCGGCAGCGCTGACGATGGCATCGATGCGATCCACATCGCGATAGCCAGGACGTTCTCGCCGTATGTCCTCGAGCAAGGCGCGCGCGGCTCGCCATTGCTCGAGGCGCACACTCTCTTGGAGTTGGCGATACTGGTCCGCCAGGTCTCGCTCGCGCTCACGTCGTCGGTCACGTTGTAGGTATCGGATGAACGCGATGGTAGCTGCTCCGAGCAGGAACGCGATGGCTGTCGGCAACACATAGCGGGCCAGGGATCTGACGATCTCGCGCACGCTACGGGCGCTGGAGCTCAGCAATCGGATATGGATGGCGAGCTCGGGGAGCTCTGCGTATCTGCTTTCGTGCTGGACGACGGGTACGATGGTAACGCTCTGAGGTGCGCCAAAGGCGTCTCCGCTCTGCACGCCATCGTGAGCAAGCCACAAGTCATACGATGTGGCAGTGGGATAGCCGGGGATGGCCTCGATGGTACCGGGCACCTGAGCGCCCTCCGGCTCCACAAAGGCGAGCGATGCATCAGGTAAAGGGAACATCAGCGTGAACGGCGTAACGGCTTTCGCGTCCCGGGCTTTGACGCGCACGGTTACAAGACGCGGGTGGTCACGGTCCGCATCAGGGCTAAGGTTGGTGGGATGGGTGAGCTGGAGGGTGACGCCGGGAAGCCCGACATCGTCCAGAGGGATGACTCTGCTGGCCTGTCGGTCCGGTGTTGCTGCTATCCTTCCAAAGCCAAGGAGAACCAGCAGCCAGAGCAACCCAACGATACCCCCTAGGACGGCGAGGCGGTTCCGTCGATAGGTTTCCTGCATCAGTGATACGAGTGTCTTCAAGGATTCCATGGCTTCTCAACCGTTTACATACATATCCCTGCCGTATCGCTCTCCTCGTGACGCCTTTGCTCCGATGTAGAGATTCCTAGCGACCCGTTGACCCGAACCCAGCTTTGGGCTCATCGATATCCTCGGGCGGTCCCGGAAGTGACGCAAACGCCTGTCGATCGATCGTGATGGCCCACATCTGGGCGATGCGCTGCCCGTGCTTGATGATCCGTGGCCACGGGCAGTAGATCAGGGCACAGACCTCGTTGCCGTTGAACTCGGACTCTACGAGGCCGTCGTGGACTAGGATCCCGTCGAGGAATCCGCCGCTGCGTCCCGTGATCCGCACGACGACGTTATCTGGTATCTGGAGCGCGACGCCGGTGGGGATCTTGGCAATGCCCCACACAAGGCGTCGTCCTCGCTCAGGGAGTCGCGCTCGGAGGTCTAGCGCGGCGCCTTGGTGCCGTTGTGGCTCCTGAGCGCCTGCCCCCACTAGCCAGTATCCAATCAAGGTGAGCTCTCCAGCGAATGGCGTCGTGACGGTCCCATTGTGTCGAGCTTGTGGCCCGTCGTCAAGGATGCGTCAACCACTGCACCATAGGTACGTCAAGAGGGGCAAGTTCCCCCTCTTGACCGTGCTCACAGCTTACTTGAGGATTGTTTCGCCGTCCAGGATGATGGCTTGCTCGGATGGTAGGAGAATGGTTGTGACGCTGGGCGAGAGGCGAGTTGCCCACTCGTACCGGATGAGGGCCTCGTTGTTGCGGAGTTCTGAGGCGATGAGTTCGAGCGCTTCTGCTTCCGCTTCCGCCTCGATGCGGCGAGCCGCGGCTCGTCCCTCGGCTGCGATGATGGCCGCCTGCTTCTCTCCTTCGGCGCGAGCGAGTTGGATCTCGACTTCCTTCTCGGCTGACTGGAGCTCGTACTCTTTTTGGAGGGCTTGCTGCTCAGCCACCTGCTTGGCCTCGATGGCTTGGTCAAACTCTGCCGAGAACGCAACATCGGCTAGGGAAAAGGCATCCACGCTGATGTGCGTTCGTGCAAGGCGCTCGCGCAAGTCTTCCAGGATCTTGTCGCGTATCTCGGCGCGCTGAACGAGGATGTTCTCGACGCGGTACTGTGCGGTGGCTGCCTTGATGGACTCTTGCATCGCCGGCACGATGACAATGCTCTCATAGTCACTGCCCACTTCTTGATACAGCTTGTTCACTGCCGTGGGGTCCACGTGATAGTTCAAAATGCCGCGCACCTGCAAGAGCTGGAGATCCATGGAGGCGGCCTCGGCCTCGATCTCGATCTTTTTTGTGCGTATGTCAATCTGGATGACCTGGCGGACGACGGGCGGCAGGATGAGATGGAACCCTTCGCCGAGCACGGTGTCTTCTACGCGGCCGAGCATGATCACCACGCCGCGATGGCCCGGATCGACGATGGTGTAGCTGGAAAAGAGCACGACGAGCGCCACCACCACCAGGAGGGCGATGCCGATGTTGCGCAGGACTCCTGTCTTTTTGCCTTGCATGCGTTGGCTCCTTTGAAAATTGTCAATCCATGGTGAGTATTATAGCATAGGTGAGCTATCTCACACAGTTTCCACAGAGTTGCCAAGCTGCCATGGGCGCTCGTGTATCGAGAGAACAGCCTATCTCGCTACAAGAGGTTCATCCGGCAGTGGCGGCGTGGTTCTGTGGTAGGTTCGAGGAGGCGACCGCGGCGCAGCGGCTGGGATGGCCAACCATCCAGCGCGGGGAACATGTGCTCATCCTGGTGCCTACCGGTTCCGGAAAGACATTGGCAGCCTTCCTGTGGGGGTATCAACGAGCGGGCCGAGCGCCTGCGACGCGAGCCGGAACTGCCGGGCGTTCAGATTGTGCAAATTTCCCCGTGGTCTGGCTGGGCTAGCCTTCCTCAAGCGAGATGACCGCGCTCCAGGTAGGTTGAGAACAGGTTGCCCCAAGGCGTCTCCTGCCGCCACTGCTCATAGACGTGGCGCTCTTTGAACGGCCACCGCAAATAGTCGTGGTAAGCTTCCGAGACGAACGAGGCCACGTGCACAAAAGGCGTGTGGAACAGCAGCTTCTGCAGGACCTTGGTAGGGCCGTACCAGGAGAGCCAGCCCAGCATGCGGTGGAAGTTCATGCCGATGTGAAAGCCCCAGTTCTCACCCGAGACATCATCGCCAACTACCTCGATCTCTTCGGGCCGTCCGACACCCAGCCCCTCCTCGTGGGCCATGCGGATATAGCCGATCTCCATGGGGTCAAAGCCCATCAGCTTGGCGGCGATGGCGTCGATGGCTACCTGGTCGCCGCTGGCCAGGATCACGTTCTTGATCTCGGGCTCCATCAGGCGCGGCCCCGTACCATTGCCGGCCGTCGTGCCATCCATGACCGCAAAAACCCCAGGATGGATCTCCTTCTGGATCTTGAGCAGGTCGACCAGCGTCTCGTGGATCCAGGTGTGTGTGTAGTGGCGGTGCGTCGCGAGCAGGCCCCCGAAAGCGTTCTTCATGGCCCCCGTCGTGGTGGTATAGATGTGGCACTTGACTGTGGGCAGGTGGACGATGCTCTTCCCAAAGAAGAAATCGGGCAAGTGGATGCCCTTCGGATAGACGCGCGGCAGGGCGCTGAGCTCTGCCTGGGGCTCGTAGGGCACCCATCGCATGTCGGTATCCTGAAAGTTGTAGAGCACGGGGATGTTGTACCGCCGAAAGATGGGCACATAATTGTTGAGGTCTTCGCCCTTGAAGGTGTCGATGACTACCGTTTTGTTCTGCACGCAGACTTGCTTGTCATAACCTCGATGCTTGAGCCCAAGGATCGTCCCCTCGAGTTGCCACGGCGTCGTGTTGGCGCCGGGGAAGGGGTAATGCCACGAGATGTTGTCCTTGAGGATGACGGTGGTGTCTTTTGGCAGGTAGCGCTCGATGCCTGCCATCTCCATGAGACGGTCATAGTCCTCTAGTACAGTCTCTGGTTGGGTTCGAAGGACAGCGACAGTTGCCCGCACGATCGTCTCCTTACCATGGGAAGCCTTGCGGCCCAAGAGAGCTATGGCAGGGGCCCATGTATGCTTGTGTCGTTTCGAGATGATTCTAGGGCGCCCCGATCCTTTGGTCAAGGCGTGAGCTGCAGCCCGTTATCGGCGTTGCGGACCGCTAGTCCCCATGGTAGAATCATCGCGATGTGCCGACTGGCTCGTGAATTGGAGAAGGAGTGGTTTCATGAGAGAGCAGATCACCGCGGCCAAGGGCGCCGAGCCAGCGGGCCCCTATTCGCATGCCATCAAGTGCAGCGGCACGTTGGTATTCGTCTCGGGGCAGGGACCGTTCCACCCAGAGACAGGCGAGATGCCAGGCACCTTTGAGGGGGCGGCTCGCCAGACGCTGGAGAACATCAAGATCATCGTGGAGGCGGCGGGGGCGACCATGGCGGATGTCGTCAAGGTCCATGCTTATCTCCGCGACATGGATGACTTTGCCACCTTCAACGAGGTTTACAAGAGCGTCTTCAGCGATCCCTACCCGGCGCGGACGACCGTCCAGTCCGACCTTAAGTTCCCCATCGAGGTCGATGCCATCGCCGTCTTGCCGGAAGAGTAGGCGGCCTAGATGAGCTCGTCGGGTCGAATCTCCATCTGTACGGCGAGGTTGCCCGGCTTGTAGCCGCTGAGGACGAAGCGTTCTGCCGCGCGCTGATCTCCCTGGGCATAGGCCTCGATCAGGCGGGGCACATCCTGTTCGAGGATGCGTTGCCGGATATCGACGTCGACGAGACGGGCAGCCAGGCTATGGAGGGCGTTGACCGTCTCTTGCAGCCACTGGTCTGTGAGACCGGCTCCTGGGAGGAGCGCCACCTGCAGGTCCTCAAAGCCGAGGTCCTTCAGAGCGACGGCGGTCTGCTTGAGATCGACCGATAACGAGACAGGGCGCTCCATGATGTGCCCCAGGGTTCGCGTAATCTGGTTGCGCTCTCGCCAAGCGGCGTTGTAGGGCATGTCGGTGGGCTCGACGAGGTCGGCGATGCGGAATCTGCCGCCAGGCACCAACACTCGCCACAACTCGATGAGAACGGACCGGAGATGAGCCTCTGGTACATCGCGGAGCGTTCCGATGTAGACGGCCAGATCCACTGTCTCTGGTCGCAGGGGAAGATGCTGTATTTGGGCCTGACAGGCAGATGCCCACGTCTCTGAGGTCAGGGCGGCGAGGCTTTGTCGCTCCCAAGACGTGACCAGGAGGGTTCCCCCGGCCAAGGCGATCTCTTCCGCTAGGGAGGAGAGTAGCTGGCCCGATCCTGAGCCTATGGCGAGGGTGACGCCTGAGAGATCGAGGCTCTGCCAGAGGGATCCGTTTTCGCGCTGTGAGCTGTCTGTTTCATCCATCGCGTGTCCGAGTCTAGAGTTGCTCGCGGCTAGTGTCAAACGTGGGGCGGGGCGGAGGTTGTGCCGCCTGCTCATAGGAGGAATCTCGGATGGCTATCAATCTGTCGTCACACCATGTCGCTTTGCGAGTGACCGATTATGCTCGATCTCGCGCCTTTTACACAAAAGTCCTCGAGCTGCCCGTCCGTGGAAACATCCCGGGGGCAGAGATCGAGTTCCTGGATATCGGGGGAACAACGATCGAGCTGATGGGAGGGGCTGAACCTGAGGATCTGGCCAAGCCCAAGGCTGGGCTTTTGCATCTCGCGTTCGAGGTGGACGATGTGGACGCGACCTACGAGGAGCTCTGTAGGCGAGGGGTCACGTTCACGGTGGAGCCCAAAACGGTGGGCGATATTCGCCTGGCCTTCTTTGTTGATCCGGATGGCAACGAGCTGGAGCTGTTCTCAAGCCCCACGTTGACCTGGTAATCAGTCGGAGGCTAGGCAAGCACAGCGGGGGCGTCAGCCAGTGCTGGCGCCCCCTGCTGCCATGGCTAGGTCGTGGGCCAGATCGAGTCTAGAGCGCGAGCCGTCTCGGCAACGGCATCCTCAGGGGCGAGCTGACGTACCCGCTCGGAGAATGGTTCCACCATGACGGGGCCGGTGTAGCCCATGTCTGTCAGCGCGCTCATGAACGTGTCAAGCGGAATGACGCCCGTCTCGCCGGGCAGGGCGCGGACCTGGTCCACTTGCTCCTCGATTGGGATGCCAGCGGGCGCATCGTTGACGTGTACTACGATAACCCGCTGGTCCGTCAGGAGGTCGAGCTGGTTGGCCGTGCCGCCGGACGTGTACCAGTGCCAGGCATCCAGCAAGACTCCCAGGTTATCGCGGTCAACGGCCTCGATCAGCTCCAGCAATCCCGGCAAATCGTGGATGAACGGGTTGGGCTTGCCCTTTCGGAGGGTCAGTGGACCGATGAACTCCAGGCCAAAGCGGAGGCCGTAGGGCGCGATGGCGTCACACAGGATGCCGAGACGGTCGCGCATCTGGGCGAACTGCTCCGCGTAGGTCAATGTCTCGTGGAAAGGCAGGAACCAGGTTGCTGCGCGCGTGCAGCCTAGATCCTGCATGGCGCGAGCAAAAGGAGGGAGCGCGGCGAGGTCCTTCTCGAACGTGGCCTGATCCTCTCGAAAGCGCACGGGCATGCCAGTCAGCGCGGGACGCACGCCATGGGTGTCCAGCAGCTTGCGCACACTTTCCAGCCCCATCTCCTTGATGGTGCCATAGTCCACCGT
>JBNGEB010000015.1:0-22563 GCA_049975585.1 Anaerolineae bacterium
CTGTTGTTGACGATGGCGAACCCCTCGCCGCAGGCGTCACGATTGTACACATGGTCGGCCGTGCGATAGTCGCCGCCAGCCCTCACGCCAGCGACGGCTTCCGATAGCGTCACCAGCGTCCGACCATCCGCGATCTCCAGCGATGCGATGGTAGCATGTCCCCGGAGCTTGCCGCTGATGGGGTCCCAGATCTCCAGCTCGTCGCCCACGCGCATCTGCCCGGCACCCGTAACAGCGATACGCGTGTCGGACAGCACCTCGCGTACCAGGTTGGGCACCGTATAGATGTTGATGGCGTCATCGGACATGCCCTCGAAATGCGAATTCTCGATGCGAGGGCCGATGCGCGCCTGCTGGCAATGCACGCCGTCGGCGTTGGTGCTGTTGAGACGATCCGTGTCGGGGGCGATGTCGACCGTCAGCCCGCGTACGGTGACGGCGTCCGCCTGCACCAGCGTCATGGCGGACGTGGTGGAAGCGTACACGGTGACGTTCTCCACCGTGACGTTGCTGCTGGCGTGGATATCCACCGCGCCGCCACCGGCGCGCGCGACGTACACGAAAGCGTCGCCAGGCTGAACCTTGGCGAGCTGGACTCGATAGTAGCCGGTCTGCACATGGGCCCGGTAGACGCCGTCCTCCACGGCTTCCCATCGATTAATCATCAGGTGGTCGCCAACATCCTCGCGGAGCATCGCCGTCTCGCGCAGCCGCACCGTGCCAAAGCAGAGGGGTGCTCTCAAGAAGAACCATGATCGTGGGTGGGGGTAGCCCTCATCTACGACCATATCGAAGGTGCCAGCGGGAGCATCTACGGCCGTGATGGTCCCTTGGCTGAACGGCACGGGATCATAGTCGATCGTGATGTCGCGCACGGTTACGTTGCTGCAGTTGTGGAGCAAGAGGCCCGCCGAGCTGGGGTTTCGCATGACGAGTCTCGCCCCGTTCCCCTCGATCCGGAGGCTCTCTGCCCCGCTGACGGTCAGATGGTAGCCCCCGTCGGTGCCGTCCACGAGGTAGGTCCCTTCCTCGAGCTGGACGATGCCTCCGGGCCGGGAGGCTGCCTTGGCTAACGCCACCCGCAGCGCCTGGCCGTCGTCCGTGCTGTCGTTGGGTACGCCGCCGAACTGGCGTGGAGAGACCACCAGCGGCTCCTCGCTCGGCGGGGCAGGGGAGGGCGCCTGTGTTGGCGTCGCGACGCTCTCTTTTTCGGGCGCATCGGTGTGAGAGGCGGCATCCGCGGACCCCTGCGTTGGTAGTCGCGTGGGCTCTGGCTCGGACACAGTCAGCGTCGCTTTGGGACCGGCGCAGGATGCTACGGCGAGGACGGCTAGCAGTAGCATCCCGCGGATGGCTAGCTTGGATCGCAAAAGGGAGCTTCCTTCCATCGGTGTTCTCTGGCGGCTACTAGGATTTGGGGCCGAGCAGCCGTATATCGCGCGTGTACGGGTTCATGGCGAACGCGGCTTGGCCGGGGGTTTCCATCAGTTCGCCCTGAATGCGGAGGTTGGCGATGGTGATGTCCTCGACCATGTGGTCCTCATCGTGCCCGATAAAGCGCGATTTGGGGAACGGCTCGCCCACCACAGAGATGTTCTCAAAGCGGATATCGTGGATGCGCCCGCGCTCGCTGTCTTTGCTGTAGGGCGTCTCGCGGATGATCATCTCGATCAACCGGCCCAGCTCCGAAGGCGGGATGTCCGTCTCGGCGATGCGTCCGTGCTCGACGATGGCGTCCTCGACCCGGATGTCACGAAAGACCACGTCGCTGATGTCCGCCCTGTCGCCGTTCTGGATATCCATGGCAATGTGCACATGGTGCACGATATCGCAATCCTCGAACACCACGTCTCGGATGTGGTCAGCCTGGGTCTCGGCTCCGATCTCCAGCGCACGGCCCCAGTCGTTCCAGATGGTGCAGCGGCGGGCGATCACGTTCTCAACGACGGGCAGATCGTCGCTGGGCGTATCACGGTAGCGGTTGAAGCCTTTGAGCACGATGCTGTCGTCGAATGAGCGCACAAAGCAATCCTCGATGGTCACATCGCGGCAATTGACGATGTCGATGCCGTCGGCGTTATAGCGCCAGAGACCGATGAGTTTGAGATCGCTGATGGCGACGCGCTGGCACATGGCCGGCACAACGGTCCAGACGTGGGGGTCGCGCAACACGATGCCTCGGATCTCTGCGTCCTGACAACGATCGAGGAACACGGTCGGTCCCATATCAAAACGCTTGATCTCGCTCGAATCCAGGATGCCCCGTCCGAGGATCTTGATGTCATGGGCGTTCTTGGCGTGGATCGCGCCGTACACGATGGCGCCGCCGTGGATGTAAACTGTCTCGCCGGACCGGAGCACGATCTCGCCGGCGTGATGGATGCCTGGGCCAAAGTAGTGCAGGTTCGGGTCAGTGGGATCGGGCGGGTTCTCTTCGATGGGGCTGGCAAAGAGATGGAGGGCGTGATGCCAGCCGTTGACCTCGACTACCACGTGCCGGGGTCCAGGAAGGCTAAAGCGGATGGTGTTGTCCTGCACATCAGGGACGATGCCCAGGGATAGCGGCCGGACGGTCACGTCCTCGATGTCTCGGCTGGATTCCAGAACCACTTCCGCTGGCCCCTCCAGATCTACATAGGCAAAGGCGGCCATCTCGGTCTGATCCTTGGGGCGTTGGTAGCCCGGCCATACCTGGTTCACGGGCATGGCCGAGACGCGCGCTGGGTGCACAAAGACGTCCTGGCTGCCCACCTTCAGGGTGTAGAGAGCGGATGGTTCGACGCCCTCCGGGGCGGCATAGGCAACGACTTGGCCTGAAAGGTGCTCGCTCATGGCTAACTCCTTCAATAACCAGGCGGGAGGACTTGGGGCCGGGCCTCGGCCTGGGTACACTCTGATGCATGCACATCTTAGCCCGTTGGGGAGGGCTGGGCAAGCTCGAGCATCCCATTGGGATCACGCGAAAGGGGAGACAGGGATGAAGATACTGCTGGTCTCTGGAAGCCGCAACGTGGAGGGACAGACGGCGCGCGCCGCCAAGGCTCTGCTGACCGGTGCCAAGAGCGTCGGTGCAGAGGCCACTCTGATCTTTCTGCCGGAGCACGAGATCGCCTGCTGTCGCCAATGCGACGCCGATGGCTGGGGCGATTGCCGCGCCAAGGGCACGTGCGTCATTGAGGACGACCTGCCACGCATCCTCGATGCCATGCGCGGCGCCGATCTGTTGGCGTTTGCGACGCCGGTCTACTATGGCACGCTCAGCGAGAGCCTGCGCGCGTGCCTCGACCGTGTGCGACGTGTATGTACCCATGAAGAGGGCCGCGTGGGAATCCGAGGCAAGCGCGCTCTGGGCCTGTGCGTGGCTGGCGGCGGCGGGGGTGGCTCTTATACCTGCGCGGTAGATCTCGAGCGTGTGCTCACGAGCATGGGGCTCGATGTGATGAGCATTGTCCCCGCGCGCCGCCAGAACCTGGACGCGAGCTGTCAGATGCTGGAACGCCTGGGCGCTTGGGCCGCTATCCAGCAGCCAGCGTCCTAGGCCTCCTCGCTGGCTTGCTTGAAGGCCTTGACCAGATCGCCCATATAGTAGAGCATGCCCTGGGCGGTGTACTCGTCGCCCTCGAGCCGCAGGTCCCCGACCATGTAGGCGGCCTCGGCGTCGCGAGCGCCGGTGAAGATCTGGTGTAGCAGGTCGCCCGACATGCGAAGGGTGATCTGGCTGCCTTCGGTGGTGCCCTTTTCCCAAGAGACCTCACCCTCTTGGAAGCTCAGCTTGAAGGTTGCAGCGGGGTCGGTTACCTTGAAGCCCACCGTACGCTTGGCGTACTGGACGCGCTTCTTGAAGGCATCACTCTCTTGGAGGTTGGCCACCATTCCCTCGATGACGTCGTACAAGGCTTCGGCCGATTCATACTGGGACATGTCTGTTAGCTCCTTTGCTGTTTGCCGACCATTGGGACTATTCTAACCTAGGTTGGCGGCAGGGGCAAGCATAGGTTGTAGGGATAGACCTAGCTAGCGCCTAGGCACACCACTATAGCGCCGGGCCATACCGTCTCGGCGCGCGATTCTCGCTCTCTTCTCTAGTCGGCGCGGTTGGCCCAGACGTGGAAGGTGGCGCCGCAATATGTGCAGCGCACTCTTTCCATGTCCAGCCAGATCAGCTTGTCTTGGCGCGTCTCGCCGCAGTTGGGGCACTCTAACTCTGGGTGGACGGCAAGGTCATCGGGCACCGCCCGCCCAGGAGACCTCCGTTGCACGCTGCGGTAGTCAGCATTGACCTGCATCTCTGCCTCCTTGCAGAATGACTTTGAGAGCCACATATCAAGTATATCATAGCAGCGCCAACTTGTACAGGGTTATGGCGGGGACTCGCAACCCAGAATGCACTGTGGACGTAGGTGGCGGATCCTATGCCTGATAGACGGCGTCTAGGCGCGGGGCGATGCGTTCCCAATCCCAGGCGACGACCCGTGCTTGGGCGCGTTGTCCGAGTTGCTCGCGGGCCGTGGCGTCTCCCAACAGATGGCACACGGCTTTTGCGTAGGCTAGGGGGCTATTGGCCAGCAGCAAGTGCTCCCGATCCGCCACGTCCACGCCCTCTGCGCCCATGGTCGTTGACACGATGGGCAGCCCCGCAGCCATCGCTTCTAGGAGCTTCAGCCGGGTTCCCCCGCCCATGCGCATGGGCACCACGAATAGCGTCGCGCCGGCCATGTACGGACGAACGTCAGGCACATAGCCGGTGACGACGACCGTCGGATCCTGCCTGACCGGCTGCAGACGCGGGTGCGGATGCTTGCCTACCACGTAGAAGCGAGCTTCTGGGTGCTCCTGTCGGACCTGCGGCCAGACGTGCCGGTGGAACCACAACACGGCATCCACGTTCGGGCGGAAATCCATCTTGCCGGTGAACAGCACGGCAGGCTCTCGCATGT
This sequence comes from Anaerolineae bacterium, assembly GCA_049975585.1. GTDB lineage: Bacteria > Chloroflexota > Anaerolineae > UBA1429 > UBA1429 > DAIRUQ01. The sequence goes on from JBNGEB010000015.1 coordinate 4,938, forward strand.
CGTCGGGGGGGGCGGGGAGATCCTGGTAATGGGAAGTCTCGACGCCATTCGGAACGACCACTGGCGAGAGATCGGGGTCGAGCTGGCGTAGCGCGGCCGCGTCGGCATCGGAGACGGCGATGACACGGTCGGCGCGCTGGCAGACCTGACGCTCAAAGCGCCGTAGGCGTCGCCATTGCAGGGCAGAGTACAGCGCGTTGGGCCAGCGACGAGGATCACGACTATCTGCCCCAAGAGCCCGCCGCTGGAGCAGGTACTCGGCGTTGAAATCGTCAAAGACTAGCGTGGGCGCTCGATCAGCGAGCCATTCCTGCACCATTAGCCCATAGGGTGCCATCTCGATGCTCTGTACCTGCACATAGTCAAAGGGGTAGGTGGTCACCGTGTGATATAGCGTCTGCGCGTAGGTGGGCGAGGCCAGGCGGTCCGCCATGTCGGGCCGACCAGAGAGCAACAGGGTCCGGAGGCGATCAGGGGTGCTCCGATGTGGCGTAGGGACCGTGAGCACGCGTTCGCAGATCTCTTCGAGGGGCTCGGCCTCGCGAGGGCGGGCGGCAAAGCTCAGAAGAGTGACGGCGTGATGCTTGGTCGCGTAACGGAGTAGGTGATAGCTGCGCAACGAGCCGCCCTGTTCAGGGGGATAGGGGAGCTCTGAGGTGAGGAACAGGATGCGTCTGGCAGCGATGCCCATGGCGTCTTCTCCGCGTAGCTAGGCCACGCTGTGGTAGAGCGCCAACGTCTGCTCGGCGGCCTTGTCCCAGGAGAAACAGGCTGCGCGCTTGAGTCCCTTGGCCGCCAAGCTGTCCCAAAGGCCGTTGTCATCCAGCACGCGCCAAACTGCGGCGGCAATGGCTTCCGGATCGTCGGGTGGGGCCGTGAGGCCCGCGTCCGCGACGATCTCGGGGAGCGAAGACACGTCTGAGACAACGACCGGCGTCCCGCATGCCATGGCCTCCAGCGGGGTCAGGCCAAAGCCCTCGTAGAAGGAAGGCGCCACGAGCACGCGCGCGGCGTTGTAGAGCCAGAGCAGCTCCTCGGTGGCTACGCGCCCAAGAAAGCGAACGCGGTCCTCCAGTCCCAGCTCGCGCACGAGCTGGAAGACGTCCTCGAACAGCCAGCCTTTGGCGCCCGCCAAGACGAGGGTTGCGTCGCTATGGTACTCGTCCAGCAGCAAGCGGTAAGCTCTGACTAGGTTGGGGATGTTCTTGCGAGGCTCGATGGTGCTCACGAACAGGATGAAATCGGGGCCTATGTCGAATCGCTGGGCGATGCGCCGCCTGGCCTCGGCGCGATCCATCGGTTGGAAGTAGGAGCTGGCCGCCTCATAGATGACGGTGATACGTTTCTCATCCACGCCCAAGAGCCGTACCGTGTCGCGCTTGGTGGCGTTCGAGACGGCGATAATAGCATCAGATCGACGCACGGCCTCGTCGATCTGGCCGTAGTATCGGGCCGATTCTTTGGTCATAAAGTGCGGATACAGCATAAAGTTCAGGTCGTGAATGGTAATGACCGACCTGCACTTAGCCCGAAACGGCGGGATAAAGTCCGGGCTATGGAGCAGATCGAGCTTGAGCAGGGAGACTTCCAGGGGCAAGGTTAGCTGCTCGAGGCGATGATGCGAAGGCGTAAGGACGCGCCGCGTCTCGAAACGATCCTCGGTGACCAGAGGCTGCTTTGTATGGTAGCTCTGCAGGATGGTAAACGCATCGCCGCTCTGCAGCCTGGCTAGCGCCTTGATAAGTTGCAATGTGTAACGACTGATGCCCGCTGCCCGGTAGTGCGTCAGGCGGGCATCAATGCCGATCCGCATGCCCACGGCTCCTCCCAGAGCTCACGCTGTGCCACAAAAAACAACCCCCCAACCCGCCGCCATACGGCCGGATATGGGGGCATCCATGCTTCCCACGTTCCGCTAGCATCCTAGCAGAAAGGAGACATTCGGTCAAAAACCGCCTCCGGTGCGATGTCAACCTGTGCCAAGCGCGTTGCGCTCGGCCTGCAGGATGGCCTCGACATACACTCCCAGTTCCTCGGCGAGGCCCAAGGCCCCCAAGCGTGCACGCATCTCCACGTCCGTTGGGGCTTGGCCGAGTGTATCCCAGGCCTCGCGGCTGATAGGAGTGAGCGCCGGTAGCCCTTTCGCCTGGGTGGCCACCACATACCCGGCGCTTGGCGTGTGCCAGTAGCGAACGCTGTCGCCATTTGGCAGGCGAGCCTCTCTCGGCAAGGGCTCACGCCGGGGCCCAAGCCGCTGCGACAGGAGCCAACGGTAGAGCTCGGGGTTTTGGTAGGTGGCCGTCCAGCTATCGTGATCTGCGTCGGGGTAGATCGTCAGGCGCGCCGGATCGCCTAGAGCTTGCAAGAGCTCGACCAGCTCGCGCGAGCCGCTCGGAGGCACCAGTTGGTCTTTGGCGCCATGGAAAGCCCAAACGGGCATCTGCCAGAGACGCAACGCTCGCAAGGGGAACCCGTGGAACCAGTCGGGGCCGCCACAGATGGGCGCAATGGCCGCGACAAGATCGGGGCGGGTGGCGGCCAACGCCCAGGTGCCGAACCCGCCCATGCTCAAGCCAGTGACGCAGACGCGGTCCGGGTCCACGCGATAGCGCGTCTTGGCGTCCTCCAGCAGGTCGATTAGGTCCTCTATCATGGAAGACCAGCTACTGTCCTGCGGGCATTGCGGCGAGAGGATCACGAACGGCAGCGGACGCTCCTCCACCAGCTTGGGAGGGCCGTGCTTTTTCACGAGGGCGAGGTCGTTGCCGCGCTCGCCGGCACCATGGAGGAACAGCATCAACGGCCAACGGAAACGCGGCCGCTGATGGTACTTTTGCGGAAGGTAAAGCAGGTAGGGTATCGCCACCTGTCGAGACGCGGCAGTCTCAAAGAGCACCTGGCGTTGCTGCACGTGCACTCCTACGGATGTTTTCGCAAGACTCGCGGCGCTGCTCCGGGCCGTCAGGATCGCTCGCGGACGGCCCGGGACGTCAAAGCTACTCGCTCTTGGGCTCCAGCGGCTTGTTCTTGAGCTCAAAGAGATGATCGCCGGGCAGCAAGCTCTGGACGGTCTCTGGCGTCACGTCTAGCAAAGCCGTGGCATCCATGGGCTCGGGCACGAACTCGGGGTACACTTTGCCCTTGGTGGAGAACTCTTCCTTGAGCGCGTCGTAAACTAGCGTTCCCTCGCGATCCTTGGAGATCCAACGGAACGTGAAGCCATAGATGGGACGGAAGTAGAGCTCCATGCTCTCGACGTCGAGGGTCTCATCAAGGATGGTGTCAGCGTCCACGGTGCCGGTGGTACCGGCGATGGCGCGTCGTACCATGGAGGACGCCGGCATGTTCGGCGGAAGCACCAGCGCGCCCTCCGGGGCAAAGCTGTTCAACGCCTCGGGCGACACTTCCTCGGCAGTGTAGTTGAGATAGCCGGCCAGCGCCTTGTCCGGTTGGCCATCCAGCCCGTTGACGGTCACGTCCACGCGACCGCCGCTCTCGCAGTGCTCCATGCCCTCTAGCGTGATCTGGCCGCCGATCACGTCATAGTCCACGCCGTTGATGGTAACGGCTTTGACCTCGGCTGCCGGGATGGACACGCTGTAGCGGCGCATGCGATCATAGGTCGCCTTGGTGGCAACGGCTACATGCCAGAACGGCTCGTAGCGTATCTCACGGTACACCAGCTCGTAATCCTCGTCGCTTGGCCTCTGGAAGAGGCGCGCCAATGTGCTGAAGGCTTGATCCTTCTTGCCCCATGCGAGGCCCTCAGCTTTGTCCAACGTTACCTGTTCCCGCAGAACCAACACGCGCGGCTCGGCCACACGGATCTCCATCTGAACAGCTCCTCTCTTGCACGCACCCACACCGCACGACAGACGATATCCCTCAACACCAATATATGCCATCCAAGCCAGGGGGTCAAGGGCTAGCGGGCAGGCTATCGCGCGCAGCAGCAATCATCATGAGCAGCAACGCGTCCACCTCGTCCGCCGTGAGGGATGGGGCGATGCGGTCGTAGCGTCCCAAGGTGCCATAGACGTGACGGTCGCTCTCGATGGGCAACCAAGCGTGGACTGTGTGGCAAAGCAGATACAGGCGCTGCGGGTCCCTGGCGTACAGCGAGACCAACGCGACGTGCACCGGCTCCTCAAGCAAATCCTGCTTCACCTGGAAGACGTCGTTGCGCTTGCTCTCGGTGCCGCGCAGTTGCTCTGCCAAGGCCGCGAGACCCTCGTCGCTGCCGCCGATGTTGGAGGCCCGATCCACGATGCGCACCTTGCCCCAGGCATGGCGTGGCCCCAGGAAGGAGAGCTCGTACATGCCCTGCTCGCTTACTGCCCACTCGGCGGGATGGGTCACCGTCACCGAGCCCGTGAGGTCCACGTCAGCGACCCACTCGCCAGGCAATGCCATCTCGCTGAGCGTGGCGAGGGTGTTGGACCAGACGGCCGTGGCCTGAGGCGTCGACGCGGCTGCTTGCACGGGGGACAGCTGTGGTGTGGCGGTTAGCGTTGATGGCTGGGTCGGCGAGGGGCTCGGTGTAGATGTGGACATAGATGGGGCTGGATCCGTCGTCCACTCCTGCGTCGGCGTCACACGGGTGGGAGTGGGCGCGACCTGGGTTTCTGTGACGGGGGCAGTCCGAGTGGGCGTGCTAAAAGATCGTTGACATCCGGCTGCGCCCCACGCTAGGCAGCAAAGGACGCTTGCCATCAGTAGGGTCAGAAGGCCCCGGCGCGAGCTCGTCTTGGTGGTTCGATAGAAATGATGCATCGGCCTATGGACGTTTGCCAGAAGACACGGGTTCCAGCGCCCCTCTCCGGAACCCGTGTCGTGCGGCACGCCTATCGGCCTAGCCCCTTTTCTGCCGACGCGATCTCTTCCGCTTGGACTTCGCGGTTCAGATGCGATGATAGGTAAACGCCCTCTGTGATAAAGGCGGTGTTCAAGGCGATGCCGGCCGTATCGATCAAAGGCACGCGATCCAACTGCGCCCAGATCCAGTGCCGTTGGCTGTTGTCATAGCCGGCAGTATTGGGATCGCACTGATGCCAGCGCCAATCGGCGGCCTTCAGGTCAAAGGTGCCGTCCATCTCCATGTCAGCCAAGGTCGTAAAGTAGGTAAAGGGCTCCAATCGGAGGCCGCCCTTGGCGCCATAGATGTGGTCGCCCTGCGGCTGATCGGAGTGGACCGCCCAGGCCTCTTCCATGAAGAAGGTGATGTCGCCATCCAGCCGGATGACAGCCATGCCCATCTCTTCCACGTCGTATCCGGCTACCGCGCGGCGGTCCTCGTACATATCGAGGGCTTGGAAGGTGTTACCAGAGACGGTCAGGACCTTCGGGTTGTCTAGCAGGTACAACATGCGCGAGATATGGTACACGGCCATATCCAGCATGGCTCCGCCGCCAGCGGTCTTGCGCTGCACGAACGCCGGCGTGGCATAGCCATCCACCCAGGGGCGACCGCGACGGCGATAGTGGGACGCCTTGGCATAGTAGATGTCGCCGAGAAGGCCGGCGTCGATCATGCGCTTGGCGGCGCGACACTCGGTCTGGTAGAGAGTGCCCAGCTGAATGTGTAGCATCTGGCCGGTCTCGACGGCCTTGTCGTACATGGCCTTGGCATCCTGGTAGCACCAGGACATGGGCTTTTCGCAGTAAACGTTCTTGCCCGCCTCCAGCGCGTCGATGGTAACCGGCGCGTGTAGCCTGTTGTGGAGCGCTACGTCCACCGAGTCGATGTCGTCGCGCGCCAGCAGGTCGTGATAGTCGGTGTACACGTCGGGGATATCGTTCTCCTGCGCTACCCTCTGGGCCTCGTCTTTGCGCAGGTCGCACACGGCGACGATCTCTGCCTCGGGGATCTCGGCATAGTTGCGAATGTGCGCCTTGCCGATGATACCCGTGCCGATGATCCCAATCCGCACCTTGTCCTTCATGTTGCTCCTTTGTCTGCTCGTCAGTCAACGACCCACGCCCATCGTAGCAGCGCTTGGCTGCGCTGGCCAGCCCGTCAGATGGGTAGATTGGGGCCCGTCGCGACGCGCTCTACGCCAGGCGGAAGCTCCACCTCGCTCTCGAGGGCGCCATCCGCGCGGCGGCTATGCGCCACTCGGATCAGGCCGTGGGGCGTGGGGAAGGTCCCCTTGGCCCAGTCTAGGTCGCCGAGATGGGGCTCGATGCGCACGCGCGCGAACCCGGGCGCGGCGGGACGAATCCCCAGCACATGCTCCGAGAGCCAGGCCGTGGGGCCGCCCGCCCATCCGTGGCACAGGCTGTGGCGCAGCCCCTGGTAGCAGTAGCGCCCAAAGTCGGCATGGATATCCCGCTTGCCCGGCGGCACGAGATCGTCGATGCCGGCCGATCCCTCGACCCACGCGAGATCGAAATCCTCCCAGAACGTGGTCGCCCCCAAGCCCAGCATGGCGCCCCAGTACGCGCGGATGGCGTCCAGCGCGCCCTGGTAGTCGCCTGCCATGGCGCGCGCTTGCAGCATATAGTAGCCGTAGAACGTGCTCATCCCGCGCGCGCCGCCCACGGCTAGATGCTGCTCGTTCATCGTTTTGGCGTCTTTGAGCCCGGCGAGTGCGAGCAGGGCTGCTGCCTGCTTGGTGCCGCCGACTTTTGGTTGGTGCTGGCCTAGGGCGCGCTCGCCGTTACGGCAGCGCGCGGCCATCTGGGCCTCTCCGAGGGTGTCGCACAGCTCTGCGCCCGCGCGCATGGCGAGTACCATCATGGCCTGCAAACCGGCATGGCGTGCCACGTCATCGTCTGCGGTGGGCCAATCGAGGAAGCGCCTGCCATCCAGGCGTTCGGCGCCGTCGGGACCGATCCGCTCCAGGAGCTGTTCGAGAAGACCGAGCAGGTACCCCCGTTGCTGCGCCAAATAGGCTTGGTCGCCGTGGTAGAGGTGCCAGTGGTGCTGAATGAGGAGCCACCAGATCGAGTAAGAGCTGATGCCGTTCATCCAGCCGGGCAGCGGGGTCCCGTCCCGCACAAAGTCGAGGCTGCTGGGCACGACGTCCTGCCATCCAAAGACCGTGCTGATGACGCGCGTTTCCGGGTGCATGTCGCCTATCCAGACCAGGCGGTCGCGCTTGATCCCATCCCACACGTACCCTTGCATGTTCAGATGCACGGTGTAGGCGCCCGTTTGCCAGATACGGTTCAGGCGCTCGTCGCTGCAAGCAAAGGCGCCGAGGTATGGCAGATTGCGATAGATGGCGATGGCTCGCACGGCCGAGAGGTCCACCGTCTTTCCCTCGTCCACCAGGTCGAGCCGCACGAAGCGAAAGCCGGTGTTGCCGATCTCGGTGGAGCCGATGGCCGGCAGCAGCGTGGTCTGGTCGCGGATGGCGTGGTCGTTGAGGTAGCTCTGCCCAGGGATACCGTCGGGATCGACGTCGGACATGGCCTCGCTGACCGACTCGCCGAATCGGACGCGTAGCCGGACGGGCTTGGTATCGGTGGCGGCGATGGCCGTGATCTGGACGCCGCCTTGCAGCTCGCGGCCAAAGTCGAGCAAGATGCCAGGCGCTTGGCCCCGGTGGGTCAGCGTGCAGACCCGCTGAGGGAAGAGCGATGCCTGCCCGTCCTTGGCCTCTAGGAGGGCCTCGGGGTGCTGAGGCGCGGCGTTGCCCTCGGTTTGCCAGACGATGCGAACCGGCATCACATAGCGCCGCACGCGAGGATCAACCGTTGGATCGGGTGTCGTGTAGGTCATACGGAGCCTCCCGTATTGGTGTGCTTGCTCAATGGGTCCTCCGTCTGTTCCCCTCTCCCATGACAGACGTGGGAGAGGGGAGCATCCGGAGCCTCTCCCCTACGCCATCTGTGGCGCGTCTATCGGGCGCGCAGCCACCCCCTTCCCTGTTTCCCCTCCCCCACGTCTGTCGTGGGGGAGAGGTTTGGAGAGGGGGTTGCCCCTCTCGGCGCAGACGGGGTTGGGAGAGCAGCCGACGCTTGCTTCGCACCGGGGTTGCCTCTATACCGCTGGCTTGGCCGACCACCTGGCGGGCACGGGCGGTCGGAACCGTCGCTGTGCCCCCTGCATCTCAACCCCCGCACGCGCAGCCACCCCCTCCCCCACGATACCCGCGGAGGAGAGGTTTGGAGAGGGGACCGCCGTCTCAACTACGTATTCCTACAGGACGGGCTGAATGGTCAGACCGTCCTCCAGGGCGTCATTGGCTGCGCTGATGGCGTCGGGCGAGCCAAGGACGACCACGTCTCCTTTCGCGGCCACGCCGTCGAGCACGTCGGCAAAGTCGCGGAAATGGTCGGCCGTCGTGCTCAGGACCTCCTCGCGGATGCGCTGGCGCAGCTCGTCGCTCTCGCCTAGCAGATAGCGCACCATGGACACGTGTCCCTTGGCGTCGGGCAGCATAAAGCCGTCCATGGCGCCAATGACGCCGATGATGCTTTTCTCTAGCTCGCTCTGGTCGATCTTGGCCGCGCGCAGGAACGTCCCGGTCCTGTCATAGGCCTCCAGGGTGGCCTGAAGGTTCGGGTCGCGGTACGACAGAAGCGAAAGCGTCCCCGAGCGCGGGTCGAAGGAGCAAAAGGTGCCGTACGCGCCGCCCTTGATGCGCAGCTGCTCCCAGAGCCAGGTGGTGCGCAGGTAGTTGCTGATGACAGCCGCCGAGCCGTGATAGGTGTACCCGAGTTGATAGAGGTTGGCGCCCTTGCTCACGAAATTGACCTGCGACGGCGCCGTGAGGCCCTCCGAGCCGCGGGGGAGCGTCACGTCCCACGGAGACAGCGACTCGCCTCGCTCTGGCAGGGCCCGGAGCAGGTCGCCGAGCGCGGTTCGCACCTGCGGCCAAGACTCGGTGTCAACCGTGGCGTTTACCAGCGCCACCGAGCGGTTCACGAGATGATCGCGGACCTGCTCCAGCTTGGCGACGATGGCGGGCCAGTCCTCGGCGATTTGCCTCTCCAGCTCACGCACAAAGAGCAGTTGGGTCACGCCGCCCATGACCTCGTTGGCCCAGTCTCCCAGCGTAAAGTGGGAACGCAAGCGCCCATTCACAATCGCATGCCCTGAGGGGATAAGCGATGCCTCGGCGCCGGCTCGTTGCTCGGCCACCATCTGGCGGAAGCGCTCCTGGTCGTCCAGTCGGGCCGTGAGGAGCAGATCGCGCATGATGCTCAGCAGGTCGTCAACGTGCTCGAGCGTCGCCTTGCCCCGCAGGAAGAACCAAGCCTGCGTGTCGGGGCTGTTGCGCATGGACGAGACCATGGTGCCAAAGCCCACGCCGCCCGTGGTGCGCCCGATACGCTGGGTCAGCGTGACCATATCCTCGGTCTCGGTACCCATCTCGGTCAGGCAGCGTCCAAAGAGCGGCACATAGGGCAGCAGTTCCAGGGGCACGGCCTTCAGGTTGAGCCCTAGGTCCAGATAGAGGATCCCGTTGGTGAATAGATCGTGGTAGAGCAGCGGGCGCCCTTCCAGCGTGGACTCGTCCAGGGGGATCAGTTGATTCTCCCGGTCCAGGTCCTCCAGCGTGAGGTGCGGGATGGTAGCACGCGCCTCGGGCGTGTCCGGCGTCTCTTGCCAGAGCTTGAGGGCGGACGTGCGCTCGACGATCTCGGCGACCTCCTCGGGCGACATGCCTTCGCGTCTCTGGGCCAGCTCGTGTCGGAGCGCCTCTTCGCGCCGCTTGAGGGCGCCCGGGTCGGGTTCCAGCTTGAGCGTCACGCGATGGGGATTCTCCAAGAGCAGCTCTTGGATGAGCCCTTCGAAATAGCGTCCATCCGAAGCCCACCGCTCCTTGATGGCGGCCAGAGGCTCCTCATAGGCCAACGGCGCAAAGGGATCCCCGTCATAGAGCCAGGTCGAGAGGGACCGCAGCATGATGACCAGGCCGCGCGGGAACCTGCCGCTGTTGTTCTCGCGGAGGGCAAACTCGACGCTGTTGATGGCGGCTTCTAGCGCGCCTCGGGGGATGCCGTCGCTGGTCAACTGGGAGAGCGTATCCAGGATCAATGCCTCGACCTGGTCCAGGTTCTCGACGGCGACGCCGCGCATGCCGGTGGAGAACATCTGCTGGTTGAGGTCCTCGACGAACTCTTCGCCGGCCAGATCCTCGCCCAGGCCCGAATCGATGAGGGCCTTGCGCAGGGGCGAGCCAGGCGTGCCCAGCAGCGCGTGGCTGAGCATGTTCAAGGCCAACGTTCGCTGGACATCCTCGGCGCCCTCGAGCATCCAGTTCACCGTGATGAGCCCCTTGGCCTGGTTCTCACCGTCGCCGGGGTCGTACGGGACGGTCAACGTCTGCGGCTCCTGGAATCGGGGCTGCGCGGCGATCTGCGAGGGCACCTCGCGCTTTTGATACCCCTCGAGATAGGCGGCCATGCGACGCAGTCGCTCCTCCGGATCATCGTCCCCATAGAAATAGATGCGCGCGTTGGAAGGGTGATAGTAGGTCCGATGAAACTCACGGAACTGCTCGTAGGTCAGCGCAAGCATGGCATCGGGATCGCCGCCCGAGTCGTTGCCATAGATGGTATCGGGGAAAAGCGCCATGCGCCCAAAGCGACCGAGGAGCGAGTCTGGGCTCGAATAGACGCCCTTCATCTCGTTATAGACGACGCCCACGATGTTGAGCTCGTCGTCAGGAGCGTCCATGGCCAAGTGCCAGCCCTCTTGGGCGAACACCTCCTCGGTGAGGCGCGGGTGGAGCACGGCGTCCATGTAAACGTCTATCAGATTGTAGAAATCCTGCAGATTCTGGCTAGCGACAGGATAGCAGGTCTTGTCGGGATAGGTCATGGCGTTGAGGAACGTGTGCAGCGATCCCCTTGCCAGCTCGATGAACGGGTCCTTGAGCGGGTACTTGGCCGAGCCGCTGAGCACGCTGTGCTCGAGGATGTGCGGCAGCCCTGTCGAGTCCTTGGGCGTGGTTCGGAACGTGATGCCAAAGACCTTGTTGGTATCCTCGGTCGTGATGGAGAGCAGCTCGGCGCCGGTTGCCTCGTGCTCGTAGAGGGTGGCTTGGGCGTTGATCTCCTCAATATCGCGCGTGGCGAGGACCCGAAACCCGTATGCCGACGGCGGCCCGCTTGTTCTCATGGCGCTCCCTCCCTTGGGAATGTGGTATGGACGCGCTTTGCGCATATGGCAGCTATTCTATGCCATGCGGTGCCGCGCTCCAAGACGAGAGGCCTCTATGCCTGTGAGCCCGCTCTGCGTCACGTGATGATGTCGATTCCGCGCGCCTCTTCCTCCAAGGGCGGCCAGGTCATGTCCAGCGACGAAAGCGTATCCCGCAGGATGCGCGAGATGAGCAGGTTGCGCACCCACTTGCGATCGGCAGGGATGATATACCAAGGCGCATAGGGCGTGCTGCAAAAGGACAGCGCATCCTGGTAGGCCGCGGTGTAGGCGTCCCATTGAGCGCGCACGTCCAGGTCGCCGGCCTTGAATTTCCAGTGCTCTGTGGGATCGTCGAGGCGGTCCTGTAGGCGCTCTTGCTGGCGCTCCTTGGAGATATGCAGGTAGAACTTGAGCACGATGGTGCCGCTCTCGGCGAGGGTGCGCTCAAAGGCGTTGATCGCCTCATAGCGGCGGCGCCAGACGGCTTCGGGCGCCAGGTTGGCGACGCGGACGACTAGGACGTCCTCATAGTGCGACCGATTGAATACACCCACGATGCCCTTGCGAGGCGTGGCCTTGTGCACGCGCCAGAGGAAATCGTGGTCGAGTTCCTCTTCGGTGGGCACCTTGAAGCCGGTGACACAAACCCCTTGCGGGTTGAAGGCTTCGACCACATGCTTGATGACGCCGTCTTTTCCCGAGGTGTCCATACCCTGCAACACGATGAGGAGGGCATACTTGCGCGTGGCATAGAGCAGTTCCTGGAGATCGTTGAGCTCCTTGCTTAGCTCCTTGATCTCAGCCTTGCCCTCCTTCTTCTCGAGGCCGTACTTGGCGTGGGGATCGAGATCGGATAGGACGGCGCGGGTGCCTGGTTGAACGAGAAACGGGCTATCGGGGTGTGACATGGGTGGGTGCTCCTGTTCTGGCAATAGGGCCGACACTGGGTCGCTGACGCTGCTGCGGTCGCCTGGCGCGCGTGGCTAGGGTGCGTCCCTCACGCTGCCAGAGCGCGGACGGCGTCCGCCATGGCGCGCAGGTTGGCGAGCGGGGGCGGCCAGAGAACGTTGACGCGAGTTCATGGGGTGGTCGCTTTCTGGGCCATAGGGGCGCGGCAAGTGAACATCAGGTTGAAGGCGACCTGGCGCCAGACAGGGCGCTTGACATAATAGCAGCGGTTGCGCCCGATGGTGATCTCGCCAAAGAGGTCTATCTCCTCCAGGCCAGCCTGCTGGAACCATTGCCGCCACTGCTCGGGTCGTGGCGTGCAGACGTGGGTGCGATCGTACGCGTTGGCGATGGCCGTGACGACGTGGCCGACGATGCCGCCGTTGTTGAGCACGGATCCGATGAGCACGCCTCCTGGGGTGAGGGCATGGGCGATGCGTCCCAGCGCGGTGGGGGGATCATCCAGGTGCTCCAGGACGTTGAAAGCGGCGATGGCCGCGTATTCCTGGTGCCCCAGGCTGCTCTCGGAGATGTCCTGCACCTGCACGCGATGTCGCAGGCGGCGTGGGGCGTTCGCGATTGCCCACGGGGAGATGTCGATGCCGTACACCTCAAAGTGGCGCGCTGCCATCTCCAGAAAGCCTCCTTGCCCAAAGCCGATCTCGAGGAGGCGGCCTCCACGCTTTAGCCGGAGCAGCTTCTCTAACCGCTGATAGTTGCGTTGCGATCGTCGCGCCTCGCGATGGATGATGCCGCGAAAGTAGCTATGGTCGTACCTGACGCGTTTGCGCATATCCTCCCCCAGTTATGTAATGGTGGCTCCTGAGCCATGTCTCCCGCAGCCGCTGCCGGCTCTGGCAAGCGGCGACCGCGCGCGACACCCGTGGCTAGCCTCCAGCGCCAACATTCTTGACGCCCTGAACAACTTTCCACGGGGGCGCCGCGATCCCTAGCCCCGCCTTTGTGCGTGCCTCCCCTCAGCATCCCAGCGCCGCCCCGAATACCCGTACCCAGTTGCCGTGCATGACGGCCTCGATCGCTCGTTCGTCATAGCCGCGCTGGCGCAAGAGCTCGGGGATCCGCTGAAGATCGGCGATGGTGTCCAGGTCGCGGGGCGTCTGCTCCGTGCCAAAGCCGCCGTCGAGGTCGCTGCCGATGGCCGCGTGCTCGTGAGTGCCGGTCAGTTGGCAGATATGGTTGATCTGGTCGGCCACGGCATCCATGGCCACCACGCCGGGGTCGGTCTCGCCACGGATCCACCCGGGGTAGAGCATCCACGCGTCGAGGGCGACGCCGATGGCGCCCCCGCGCTGGGCGATGGCGCGGATCTGGTCGTCGGTGAACTGGCGATCGCCTGGCACCAGCGCGCGGCAGTTGTTGTGGCTAGCGATGACGGGGCCATCGTAAAGCTCGATGGCCTGCCAAAAGGCCTCGTCGGCCAGGTGGCTGAGGTCAAGGATCATGCCCAGGGCTTGCATCTCGCGCAGGAGAACGCGGCCATCGTCGGTGAGGCCGCCGGAGCGCGACGTGCCATGGGCGTAGCGGCTCACGCCATAGTGGGCGGGGCCGACGGCGCGTAGGCCTTGCTGGTGCCAGCTCGCCACCCAATCCGGCTCGACGATGGGATCGCCGCCCTCCATGCTGAGGATGTACCCCAGCGGGCTTGTGTTGGGAGCGCGACGCCATTCTGCCAGGTGGGCGTCGAGAGTCGCGGCGTCGGCGATCTGGCGCATCCAGCCGCGGCGCTCGAGGGCCCGGTAGTAGGCAAGCTGGCCCTGGGCCTTGGCATAGGAAAGCTCCTGACTGGCAGAGCCCGGAAAGCCAGGCACGTCCGTCTCTGGGCGGGCGGTGCGATCCAGCACCGTTGCCACGCAGATGCCCACCTCGGCGCGGCGCAGCTCCGGCAGGGAGGTCGTGCCCCGCCCGGCGCCCTTTTTGTCAACGCCGTCAGCGGCGCCCCCGTCAGCGGGGCGGGCCTCGCGGCGGCGGATCTCCTCCACTTCAAGGGTGAGGTCCCGATTCCAGTCGATGGCGTTCCAAGCTAGGTCCAGGTGGGCATCAAAGATGAGCATGTACGACTCCTCTGCATAGTAGGGGCAACGCCGTCCACGGCGCCCCCGGTTCGGGCCGCCTCGGTACCTCGTCGGCGCAAGCCGTCCGCGCATCTCGTCCGCAAGGCGGGGGTTGGCCGCGATGCGCGACATTGGGGCGAACTCTGGCGCATCGGAATGTGCGCAGATTCACCCCTGCCGGGGGTCAGCGAGCACGGTAGTGGCATGGCATGTCGTACCGTCGCTTGGCCTCCGTCGCCTAGGCATCCATCCGATACGGCTTGCCAACCACCTTGAAGCTCTCGTTCAGATAGGGGAGAGGGCCGCCCTCGATGGGCTGGCCGCCTCCGACCGATACGATGAAATCGCCTGGCTGGACGAGGGGTCGTCCGTTGCGGTCGTGGACGGCCATCTGCTCGGGCGTGATGGTAAAGGTGATTGTCTGGTCCTTGCCGGCGTCGAGATGCACCCGCTGAAAGCCAACGAGCTGGCGAATGGGCACCGGGTAGGAGGAGCGCACGTCCTTCAAGTAAGCTTGCACCACTTCGTCCCCGGCGCGATGACCGACGTTGCGCACGATGACGCGCGCCTCGATAGACTCGCCGCCCTCGATCTCCCGCGCGGAGAGGGTCAGGCCGTTGTAGGCGAATCGGGTATAGCTCAGGCCATGGCCGAACGGGTAGAGCGCCTCCCCTTGGAAGTAGCGGTAGGTGTGGCCCTCCATGGCATAGTCGTCGAATGGCGGAAGCTGCTCGACGGACCGGTAAAAGGTGACGGGCAGGCGCCCCCCCGGGTTATAGTCACCAAAGAGCACCTCGGCCAGGGCGGTGCCGCCTTCCTCGCCGGGATACCAGGCCTCGACGATGGCCGGCAACGCCTCGTGGGCCCAATTGATGGCCACGGCGCTTCCGTTGAGGAGCACCAGGACCGTCGGAACGGAGGCGAGGTACAGCTCGCGCAGCAGGCGCTCCTGCATGCCTGGCAGCACAATGTCCGTGCGGTCGGCTTGCTTGCCGGCGCCCTCCTCGCCCTCCACCTCCTGCGACAGGCCCAGACAGACGATGGCGACCTCGGCCCGCCGCGCTACGTCGACGGCCTCTTGCAGGTTCTCCTCGTCGCCGTCGGTGATCCCGCAGCCGCGAGCGTGGAGGACCTCGGCGTCGGCGCCGAGCAGATCGCGCACGCCCTGGAGGGGCGTCACCGCCGAGGAAGGCGTCCCGTTATAGTTGCCAAGCAGGACTTCCAGATCGTCGGCGTTGGGCCCGATGACGGCGACGGTCTTCAGGTCGCGGGACAGCGGCAAAAAGCCGTCGTCGTTTTTGAGCAAGACGATGGACTGGCGGGCGGCCTCCAGCGCCAGGGCGCGGTGCTCGGCGCAGTCGTTGACCTCGAAGGGGATCTGTGCGTAAGGCACGCGCTCCTCGGGATCGAACATGCCCAGCTTGAAGCGGGCTGTGAACAGGCGCGTGACGGCGCGGTCGATGGTGGCCTCGTCGATGAGCTCTTGCTGGACCGCCTCCAGGAGGTGCTGGTAGGTGGCGCCGCAGTTGAGGTCGCACCCCGCGCGGACGGCCAGCGTGGCCGCTTCGGCCGGGGTCTCCACGAGCTTGTGATGCGCCCAGATGTCGTTGATGGCGCCACAGTCGGAGACGACATAGCCCTCAAAGCCCCACTCTTTCCGGAGGATCTCGCCCAGGAGCGTCGGGCTAGCGCAGCAGGCCTCGCCGTTGGTGCGGTTGTAGGCGCCCATGACGGACCAAGCGCCGGCCTCGCGCACGGTGGCCTCAAAGGCCGGCAGGTAGGTTTCGCGTAGGTCGCGCTGGCTTACCTCGGCGTTGAACTCGTGGCGCAGGTTCTCGGGGCCGCTGTGCACGGCATAGTGCTTGGGCGTGGCCACGAGCTTCAAATAGTGGGGATCGTCGCCCTGCAGGCCCCGCACAAAGGCGACGCCCATGCGGGAGGTGAGATAGGGGTCCTCGCCGTAGGTCTCCTGGCCGCGCCCCCAGCGCGGGTCGCGAAAGATGTTGATGTTGGGCGACCAGAAGGTGAGGCCATAGTAGATGTCCCGGTTGCCCTCACGGACGGCCTGGTGGTGCTTGGCGCGGGCCTCGTCGGAGATGGCCGTAGCGACCTGGAGCATGAGGTCGGTGTTCCAGGTGGCAGCCAGGCCGATGGCCTGCGGGAACACGGTGGCAATGCCGGCCCGCCCAACGCCGTGGAGACACTCGTTCCACCAGTTGTATTCGGGCACGTTCAGACGTTCGATGGCTGCCGCCGGGTGCACCATCTGGCTGACCTTTTCCTCCAGGGTCATCCGCCCAACCAGGTCCTGTACGCGCTCGGCGATGGGTAGGTCGGGGTTCAGAAAAGCCGGAGCGTTCTGGTCTATCATGGTCCCTCCTCTGAGGCGAGCAGTGTGCTACGGGTGTAGAGGATGCTGCGGCCGCGCTTGCCAACGGGCGTCAGCGCGCGCATCTTGCGCAGGCAGTAGGCCATGCGCTGGGCGAGGCGGCGGCCGCGTCTCAGGGCATCGGCGAGGTCCGCCGTGTCAAAGGGGGCCGGCAGGTCATCCGGCAGGAGCTCTGCCAGGTCGTCCGCGCCGCGAAAACGGCGCCGTTCTACGACGTTCAGGAGGCGATGGCCGGTGATGACCCAGCCGCGCCTGCGCCAGGCCTTGCCGGGCTGGTGCTCGCGCGCCTCCTCCGTTTGGACCAGGGCGACCTCGAGGGTCAGGTCGGGATGCGTGAGCAGGCGCGGCATGGCGACGAGCTCGTCGAACAGGTCGGCATAGATGCCATGCTTGGGCGATAGGCGGCGGGTGTGATGCCCGTCATCGTACCGTTTGACGATCCACTTGTCCTGGGCGATGGGATAGATCACGCGGACGCGGTGCGTGGCCAGCAGCTTCTCGATCTTGGGCGCAAGCGAGGAGAAGCCGCCCGTCTGGACCTCGAGCAGGAGATCATCCCGGACAATGTCCACACGATAGCCCGCTACCTCCTCCTCGATGCGATCGCCGGGCTGCGCATACCAGGCCTTGAGCGCCGCGTGCAGATGTCCCTCGTTGTAGGTGGCGATGGTGGGGGGCGCCGCTTCGATCATGATGAACCGTTGCCTCGCTCGTCGGGTGAGGGCTCAAGATCGACGTCTTTGGGAAGGGGCATCTCTTGCAGCGCCGCCAGGGCACGCTCGCGCCACTCGGCCGGGACCTGCACCTCGACTTGCCCGAGTCCATCGGCCGTGATGCCGATCACGCGGCCGATGGACTCGTACTTGCAGGCTGCCGGAATGCCCAGGCTTTCGAGCTTGGCAGCGATGGCTTGGGCCCTGAGAAGGCCTTGGGAGACGCATACGGTCACGATGGATTCCTCGGATGGTGTCACGGCTCACCTCCCTTGCCGCCAGTCTAGTCGTGGGCGCGGCCGGTGGCAAACGTCGGCCGTAACATCACCGAACCTGGCCTCGGTCGTGGGCCGCCTCGAGAAAGGCTTGGACCCGTCATTCGCCGTCGCCTCCTCCGGAGTCG
>JBNGEB010000016.1:0-6970 GCA_049975585.1 Anaerolineae bacterium
GCCGAAAACCCTCTCGACGATGCGTGGTATCGGGACCCCCGCACGCACTTTTCTTCGAGCCTGCTTACGACGCCCGCCTCCTATGCCCAATGGATCGCGCCCATGGTGGAACAAGGGTCCGCCTTTGCGTTCTGGTACTATGTCATGGACGAGAGGCGTCTGAATCTCGATCGGGCTGATGCCTATATCGGCGGGCTAACGAGCCTCGCGCGCGATGTTGCCAACCGCCTGCCGGGCGGCCAGATGGACCTGGACCCGCGCGAGGACCTGCTGCGCGGCCGAGCTCGCAAACAAGACCTTCAGGTGGTTCTCTTTGGATTCAGCGTGCCCGTCATCGTCATCCTGGTCTACTTTCTCGGGTCCCTCTCAGCCACACAGACCCGTTTCCAGACCGGCGAGATCGCCATGATGGCCAGCCGGGGCAGCTCGCGCTGGCAGCTCGTAGGCATCTGGGCCTTGGAGTCGTTGGTGCTTCTAGCTGTGGCCATTCCCATCGGGCTCCTGGGGGCGCTGCTCTTGGCCCGCACGATGGGCTTTGCCGACGGGTTCCTCTCCTTCACAGCACGCGAGCCTCTGCAGGTCAGCCTGGCCTCGGTAGGGCTAGACTTGGTGCTCGGGCTGGCGGGGGCCAGCATTCTCGTTCGTCTCGTGGCCACCTGGCGCGCAAGCCGGACCACGGTAGTCGCCCATGAGCGCGCTCAGGCGCGCAGACGCCTCATCTGGGGTGGCGTCCGCCTGACCCTGACAGCAGCGCTTTGCATCGTCACTCTCTACGCCTATCGCCAGCTCACTGTGGGCGACATGGGCCTCCGTACGCCCACAGGCGCCAACCTTGTGTCTGCCTTCCAGGCCGCCGAAGACCCCTTGGTGCTGCTAGCACCCACGCTGTTCCTTTTCGCCGCGCCCTTGCTCTTGTCGGAGCTGTTTGTCTTGCTGATGCTGCCCTTGGGATGGATCGCCCGCTATCTCCCGTGGGTCTCGGGCTATATGGCCGGGCTGAACCTCGCTCGCAGTGGAGGCCTCTACCGAGGCCCCGTCTTTCGCCTCGTCGTATGCTTGTCACTTGGCGTGTTCTATGCATCGGCCGCCCGAAGTGCGGACGTCTGGCTGGTGGACCGTTTGCGCTACCGCGTGGGCAGCGACATCACGTTCACTCTGGGCAAGGAAGAAGCTGGCGTCTCGCTGGGCATCTTTGCCAGCGACGCAGGGGACGCTGAAGCGAACCAGCCCATCGACATGCCAATGCTGCCAGCCGAGATGTATGAGGATCTGCCCGGCGTCGATTCTGCCACGCGCGTCGGCGACTTTGAGGTCGCCCTGGCTGCTGGCGGCGACTTGCCCTACTTGCGGATGCTGGCCGTCGACCGGCTTCACTTTGCCGATGTGGCCTACTTCCGAACCGACTATGCTTCGTACTCGTTGGGAGAGATGCTGAACCGACTGGCCATGGTGCCCAACGGCATTCTGATCCCGCGCGAGCTCGCCGCTCGGCTCGGCCTGGGCATAGGTGCCACGCTCCGCGCCAACGTGCTGCTATTCGAGGGCGCCCGAGAGCCTTTCGCCTACGAGATCGTGGGCCTGTTCGACTATTTCCCGACGATGGCCATCCCATCGGGCGCATCGAGCGCCTCGAGTGGCGGGGGAGATGATGCCTTGGCAGGCGCTGTCCTGGTCAGCAGCCTCTCCTTCCTCGAGATGCGCACCAGCAGCCTGCTGCCCCATAGCGTCTGGCTAAGGCTGGAGCCCGGCGCCGACCCCGAGAGCGTCCTGGCGAGCGTGCGCGGCCTGGACGTCACACCGCGCGACATCGTGATCCTGCCAAACCTAGTGGCCGAGGAGGCGAATCGACTGGAACGCACCGGCATGTTCGGGCTTCTCACGTTCTGCTTCTTGGCAGCGGCGGCGCTATCGGTGGCCGACATGGTCGTATCTGGCGTAGCCATGCTCCAGGAGCGCGCAGTGCGCCACGCGGTCCTGCGAGCCCTCGGCTTCCGCCAGACCACGCTGCTGGATACTGTCCTGCTGGAAGAGCTCGCGTCGCTTGTCTATGGCCTGGCAGCGGGCGTTCTGAGCGGCATCGCTTGCGCCCGCCTCTATGTGCCCTACTTTCCTTTGACGGCCACCTCCGGGCCGCCCGTGCCGCCCTTCATCCCACTCGTCGATTGGACGCGCACGCAGCAGATCGCCATCGCCATGGGCGTTGCGCTGCTGCTCTCACAGGCGGTCGTGACCTTGCGCCTGATGCGCACGCACATCTTTACCGCGCTGCGTCTGGGCAACCGCCCATGAACTCGAACTTTAGCTCAGGCACTTGCCTCACCCTTAGCGTTTCAGGAGATCATCATGCATGACAACGCCGTGCGCGGCCGACCGCGTTCGCCCCGCCGCGACCTCTTTGCCGAGATCGCTACCCGCGACACCAGCCAGCCTCAACCCCACGCTAGTCGGGCCGATGCCTTGGTGGTCCCCGAGCCACCGACGCTGCCCGACGTCACCTTGCCCCTAGATGACGAGCCCGCGGTCAGGGTGATCCCACGATCTCGCGAGGAGACGCCAGCCGCTCTCCAGGCCGAGCTGGAGCTGTGGCGTGCTCGCTATGCGGGCTTTCTGGAGTGTCACGCGCCGGTGCCTCCTACGACCCGCATGCGTGTTCCCCTCCGCACCTTCGAATGGCAACTCGAGGATGGCCCCTGGCAGGAGGTGAGAATCCCCCACTATGGCCCGCCTATCGGGCGCGCCACCGCCACCTATCGCACGACGTTCGAGCTCAGCAAAGCGATGCGTGCCCAGGACAGCATCTGGCTATGCTTTGGCGGCGCGGACTATGTCGCGCACGTATCGGTGAATGGCGCCCATGTGGGATCGCACGAGGGGTTCTTTGCGCCGTTCGAGCTCGATGCGACCCCCTACATCCGTGACGGCGACAACGAGCTGGTCGTCCGCATCGAGAACGACGCCATCATGATGGGCAACGATAGCTGGGGCGACGACGGCGAGCTCTACGAGGGCGACAAGCTATATGCCGCCACCGGTCCCGGCTGGGATCAGCCCGGCCTCGGCTGGCACCACTGCCCTCCCGGCATGGGCATCTACCAGGAAGTCTGGGTCGAGGCGCGCGACGCCTTGCACATCCGCGATGTCTTTGTGCGGCCCCTCGCCGACGACCAAGGCGCGCCCACTGGTGAGGTAGAGACCTGGGTGGAGGTGTACAACGCCACGCGCCTCCGCAAAGCCGTGTCGCTATCCCTCTCGCTCTATGGCCAAAACTGGGACGAGACCATCCTCGAGGACCAATCGTACGAGCTCGCCGGCCCGGCCGGCCCGGGGGTCAACTACTACCGGCTTCCACTGACCGTCTCGTCCGCCTCCCACGAGGCCCGCATCTGGTCGCCGGATGCGCCCTGGCTCTACCAACTGCAGATCTCCCTGAGCGACGGCGACGGTCGCCTCCGCGATGCCACATCCCAGACCTTTGGCTTGCGGACGTTCACAATGGAGCGCGAGCGCGAGCCCTTGGGGCGCCTCTATCTCAATGGCGAGGAGATTCGCCTGCGAGGGGCCAACACCATGGGCCACCTCCAGCAATGCGTCCTGCAGAACGACCTCGAGCAACTGCGGGACGACATCCTGCTCTGCCGCATCGCCAACATGAACTACCTACGCCTAACGCAGCGCCCCGTCCAGCCGGCCATCTATACCATGTGCGACGCCCTGGGCATGCTCACCCAGACGGACCTTCCCCTGTTCGGCGTGCTGCGGCGCAACCAGTGGAGCGAGGCCGTACGCCAAGCCGGCGAGATGGAACGCCTGGTGCGTGGGCATCCCTGCAACATCATGGTCACCTACATCAACGAGCCGTTCCCCGACGGCAGGGGCAGCCTGCACCGTCATTGCTCACGCGACGAGATGGAAGCCTTCTTTGAGGCGGCAGATCGCGCCGTCCATCTCGAGAACCCCGACCGCGTCATCAAGGCCGTGGACGGCGACTATGACCCGCCCGGGCCAGGCTTACCCGACAATCACTGCTACTGCGGTTGGTACAACGGCCATGGCGTGGACTTGGGTCGCCTCCACAAGGGATGGTGGCAACCGGTCAAGCCCGGCTGGCGATACGGCTGCGGCGAGTTCGGCGCCGAGGGCCTGGACTATCTCGACCTGATGCGCCGGCGTTACCCGGCCGACTGGCTCCCCGCGAGCGCCGAGGACCAAGCGACCTGGACCCCAGACCGCATCGCCAAGGCGCAGACGGGACGCTTTCACTACCTCTGGTTCGACACCCAGCACAGCCTTGAGGACTGGAGCGCCGCCAGCCAAGACCACCAAGCCTGGGCAACCCGCCTCATGACCGAGGCTTTTCGGCGAGACGATCGCATGCAGTCGTTCGCCATCCACCTGGGCATCGACGCCTTTCCTGCCGGCTGGATGAAGGCCATCATGGACGTCGAACGTCGTCCCAAGCCCGCCTACTGGGCCTACCGCGACGCCCTCACGCCGATAATGGTCAGCCTGCGCACGGACCGGTACGCTTTCTGGTCAGGGCAAGAGGCCGCGCTCGAGGCCTGGGTCTGCTGCGACCCCACCGACCCGCCGGAAGGGCTGCTCCTGCGCTACCAGCTCGAACATGGCGGCAAGATTCTGGCCAGCGGCGAGCAAGAGGCCCGCGTCACCCCGTGCGGCAGCGCGTTCCAGGGCTGGCTGCGGCTCAAGCTTCCGGACGTTGCTCGCCGCAGCCAAGTCACCGTCCGTCTCGCCCTGGTGGACGCGGCCGACACTCCGCTGCACGACACGTACCTGGCCCTTGAGGTCTTTGCCAAGCCGGAACTACCCCGCCGAGCCATCGTCACGCTGGACGAGACGGGCGACCGCGCTCACCGCCTTGCCCACGAGCTGGGCCTCGACCCCATTGCGGCGCATTGGGATGCGTTGGCGCCGCCGGGCGCGAGCTACCTGGTCGGCGACGGGGTGGCCCTAGCCAAGTACGGCGACATGCTGCGCGGGGCCGCTGAGGGCGGCGCGACGGTGCTCACGCTGGGGCTGCCCCCCGGTGAACATGAGGTGTTGGGCATCCCCGTGACCGTCACGGCCTGCGGCATGAACGCCCGCCATTTCGCCTCGCGAGCCACGGGGCACCCCCTCGTCGCCGATCTCGATCCGCACGACGTCCGCTTCTGGTACGATGCTGACGCCGGCATGGTGACGCCGTTCCTGCATGCCACCTTCCAGGGCAACGGGTGGACACCGATTCTTACCAGTGGCAACGGAGACTGGTCTGGCGAATGGCACCCCGCCTTGGCGGCAGCCGAGCGCCTCGTTGGCTCTGGCGTCGTTCGGCTGTGCCAGGCCGACCTGGCGGGACGCGCGGCGCACAATCCTTCCGCCTACATGCTGGCAGCCAGGATGCTGAGCCTGCTGCCGGCCGCCAGCTCGACCCCAGCCAAGGAGAAATAGCCTGATGACCAACCTCGACAGCAAGGCGTCCATGACGTCCCGAGAACGCGTCCAGCGAGCTATTCACTTTCGCGGCCCGGATCATATCCCACATTACCTGCCCGACGGCGGCGAGAACGACATCCTTTGGCTCTGGCCCGACCGTCCCCCCGACCAGCGCGAATGGCACCACCTTGGTAGCGTAAGCGACGTGGATGGCCGCCCTCCTCGTTTCGAGACCCGCACCGACGCCTGGGGCGTCGTCTGGGAGCGCGCCAGCGACGAAACCTTTGGCGAGGCCGTCGAGTGGCCCATCCCGGACATCACGCGGCAAGCCGAGTATCAGATCCCAGACGTCAACAACCCACGCTACCTGGATCGCATCAGCGAGCAGATCGCCGAGAACGACGCCAGCGACAACCCGCGCTACGCTCTGGGCGTCATGCCCGCGTCGTCGCTCAACGAGGGGACCCACAACATTATGGGCCTCGAGCAGATGTTTCTCGCCTACAAGGAGCACCCCGACGATCTGAAAGCGCTCATCGGTCGCCTGGCCGAAGCCCAGCGCGTCTCCATTCGCCTCCTGGCCGAGCGTGGCTGCGACGGCGTCATGGGGTATGACGACTGGGGACTGCAACACGGCCTTATGGTCCGCCCCAGCATGATCGAGGAGTTCTTTGGCCCGCACTATCGCCGCAACTGGGCCCTGGCCCACGCCCTCGGCATGGACGTCTGGCTGCATTCCTGCGGCCACATCCTGGATCTACTCCTCACCCTGGCCGACTGGGGCGTCAACGTCATGCAGATGGATCAACAGGAGAACATGGGCCTAGAGGCCATCGACGCGGCCGTGGGTGGGCGGGTGGCCTTCTGGTGCCCCGTCGACATCCAGAACACCATGGTGAACGGCAGCGTCGCCGACATCGAGGCCTACGTACAGCGCATGATCCGCACCCTCGGCGGTCACCGCGGGGGGCTCATCAGCATGGCGTATAGCAGCCCCGAAGCGGTTCACCACACACCAGAAAAGATCGCGGCCATGTGCGCGGCCTTTCGGCGGTACGGCTGGTATGACCAAGAGACACTCTAGTATGGTAAGGGCACGGCATGCCGTGCCCTCTGATAAGGAGCAGCTCCTATGTTGAGCCAAGGCCCGGTCCCTGTTGACCTGGACCTACGCGACATGCTCAGGCGATACCTGGTGCGCCGATCCTTGGACTGCATGGAAGACGCCGCCAAGCGGCGCCACGCCGTGACCGATCGCGCACACGCCACGATCTATAGCGAGGCGATTCGCGCCGCCCTGCGCACCGCCATCGGGCCGCTGCCCGTGGGACCCGACGCCAAGCCCATCCAGTCGAGGCTGGTGAGCCGGCACGAACGCGACGGCTATGCGCTGGAGAACGTCGTGTTCTGCTCCTGGCCAGGATGGGAGGTCAACGCCACCGTCTATGTCCCCACCGAGACCGATGGGCCCTACCCTCCGGTCGTACTCTCGGTTGGGCACTCGGGCAAGCAGTTCGCCAGCTACCAACTACCCGCC
>JBNGEB010000016.1:6980-21817 GCA_049975585.1 Anaerolineae bacterium
CTGGTCGTCACCTACGATCCCCCCGGCGTGTCTGGGGAAAAGCGCGCCGGCAACGACCACTTTGTCGATGGCGTGCGACCCTACCTGGTCGGCGAGACGTCCGCGCGCTACTTTGTGGCTGACGCCCTGCGCTGCCTGGACTATCTCGAGACGCGCGATGACGTGGATTGGCGAGGCGGCGCCATCGCCACCGGGTGCTCTGGCGGCGGCAACACGACCATGCTCGCAGCTCTGCTCGACCATCGCATCGCCCTATCGGCACCATCGTGCTGCGTGGCCCCCTTGGCGACGCTCGACATCGACCAGTGCTACGCCGGCTGCCCCGAGACGCACTATCCCGGCCGCTATGCGCTGGGCCTGGACGATACGGACCTGATCGCGGCGGCGGCTCCCATGCCCCAGCTCGTCATGGCCGGCGCCCATGACGAGGTCTTTCACATCAAAGACGTCCGCCTTCTGGTGGACGATGTGCGCGCCATCTATGAGGCTGCGGGCGCCCAGGAGCGCTTTGCTTTCTACGTGGATGACGCCGGTCACGGCTACTCTCTGGCGCAAGCTCGCGCCCTGGTCAGGTTTGCCAACGAGTGGATACGCGGCCACCCAAGCGACGTCGGCGGAGGTGCGAACACCGTCAGCGACGCGAACGTCGTCCGCGACGCGGCCATCGCTCCGTACCCCGACGAGGCCTACGAATTGGATCCCCCCGAGCTCCTAATGTGTCATCCTCGGCAAGACGTCCACATGCGTTCGCTGACCCTTGCGCGCGCGCACGAGCTGCGCTTAACGCGCAAGCCGCAATTGCGCACGCGCAAGGATGCTGAGCGCGCTGTCCAGTCGCTATTGGGCATCGAGCCCTCTACAGCGCCGCCATCCGGCTCTCCGGTGGGAACACGGCATGCTGTGCCCTTTGCGTCGGTGTCCCAACCACAAGCAAAGGAGGGCGCGCCCTTCCGCATCTGGACCCACAATTGGCTGCAACTCCTCCTCAAGCCAGAGGCCAGCATCGCGCTCCCCGCGACGCTGCTCACACCCAACGCCGAAGGCCCTGTCCCCGCCGTGCTCCACCTGGACGAGCGTGGTCGCCTGACGGACCTGCTAGGCCAAGGGCCTCTGGCGCAAGCTCTGGGATGCATGGGTGATGAGCCGCACTATGTGGGGTTGACGGTGGACCTCCGTGGCTGGGGGGACTCGGAGCCCGCTGCTTACCCCTACGAGATCGCTTCCTGGGGTAGCCCCGACCGTTGCCTAGCCTACATGAGCGCCGCCCTCGGCGATCCGCTGCTTACCCAACGCGTTCGCGACGCCCTGGCGTCCCTGGCCTATCTGCGCTCCCGCCCCGAGGCGGACGGCGACCGCATCGTACTGACCGGATACGGCCTGGGCGGCATCGTCGCCTTGCTGGCGACGGCGGTGGATGGCAAAGTGGCGGGCGTGGTGACGGTAGCCGCGCCGGTCTCGTTCGAGGCGCTGCTAGAGGCGGAGACTCCTTGCTGGCCTGCGGACGCCTTTGTGACGGACGCCCTGCGCTACCTCGACCTGCCCGAGCTAGCCGAGGCGCTGGATTGCCCGGTGCGCACGCTTGCCGCCCGCGACGGCGTCGGCAAGCCCCTCCCCTCGGCCGATAACACGCCCTACGCAGAGGCCGTACGCGCGATCTTTCAACCTAGCCCCCAGAGGCCCTAGCCCATGGACCTATCACTCGCGCAACCCTGGCTCGAGCGTCTTGAACAGGCCATCGACATGGAGCACGTCAGGCGGACCAGCGCGCTCCAGCGAGCCGCCTTTGCCTTCGAGCCCGTGCCGCACATCCCCACGGTGATCCACTATCCCGTGCCTGAGGAAGAGTGGCCGCGCTACACCTTCCCCGAGATCTACCGCGACCCCGTCAAGATGCTCCTGCACGAACTGACCGACGTCTATGAGGGGACGCAGTTGCGGGATGACCGCCTGTACGGCATCCGCGCCAACTATGGCACCGGCATCGTTGCCTCCATGTTCGGAGCGCCCACCGTCGTGTTCGACGAGACGCTGCCCATTGGGCAGACCGTCACGCCCGCTGCCCTGCAGCGAATCCTGGAGAGCGATCCACCCAAGCCCCACACCGGCCTGGCCGCTCGCGCGCTCGACACCGTGGCTCTCTACCGCGAGGCCCTTGCTCCCTACCCCAACTTGCGCCAGGCCATCGGCTCGCAGATGCTGGATATCCAGGGCCCTTTCGACAACGCGACGATCCTCTGGGGCTCGACGATCTACTATGCCTTCTATGATGCTCCCGAGCGACTCTATCGGCTGATGCAGCTCATCGTGGATGCGACCCTGGCCCTTGTCGAGGAGCATCGCCACATCGACGGCTGCCCCGTCACCGAGCATGACGGAGCCTGGAAACACCTGGGCGGCCTCTGCGTGCGCAACGACTCTTCCGTCACCCTCAGCTCTGCTCAATACGAATCCATGGTCCGTCCCCACGACGAGCGCTTGTTGGCCCGATGGGGGGGCTGGATCCACTTTTGCGGCAAGGCCTCGTGGTGGGAAAAGCTGCTGGCAATCCCCAACCTCCATGGTATCAACCCCTACCAGGGCGAGTTCTACGACCTCCACGGCATGTACGAGCGCTGCGAGGCCGCCGGCATCCCCATCATCCAGTGGATGACGCCCCTCGACGCGGCCAGCCGGGACCGCATCCGCACCGGCCTCTCGCGCATCATCTATGCCCCCGATCAGGACACCGCCAAGCGTCTGCTCGACCGCCTGCACCGCACCGGCCACGCCGATAGCGAGGAGACCCTCTCATGAACCAAAAACCACATATCACATCCTGGCAACCCATGCCCGACGGCGCTTGGACCTGTTCCGCAGAGCTGCCCCTTGGCGACCTCCATCTCCCTGCGTGGGAAGGTCGCGTGGTGGGGCCCATCTCTGCCGACCCCATCGAAGCCGCGTTTCCGCTACCCTGGCGAGCCCCGTTCCTGATCGTGCAGACGCCCGACATCGCCCACCTCCTCGCCATCCGAGGGGGACCCGCCTCCTTTCCGAGCGTGACCGCCCTCGCCTCAGACCAAGGTTGGCACATCACGCTGAACTGGCGACCCGCCGCCTGGCTGGACAGGGCCGCTAACCCGCCGGTCGTGCATCTTGCCCAGTACACCACCTGGCGCGATGCAGTAGCTGAGCAGCGCCTCTGGATGCAACAGGCGCTGCCGAGCCCTCGGATCGAGGCGCCGGGCTGGATCGAGCGCTGCCCCGCCTGCGTGATGTTCGAGATGTGGACGGGCAGCGGCCATATCGCCAACGACTATCGCGACGCCATCTCCCTGGTGCAGGCCCTCGCCGACGTCGGAGCGCCACCAGACACGCTGCTCTATTTCTGGGGATTCCATGCACCCTTTGACACACGTTATCCCGAATACTGGCCAGCCAAAGAGCTGGGCGGCGCCGAGGGGCTCCACCGATTCGCCGAGGAAGCCCATAGACACGGCTACCGATTGATGCCGCACTGCAACTGGTGGGGGCTGGATGGCCGCCTGCCGGCCTATACCGAGCCCGCGCAGGGCGGCTTTGCCGAGCATCAGGTGCGCAACCGGCAGGGCGAACGCGCAGGTTGGCGCGAGCCTGGCGAGCCCCCCATCGAGTACATCCGCCCCACGCATACACCGTGGCGCCGGTACATCCAGGAACGTATTGTCCGTCTGGTAGAGACGTTTCACCTTGATGCGGTTTTTCTGGATCAAATCGCAGCTTGGAGCAATGATCCGGGCTGCAATTTCGAGGCGGGATCGCACGTGTACGCCCGAGAGATGGCCGATGCTCTACCGGGCGTCGCGCTCGGCGGAGAGATCATCCATGAGCGTTTCCGTGATCTGCCGCTCTTTCAAGCATGGGGCACGCCCTGGTGCGGTCTGAAGCCCGAGGGCATTCCCGGCCAGCAAACCGAGATCCTGGCCATCCTCTTTGGTTCTGAGACCCACTTATTTGGGCACATGGGGACCCCAGCTGGGGTGGATGTGCCCGATAGCTGGCCCAGCTACTACTGGTTCCCTCAACACATGGGCTCTCCGGAAGCTGCCCTAGAGGCCTCGGTCGCCTACCATCGCCAGATCGGTGCCATCCCGTCGGTGCGCGTCCACCCGCGTGGCGCGGGCCTGGACGCCCATGCGCAGCGCGTCCTAACACGGTCCGCCGCGCGATGGTAGGGACACGGGCAGTCGGAACCGTCGCCGCGGCAACCCCCGCGCATCAGAATGCGTCCGCGCCGCCGACGGCGCTGCCAAAGACGGCTCCCCTCCCCCGCGATAAGCGCGGTGGGGGGAGCCGGACCGGGAGCCTCTCTCTTTGGAGAGGGTTGCGTCGGATGCGGCCGACGTCCGCGGTCTGGACGATCAACCCCTACCCACCCCTCTTGCGCTCATTGCCACCCATCCCGTATACTGAGGCCGTGACCTAGCCTTCCGAGCCAGGTGCAGCCATGGCCAGCCACCTCCCCCCAACCCAAGGTGACCGTCGCGTCGCTGACCGCAAACCTCTCGTCCGCGAGACCCTGATCGGCGCCAGCATGGGCGCCCTTTGCGGATGCACCCTGGACTCACTGACAGACCGTGAACCGTTATCCCCAGCTCTCGGTGCCCGCCTGGACCGCGACCGCATCGTGCGCACCACCTTTGACCCAACCGTCCAAGGCTGGCGCCTGGTTAACCGCTTCCCGATCTTTCACCGAGGCCGCCACGCCTACGGCCTTTGCGGTGGCCTCTGCTACGCCGCCTTGGACTATTGGAAAGCCGGCCTCGCGCCCCCTCCCTACGAGACGGCAGAGAAGCTGCCGCCCTCGTTGCGGCGCTTTCTTTGGAGGCGACAGCTCACCAGCATGGCGCCGCGCCACCTGGCTCAACTCGCCGCCTGGGCTCTCCGATCCGACCAGGCCGCCGCCGCCAAGCTCGCCACCGTCGTAGCGCCCCAGCTCTGCGCCGCCATCGAGGTCGGTCGCCCCACGCCCGTCATGCTTGTCCGCATCCGAGGGCTGCGCGCTCCCTGGGACAACCATCAGGCCGTCATCTGCGGCTACCGCTGGTCCCAGGTCAGCGCCACGCTCACGTTCGAGGCCTACGACCCGAATCACCCAGGCCATCCCGTGGAGATCGGCATGGATCTGTCCAACGCCACAGCCGCACGAGGCCTGGCGCAATCCACCGGCGAGCCGCTGCGGGGGCTGTTCCCCCTGCACTATCAGCGGGCACGTCCCCCCGCCGGCCGTCCACCGACCTAGAGGGAGGTCCGCCATGGAGCCGTTACCCTTTGGCTCGATACAGCTCACGTCCGGCGATCTATACCGCCGTGCCCATCGGAGCCTACGTCGCTTGCAGCAAGAGCCCTACCGCCCTCAGGAAGTGTATCGTCCAGCCGACTATGACTGGCCAGGCGATTACGAGGGACGCCTGATGCTCGCGCTCATCTTGCTCGCCCAGGCCCTAGGCCAGGAGCCATCCAGCCTCGCCGCTATTCTGGACGAGCTGCCATCGCACCTCAACGAGCACGGCTACTTTGGGCCAATCCACGATGGTGGCCTCGTGGACGAGCAGCAGATGTCGGGGAACAACTGGTTTCTCAGCGCACTCGTCTCCCTCTATCGCTGGCAACGCGAGCCGACCACACTGCACGCCATCCGGCGCGTCGTCCGAGGCCTGCTCCTCCCGACACGTGGCGCCTATGCCGCCTATCCCGCCGACCCCCAAACTCGCGATCGCATCCCCAAGGGCGGCGCAGCGGGCACGCGCATCGACGGCGCCATCGGTCGGTGGCTCCCATCCACCGACGTCGGCTGCGCGTTCATCGCCCTGGACGGCGCCAGCGCGGCGTACCAGGTCCTGCCCAGTGGTGAGGACCGCACCGCCTTGGGGGCGCTCATCGACGAGATGATCGAGCGCTACCTCAGCATCGACGTGCGCGCCCTCTCCTTCCAGACCCACGCCACCCTTTCGGCCCTGCGCGGCGTCCTACAGCACTATGCCTCCACCGGCGACCAGGCGCTGCTTCGAGCGGCTAGAGATCGCTATGCCACGTACCGGGCCTATGGCATGACCGAGAACTATGCCAACGAGAACTGGTTCAATCGTCCTACCTGGACAGAGCCCTGTGCCGTGGTGGACTCATTCCTCGTAGCCATGGACCTCTGGCGACACACGGGCGACCTGGCGTACCTTGAGGATGCCCATCACATCTACTGGAACGCCCTCGGCCACGGCCAGCGTCCCAATGGCGGCTTTGGCTGTGATACATGTGTCTCCGCAGAGAGCGCCGACGGAGCCTTTCTCTCGGTCCATTCCCCGGGCGTGTACGAGGCTACTTGGTGCTGCACCATGCGAGGCGGTGCCGGCTTGGCTGAGGCAATTCGTCTGAGCGCCTGGCGCGATGGGGACGCCGTCCTCCTGCCGTTTTACCATCCAGGGCGATACCGGGCCGAGCTCAACACCGGCACCTTCGCATGGGACCTCGACTCTGCCTACCCGTACGAGGGGCACCTGCGGTTGGATATCCGTCAGGCTCCGGAAGCTCCAGCACCCCTGAAGCTGTATGTGCCGTCCTGGGCGCCGCCCGCGTCCCTTTCGCTCACTATCAACGGTGAAGCGATAGCGCCCAGGCGCCAACGCGGCATGGTGGTCGCGGAGCGCCAATGGAAGCCGGGGGATTCACTCACCCTGGCCTATCGCGTCGGCCTTTGGCGGGAGCGGCCCATTCGAGACACGGAGCGATACCCCAACGTCTACACGCTCAGTCATGGACCTCTCATCCTCGGCGTGGAGAATTCTGGCGGACCGCTGGAACTCCCCGAAACTCCACCACGTCCGATCGGCAATGGCCGCTACACGATCTCGGCCTGCGGCCATACGCTGGAACCCATCAACAGGCTCATCGATCTGTCGGATGAAGAGGCGCTGGCCAGTCGCATGCAGGTGCTATTCCGCCAGCGTCGAACCTTGTAAGGATCTACCGTGTCACAAGTACGCCATGGGCGCCGTCGGTGGCTGGCGCTGGGGCTTGCAGTATGCGTTACGCTCGCTGCCGCACCCAGCGACCTCGGTCAGCGGATCTCTGCCATCGCGGCGCCCTATCGCTTTGACGCCACCCACTGGATGGCGAGGCAGCTCTTGCTCCCACGGCAGGCTGAGTCCTTGCCAGACAATGAAACGCCATCACACTACGTACAGCGTTACCTCGGCATCAACGCCGAGATGGACGCCCTTGAGCGCCAACGCGATGCGGCCCTCGCCAGCAACCCCCAAGACAGTCAGCGGGCAGACGCCGTGGCCGAGTTGACGCGAGCCATGGACGACCTACGCCGGGTACAACGGGCGATGCGTCCCAATGTCGAGCGCATCCTAGCCATCCAAATCCGTGACGCGCTGAGCGAGCTGGGCATCCGCAACCCCGCCGATCCCTGGGCTAGGCTGCCCTTCCGCTTCCCGCCCATCGCCTTTCGCCTGGAGAGTCCACCCCAGCTCCTCGTCGTCTCCCCCCGCGAGCGCATCGAGAGTATCCAGGAGATCATGCTGGAGCAGGATCTCGACCTCGCCACCGCCTTGAACCTAGAAGAGCAGGTCGAGGAGCTGGGCCTATCGGCGCTGGTCACCGACATCGGCGGGTTCGGCGGCACCTACCCCACCTTTGTCGCCGAGAGCGCCTCGCTTCGATGGACCATCGAGACGGCCACCGAAGAGTGGCTGCACCAGTACCTCGCCTTCACCCCCCTTGGCGCGCGGTACGTGCTCGACCTCCTCGGCCTCTGCCCCGACTATGAGATCGCGCGCATCAACGAGACCGTCGCCGGCATGGTCAGCCAGGAGGTCGCCGACGTCGTGCTGATGCAGAGCTATGAGAAAGAGGGCGCGCCGGTCCTGCCCACTGCTGGCGAGGGCCTCGCGGACGAGGGGTTCGACTATACGGGGTTCATGCGCGAGACCCGCGTCCAAGTGGACCGGCTGCTGGAAGCGGGTCGCATCGAGGAGGCCGAGGCCTACATGGAGACCCGTCGCCGCGAGCTCGTGCGCCACGGCTATGCCATCCGCAAGCTGAACCAGGCCTACTTTGCTTTCCATGGCACCTACACCTACGGCCCTGCGGCAGTGGACCCCATCTATGAGGAGATCAAGCTGCTCCGCGCCCAGAGTCCCGACCTGCGAGCCTTTCTCACGACAGCGGCCAAGCTAAAGAGCCGCGCCGAACTGCGAGCGCTCTTGGAGCTGCCACCGCCACAGCAAGCGCTGCGAGAGGAGTCATCATGGCGATCTTTACTCAGCGACCTCGCACGAGCCCCGACGCGGTCCTGAACCTGGCGCGCGTCTACTTCCGGCGGTTGGGCCTCGGGATGGCGCAGGCTGAACCTGACCAGATCTGCTTTCAGGATCCCCACGGGTATGTCCATATCAGCGCCAAACTTCGGGGCCGCCGCACAAACCTCACCGTGGATAGCTGCGGTTGGGAGTACTGGGCCCGCTGCTTCCTGAATCACACCGACTGACGCCAACCCCCTGGTGGCAGCGACCTCGGGCTCCCTGCGGGGCAGAAACACCCGTATCTGTTGACCCTCTTTCGCGTCCTACCTAGTGAGAGTCGGGGCGGATAGGGACTAGCGATCCCCGAGCGAGGAGGTTCGCGTGCGCAACAAGCTTACTGTTCTGTGCATCGTGGCGATATTTCTACTGGCGCAGGTTGTCGTGTTGGCGGAGAAACCTGCCGACGTAGCCACCAAGAAGGCAGGCACCTGTGCGGGCAACTCGCATGTCTGCTGGGATGAAAACGGGGTCAAGTTCAAGGATCCTGAGCTCTTCCCGGGCAACGGCGCTCCTGAGGCCGTCCAGGGTCCTCCCGCCAAAGGCGAGCGAGGCATCATCGGCCGCGCCGGCAATTCGAACAATGCCTTTGTCGAGCTGTGGCGAAAGAACCCCGATACCTGGGAAGTTCTCATCGATCAGGCTTGGGGCAAGCTCCGGTACAACGTCGAGGGCTCCGAGTTCGCGTACCACTTTACCGGGCACATGCTAGAGCCAGGCACTGAGTACGCGCTGATCGTCTATATCGATCCATGGCCAGGGACGGGGGGCGCGCTTCTCGCCGAAGGAATGGCAGACGAGTACGGAAATCTCCTGCTCAAGGGATCCATGGATCTGAACGGGGACTTGGAGGAAGCCAAGATCTGGCTGGTCTATGCCGACGACTATGACGGCGAGAAGATGACATCCTGGAACCCCGACGGGTACCTTTTCGAGTACGATCTCATTTCATACACCGACACCGATTCGTAATATTCTAGGCGAGTCAACCAGGGGCGGACTGGATAAACTCCCCCGGGCCGTCTCTGTTGACCGGGCCGCGGTGGCGTGAGCCACTGCGGCCCTTTCTTCTTTCCTCAGACCCTGCTTTCAGGTTAGCGCCGCTCGAACAGCAGCGCGAAATCGTCATTGGTGCACCCTAGTCCCAGCGTCGCCTGGCCGGTGCATCGCGCATAGGTGCGCCCGCCCGTATCGAGATTCCAGATCTCAACGCGGTATAGGCCCTCGGGCAGCGCCACCTTCATCTGCACCTCGCGAGGCTCGTTCTTGCGCCGCCCCGAGTTCACTCCGACGCGGTAGTACTGGTAGTCGCGCAGATAGATCACGTGCATGGCACTATCAGCCGAAGAGAGATACATGAGCTGGTATCCTTCCGGCGGCGCGAACGGCTGCGGCAAACGCTTGAGGGCCTGGGGGCCGATCTCGATCGGATCCCACACGAGCCGTGACCCCGCGTCCGCTTCGGGCTTACGAGAGAATGCATAGCGCAAGCCATGGGTCAGTGCGAAATGCCCTCAGCGCGCAAGTAGCGCAACCACTGGCGCAGCTCGTTGTCAGTGCACTCCCAATACCAGAGCCAGCTGCGGCCATCGTCCTCATCGCGGTGCAGCTTGTCTTCAGGCCTTGTGATGCCACAACGCTCTGGGAAGACGATCTCCGCAAAGACTCCTCCGCTGGCCCAGAATGTCGAGCCGTCCCGTCGCACAAACCGACCGTTCTCCCACACAATCTCCCGCATGCGCTCCCCTCCTTGTTGGGCGACACACCTGTCAGGGCCATGATAGACCAGAGGCAACGATCGTCAATCCCATACCGATCTCGCCGGCTTGCAGCATTCGGAGTTCCGTGGCAAACTGCATTTGAACGCAACAGGAGGAGTTCCAACCTTATATGAGTACCGCCTTGGGCGAATGGCTGCTGATCCTGTTCCTGATCCTTCTCAACGGCTTCCTCGCTATGTCCGAAATCGCCATCGTCGCCGCCCGCAAGGCACGTCTCGAAGACCGCGCCAAGAACGGCGATCGCAAGTCTGCCGCCGCCCTCGAGCTAGCTCGCGCCCCCAGCCGGTTTCTCTCGGCCGTCCAGGTGGGCATCACCCTCATCGGCGTCGCATTGGGCGCTGTCGGCAGTGGGAGCACTGTCGCTGCGCTGAGCGGGACGTTGCAGCAACTGGGGCTGAGTGCCCTTCTGTCACAGTCCATCGCCCTCGCGTTCATCCTCGTGACGATCACACTGCTAACCGTCGTCCTGGGCGAGCTGGTCCCCAAGCGTTTTGCGTTGACGGATCCCGAGAGGGTGGCTGCCATCACCGCCATTCCCATGCGCACCTTTGCGGCTATCACCAAGCCAGCTGTATCACTGCTCAGC
Organism: Anaerolineae bacterium; assembly: GCA_049975585.1. Classification (GTDB taxonomy): domain Bacteria; phylum Chloroflexota; class Anaerolineae; order UBA1429; family UBA1429; genus DAIRUQ01. The sequence continues at coordinate 17,666 of JBNGEB010000016.1, forward strand.
GCCAGCACCAAACTCGTCGTGCGGCTGCTCGGCGTAGAGCCCTCGGGAGAGCCCCCCGTAACCGATGAAGAGGTCCGCATCCTCCTGACAGAAGGCACCGAGGCCGGCGTCTTTGAGGAAGTGGAACAGGACATGGTAGAGCGCGTGCTGCTACTCGATGATCGTCGCGTCAGCGCCGCCATGACACCCCGCCCGGACATCGTCTGGCTCAACATCGAGGATCCCCCCGAGGTCATCCAGCAGCAGATCATGGAGAGTACCTACTCCAGGCTTCCCGTCGCCCGTGGGAGCCTGGATGATGTGCTCGGCGAGATTCGCGCCAAGGACGTGCTGCTGGCTCTGGGCCACGAGGAACAACTCGATCTCACCCGCTATCTCCGCGAGCCGCTCTATGTGCCCGAGATCATGCCCGTGCTCAAGGTGTTCGAGTCGCTCAAGGTGGCTGGCACGGAAATGGCACTCGTCCTGAACGAATACGGCAACGTCGAGGGGCTGATCACGCTGCGGGACATCCTCGAGGCCATTGTGGGAGACATTCCTTCAGCGGACGAGGATCGAGAGCCCGAGGCCGTCCTGCGCGAGGATGGATCCTGGCTGATCGACGGGCTCCTCCCCACCGACGAGCTCAAGGAGCTTATCGAGGTCGATGATCTGCCGGGCGAGGCCAACGGGCTCTACCAGACCATCGCCGGGTTCATGATCGCCAGGCTGGGACGTTTCCCCCACGCCTCCGATCACTTTGCGTGCCGCGGGTGGCGGTTCGAGGTAGTGGACATGGACGGGCATCGCGTGGACAAGGTGCTGGTCTCGCGCGAGGCCCCGTCCGCCGAACCCGAAGAAGAGTTGCCCGACGATCAAGAGTTCGAAGCGTAGCCCCAAAAAGTCACAGCAGAATGGCGACGACGCGCAAGGCTCCGGCAACCAAGGCAGCCAGACCCACCCACTGACGCCACTCGGGCTGCTCCTCATAGGCGACAGGCAAGAGCTCCCCGCGAGAGCACGCCTCCTGCAACGACTCCAAGTAGCACCGCAGGTCGCGTGCTAGGTCCTCTTGGCCACGGAACGGGCGATAGCCCTCGAGCGCGCACAGCGCCTGTTTCACGTTGGCGATCTGCTCCTCGGGGGTGTGGATCGTCTTCACCTTGGCCCTCCCATCGGTGACGTGATGCTGCCCCTGCCCGGATCCCTGCATACCATAACACCAAGCCGTTGCCCCCGTTTCGTGAGCATCCGTGCCCGATATCATGTCGCGGGAACCACTCCAACCTTGACGAAGCCCTAGGATCATGGCTATAGTCGTATCGTGAGCTCATGCGGAAGAGCGCGCTGCACCATCCAGGAGGAGACGGCTCATGCGATGCCCCCATTGTGGCGCCCAGTTGCCCGAGGGCGCCAGGTTCTGCGCCCGCTGCGGGAAAGCCCTGCCTGTCAGCGCGACGGAACACACCTGCCCGCACTGCGGTCAGCCAGTTGGAGTCGACGAAGCATACTGTCCCCACTGTGGCCAGCCCATGGCGTCGTCGGAAGCCATGTGGGGGCTGCCGGCGGCGACCGAGACGGCCGTGCCCACCAAGCAGCCGAGAGGCGGCCCGGCCGTCTTGGCGTGGGTGCTGATGGCGGTCGCAGTGCTCGTCATCATCATCAGCGGTTTGGTAATCGCCTATGTCGCTTCGCCACGGGTGCAAGAGGTTGTGGCCGGCCTACTCAGCCCAGGGCCTACCGCCACCGCGCCCAAAGTGCCGGCCAAGGTGGCCGAAGGGACCTCCACCACCGCAGGGCCCAGTCCAACACCAACGCCGCCGCCAACGCAAGCACAAACGTTGACCCCCACCACAGCGACGCTGTCGCCGTCTCCCAGTCTAGCGGCGTCTCCCACGCCTGCGGAAACGGGCCTCGCGAGCACTTTTGTTGCCGACGTCACCGTCCCCGACGGCACAGAGATCGCCCCCGGCGCCACCTTTGTCAAAACGTGGCGGGTTCGCAACGATGGCGACGTGGCCTGGCCAACTCAAACGCACCTGCGCCACATGGAGGATGAGAGCTTTGGCGCGGATCTGGGAGAGGCGGTAGGCCCGGTGGAGCCCGGTCAAGAGGTGGACGTCTCGCTGACGTTGACCGCGCCCGAGGAGCCCGGTAGCCATGTGGGGATCTGGCAGCTCCACGATGACTCGGGAGAGCCCTTTGGCACACGGTTGACGGTGCTCATTGCGGTGCCTGGCGCGGAAGAGGCGGCGACACCATCGGTGACGCCAGAGGGAACGCCGAGCGCATCGCCCACGCCCAGCCCAGCGGCCCTTGTCACCGTAATCTACGAGTACGGTTGGGCCGGGGGCTGGATGGGCATCACCAACCAGGGCAAGTGGCTCACAGCCAGCAACGGCCGAGCCTATAGCGCCCAGATGGGCCTGCTCGATACGCCCGCGATGCGCAAAGCTCTCGCCGAGATGATGCCCAACGGTTGGCGCCTCAAGATCATGGTGCGTCCCGAGCTAACCTATGAGGGCTGGACCATGGGCTGCGCCAGCCCCATCTGCCAAGCCCACACCAGCGATGCCGGCCAGCAGCTCATCATCAACCACGTCTATTTGGATGACGCGACATGGAAGTCCTTTGTGGACGATTGGCTGGCCGGAGGATCGCAGCGCGTCATCCAGAACGAGCAGTATGAGGCGCTGCAAGAGGCCGTCTTTGCCCCGCTGAACGAGACGCCGACGACCTCTTGCATAGGGTTCAAGTTCGTAGCCGCGGACTAGTCGGCCGTCAGCCCTGCCCATTGGCCACATGCCGCTGGGCAAGATTACAATGAAACAGCATATGCGCTACGACTGCGCGCGAGTCGCCCGCGGCTGGCGAGGTGGCGGCACCACCCGCCATCCCCACCGCACCGTCACCCAGATCAGGGCCAGCCAAGCCACGCCGACGACCGGATATACGACGCCGTACGAAGAGTGGCCCAGCCACCAACCCAAGAGAGGCGCCAGCCCCATCTGGGCTCCGCTGTTGGCCAGGTTGGTCACCACAATGCCAAAAGCCTGCTCTTCTGGGTCCGCCGAAGCGCCAGCCAGCACATTGGCCGCCGGGGGCATGAACGCCGTCCCCACGCCAGCCACCACCGCGATGGCTGCCAGGCCCCAAGCCGAGCGCGCCACCGGCGTGAGAGCCAAGGCAACGGCTGCCAGCATGGCTCCGAGCCCTAATAGCGTCACGGGCCCAACGCGCCGCGAGGCATGACCATAACTCAAGCGCGCCAACCCGCTGACAGCCTCACGTCCCGCAATGAGCCCCGCCGCCGCAAGGCTGGTCCACCCCAGCTCCTCCACGTAAACCAGAAGGAAGGACCCGCCCATCACGAACAGGAGAAAGGCGTGGAGCCCGACAAAGGCGGCTCCCACGCGCACGCGCTCCCGATGTGCGATCACGTGCCATACCCGCGCGTAAGAGCCGACGATATCCCTGCCCAGCCCCACGGTCGCTTCTAGCGCCGGCCGGCTCGTCAGCCTTGTCGCGGCCAGACCGCCAACCACGGCACACGCCATGCCGCTCCAGAAAGCCGCGGGAAAGCTGCGCAAGCTGAGGTATCCCCCTAACAGCGGACCGCCAAAAAAGCCGATGCCCTGCGCCGCCGTCACCCAGGCCTGGATGGCATCGTGACTCGCTCCTTCGCCCAGACTAAAGCTTGCCGCCAGGCCGTTGGTCCAGAACGCGCTTGTCGCCAGGCCAATGGCCATTTGCGGCACTATCAGAGATGCCGCCGTGGTGGCCTGGCTCATCAACCAGCAAGCCAGGGCACTCACGGCGAATACGGCAACCAGCGTCTCCCGCCTATGGGCGCCCGTTGCTAGCCGAGCCATCGGTGGGCCCAGCAAGATTCCAACGACCGCGGGAGTAGCCTGGATCAGCCCCACCGTGCTCTTGTCAACGTGCAGCTTGCCCATGAGCAGGGGCACCATCGTCTGCGACATGGTGAGGACCGCCGGGAACATCGCCATCATCACCAGGATGGCCCACAGATCACGACGGCGGCTCGAGGGCAGATACCGATCCTCTGACCCAACGTATGCTGACAAGATGCCTCCCGAGTCCTCGCATGCGCGTATGCGGCCTCGCACCTACGACACAACTCGCAGAGATCGGGCCACGTCCATAAAACAT
>JBNGEB010000016.1:21827-22364 GCA_049975585.1 Anaerolineae bacterium
GCAGAATTACTCTAATGCAAAACGCTCGCTGCTGCGGGCGAACTAGAGCGGCTTGATAGACAGAGTGTTCGTCGCTAAAATAGGGGCGAATCCCACCGAGCCAGGCCTTTGCCAGACGGTGGGGCATTTCTTTGGCGATCCGCTGGGGGGGAATTGCAGTCATGACCGATCTCCGACGTACGTACGCACGCGTTCTCGACTATCTAGGCGAGACCCTGCCCGAGGATCCCGTCCACCGATGGGTACTGGGTGAGACGGAGCGACGGGGCCTCCCCGCCATCCAGATCACGCCCGAACAGGGGCGGCTCCTCAACTTGCTGGCGCGGCTCCTTGGCGCCAAGCGCATCGTTGAGGTGGGCACGCTCACGGGCTATAGCGGGATCTGGTTGGCGCGGGCATTGCCGCCCGATGGTCTCCTCGTCACGCTGGAACGCAATCCCGAGCACGCCAGCCTTGCCCGCGAAGCGTTCGCGAGAGCGGGCGTCGCGGACCGTGTGCGCCTGCTGGAGGGACCAGCCGTCGAGACGCTGTCCACCC
>JBNGEB010000017.1:0-22167 GCA_049975585.1 Anaerolineae bacterium
ATAGCCCGTAGGTAGCGAGCCGATCAGATACGCGGCGGTCACTGCTGCCAGAAACCGTAATTCCACCGCGACAAGCCTCCCCTCTTTGCAACCTAGTATAACACGGCTTCGGGGCCAGCGTTACGTTCGGCGCCCGGGCGTTGGGGGCCCATGCCCCCAACTGACTGCCGGCACGCAGATGGCCAAGTTGGGGCTCCTGCTACATTCGTCAGGTGCCTTTTTTTGACGCAGTCACTCTGCTGCTCTACGATCAGCTCCAACGCTCGGTGGCGCTGTGAGGTGAAGCATGCCCGACTATATTGCAGCTATCGATCAGGGAACGACGGGGACCCGTTGCCTCATCTTTGACACGGCGGGTCAGGTGGTGAGCCAGGCCTACCGAGAGCATGAGCAGATCATGCCTCAACCGGGGTGGGTCGAGCATGATCCTATGGAGATCGTACGGAACACGAACGAGGTCGTCGGCGCTGCGCTGTATCGGGCGTCCTTGCCGTCCCGGCAGATTCGAGCTTTGGGGATCACGAACCAACGAGAGACCACGGTTGTGTGGAATCGGCGCACCGGTCGACCCTATCATCATGCCATCGTCTGGCAGTGCACCCGCACGCGTGAGCTGTGCGAAGAGCTCATCGCCGATGGCCTGGAGCCGCTTGCGCGCGAGCGCACTGGGTTGGTGATCGGCACCTACTTTGCTGGACCAAAGATACGGTGGCTTCTGGACCATGTTCCGGGTCTGCGTGAGGATGCGGAGCGAGGCGAGGCCTTGTTCGGCACCATGGACTCCTGGGCCATCTGGAACCTCACCGGGGGTCCCGATGGCGGGGTTCACGTCACGGATGCGACCAATGCTTCACGCACGATGCTCATGAACCTGGCTACGTTGGATTGGGATCCAGACCTGCTAGACGCGTTGGGGATTCCAAGGGCCATGTTGCCGCGCATCGTGCCTTCTAGTTTCCCCGGTGGATATGGCTCGACGACAAAGGATGGGCCTTTTGGTCATGCCGTGCCCGTGAGCGCGGCGCTAGGCGATCAGCAGGCGGCCTTGGTCGGCCAGACGTGTTTTGCCCAAGGAGAGGCCAAGAACACCTACGGGACGGGCTCCTTTCTCCTGATGCACACGGGCGCCAAGCCGGTGTATTCCAAGTCGGGGCTGCTGACGACCGTTGCTTACGATCTCGGCGAGGGCCGAGTGGCGTATGCGCTGGAAGGCTCCATCGCCATCACGGGAGCGGCTGTGCAGTGGCTGCGCGACAATCTGGGCATAATCAGGGACGCCGCCGAGACCGAGGAGATAGCAGGTTCGGTGGAGGACTCGGGGGGCGTCTATTTCGTGCCAGCCTTCTCGGGGCTATTCGCGCCCCATTGGGACATGTATGCGCGCGGTGTGATCGTTGGTTTGACGCGCTATGCGACGCGCGCCCACCTCGTGCGAGCGACGTTGGAGGCGATATGCTACCAATCGCGCGAGGTCGTCGATGCGATGCAGCAGGATGCCGGCATCGAGCTACGCACGCTCAAGGTCGATGGGGGCGCTTCCGCCAACGACCTGCTCTTGCAGCTACAGGCCGATATTCTGGGGACGGAGGTAGTGCGCCCAGTCAACCGTGAGACGACGTCGCTGGGGGCAGCCTATGCAGCGGGCCTGGCATCGGGGATCTGGTCGTCGTTGGATGAGCTCCGTGATCAGTGGCGCATCGATGCGGTCTTTGCGCCCCAGTGGAGCCAAGAAAGGCGCCAGGAGGGCTACCGCCTCTGGAACAAGGCGGTCGAGCGCTCGCGAGATTGGGTCGAGCCAGAAGGGCGCCGCAACGAGGGAGACGCGAACTGATGCGTTCCTACGACGTTGTGATCATCGGGGCAGGAGTCGTCGGCTCGCTGACGGCTCGCGCCCTGTCTCGGTACGAGCTTGACGTGCTCCTGGTGGAAAAGTGTGCGGACGTAGGCGAGGGCACCACCAAAGGCAATAGTGCCATCGTCCATGCAGGCTACGATGCCGTGCCTGGCACCCTCAAGGCTGAGATGAACGCAGCCGGAAATCCCATGTATGACCAGCTCTGTAATGAGCTGGATGTGGACTTTCAGCGGTGCGGGACCTATGTGGTGGGGGCCTCTGACGACGATCTGGCAACTCTCCGTGACCTGTACGAGCGAGGTCAGCGCAACGGCATTGATGGCTTGGAGATCATCTCCGGAGAGGAGATGCGCAGGAGAGAGCCAGCAGTCACCGAGGCGTGTGTGGGGGCCCTCTATGCAGAGACCGGCGGTATTGTGGATCCATTCCAGCTCTGCTTTGCCGCCGCTGAGAATGCCGTCGTCAACGGCGTGGAGCTCTGGCTCGAGACGGAGGCTCTCGGGTTCGTGCGCGAAGGTAGCCATGTTGTTGGGGTCCGAACCACCCGAGGAACGGTCGGCGCACGATGGGTGGTCATCTCGGCCGGCCTGTGGGCTGATGAGCTGTTGGACGATCTCGACTACCACCGGCTGGAGATCACGCCTCGCAAGGGCGAGTACTTTGTGCTTGACAAGCGGGCGGGCGACCTTGTGCATAGCGTGCTGTTTCCTTGCCCCACGCCGATCAGCAAGGGTATCGTGGTGACCCGTACGATTCACGGCAACCTGATGATCGGCCCCAACGCCCACAATGTACCGGACAAGCAGGACCGAACGACGACGTCGGAGGGCTTGCGCGAGGTCATGGAAGGGGCACGCAAGCTCGTGCCGGGGATTCGGGATCGCGATGTCATTCGCACGTTTGCAGGCCTCCGCGCAGGTGGCAATACGGGCGACTTTGTGATCGAGCGTCCCCCCACCGCCCAAAACGTGGTCGCGCTCGCGGGAATCGAGTCGCCAGGGCTGACGGCGGCTCCCGCCATCGCTCAACGCGCTGTGGACCTACTAGCCGAGGCGGGCATGCCACGGGTGGAAAAGGCTGACTACCAGCCTAGGCGGCACGGCATCCCTCGTTTCGCTGACCTCCCTTACGAGGAACGGGAGGCGCTCATCGCAGAGGATCCCCGCTATGGCAATGTAGTCTGTCGATGCGAGATGGTTACCGAGGGGGAGGTCGTCGCTGCTTGCCATGCACCTATTCCCGCCCAGACGTACGACGCTGTCAAGCGTCGGACTCGCGTCGGGAGCGGTCGGTGCCAGGGAGGGTTCGACACGCCTCTGGTGCTGGAGATCATGTCACGTGAGCTGGGCTTGCCCGTGACAGAGATCACCAAAAAGGGCAAGCGTTCGCGCATGGTAGCTCGTCGGACAAAGGACGTGTTCGCGTGAAGACGATCTCGTGCGATGTCCTCGTCATCGGGAGTGGGCCTGCTGGCCTAGCCGCAGCGACACGTGCGCGAGAGGAAGGCGCGAGGGATGTTCTGGTGCTGGAGCGCAATCCAGAGCTCGGTGGCATCCTGCCGCAGTGCATCCACAATGGGTTCGGGGTCCGCGTTTTCGGTAGCGACCTCACGGGCCCCGAGTACGCACAGCGCTGGATTCAGCGGGCGCTATCGGCCGGCGTTGCCCTGCAAACGGGGACCATGGTGCTAGAAATCAGGCCGGGCCCGACCCTCATCGCATCGAGCGCTCGTGATGGGTTGATGGAAGTACGCGCCAAGGCCCTAGTTCTGGCGATGGGTTGTCGTGAGCGGCCTCGAGGTGCGCTTGCGATCCCCGGCACGCGTCCTGCGGGCGTCTATACCGCCGGTACTGCCCAACGCTTGGTGAACATGGAAGGCTATGTTCCCGGCGAGGGCGTGGTGATTCTGGGCTCTGGAGATATCGGGATGATCATGGCGCGGCGTCTGACGCTCGAGGGAGCCAAGGTGAAGGCTATGCTCGAGGTCCAGCCTTGGGTGAGTGGCCTGCGACGCAACCTCGTGCAGTGTGTGCAGGACTATGACATCCCGTTGTACACGCAAACGACGGTAGTCGAGGTGCGCGGAAGGGAGCGCGTGGAGGAGGTCGTCGCCGCGCGGGTGGACACCGCGTGGCAGCCCATTGCCGGGACCGAATGGACGATCGGCTGCGATACGCTGTTGCTTTCGGTGGGGTTGGTGCCGGAGAATGAGCTATCTCGACAGGTCGGGGTGCAGCTAGACGATCGCACCGGCGGGCCTCTCGTGGATGAGCGCTATGCTACGTCGTTGCCAGGGGTCTTTGCGGCTGGCAACGTGGTGCATGTCTATGACGTGGTCGATGATGTGAGTGAGGTCGCTATGGTGGCGGGCGAGAGCGCCGCGCGTTGGGCTGCAGGGGGGGATTCCCGCGACGATGGTTATGTGCCCGTGCGCCCTGGCGAGAATGTGCACCACGTCGTGCCACAAAGGGTACGGCGGGAGAGACCCCGAGACGGGCTGACGCTGGCCCTCCGCGTCATGCGGCCGATTGAGGCCCCGGCAGTAATGACGGTACGGGCTGATGGGGAGCTGCTAGTACGACGACGGCTGCGCTATGCGAGGCCGTCAGAGATGCTCATCATCGAGGTGTCGCCAAGCAAGCTCGGCGATTTGGACGGTAGGAACGAGCTTGTCGTCAAAGTGGCTGCGCTTGGGTAAGGAATAGGTTGGATGAAAGAGCGGAGCTTGATCTGCGTGACGTGCCCGGTCGGTTGCAACCTGACGGTGGTGCTGGATGGCGACGAGATCGTCGAGGTGCGTGGCGCTGGTTGCCGTCGAGGCGAGGACTTCGTGCGCGAGGAACTCACGGATCCCCGCCGGATGCTGGCTAGCACCGTTCGGGTGGCAGGTGGACGGTATCCCTTGGTGCCAGTTCGGTCCGTAGAGCCGCTTCCAAAGGCGCTCCTCTTGCCGACCGCGCAGCTCCTCCGAGAGATCGTGCTTCGAGCGCCGGTGGCCGAACATCAGGTTGTGCTACAAGACGTGCTGGATAGCGGCGTGTCTATCGTCACGAGTCGGTCTATGCCCGTTTGTAAAGACCGGGATGCGAGCTAGTCGTACCACCATAAGGGACGGTTGCCTCGCCGAAGCCGCCTCCATACCCGTCCGGCCGTGTCTGGGTCCAGGATGTACGCCCGCAGCAGCGCTGACAAGGTCCATCCCAGCGCGAATCCGCCCAATCCGATCAACCAGTAGATCATCGCGTGTCACCTCGCAAGAACGCTTGTTCGATACCATGATAGCACATTTGTTCGAACCGCGCAAGGGCGGACCAAGCTTCGATCTGGCCAAGGGGCACGGTCAGGTCCAGCGATGCTCAGTTGACACCCCGGGGGGCGTGTGCTAAGATGCAGCCGTGCTTTGGATATGCAACGAGGTGGACGTTGCTGTACGTAGGCTCTGCTTCTGTGACAACTTTTGCCCAGCATCATCACCATCGCTAGGTGAGGCGTCGTGCTGCGTTGCTGCAGCGCGTTCGGCTCACCGCGGGAGGCTAGTTCATCGGAGCTAGCCTTTTCTGTTGTTACAGCGAAAAGGGCCGCGAGTGGAGCAAGGGACGGGATATGGATCTGTCGGGTGCTCTGGCGAGACAGACGCCGGTCGGAGTAGCGGATCTCTTCTATGAGCAAGCCGCTGCCAAGACCATGCTCGAGCAGCGCGTTCAACATCTGTTCGCCAATTGGGGCTATGCACGCATCATTCCTCCCACATTCGAGTACTTTGATACGCTCTCAACGCAGGCGAACCCGCAATTGCGGAAGCAACTGTATCGGTTCGTTGACAGAACAGGTCAGATGTTGGCGCTACGAGCGGACATGACGGTGCCCATCGCCCGCATCGCCGCCACCAAGCTGTATGACCAGCCGCGACCGCTGCGATTCTACTATGTCGGCAATGTCTTCCGTCACGAGGAGATCCAGGCGGGGCGACATCGCGAGTTCTCGCAGGCAGGCGTGGAGCTGTTAGGCGCCGGCACGGCGGCGGCCGATGCCGAGATCGTGTCACTGGCCATAGAGACGATGCTGGCGCTCGGGCTTGTGGATTTTCAGATCAACCTGGGACACGTAGGCTATCTGCAGGGGATCCTTTCGCAGAGCGGGCTGGATGAAGCCGCCAAGGCCCAGGTGGAGCGCGCCGTCGATCAGCGTAGCGATGCGATGATCGCTGAGACGGCCGCTGACCTCGAGCTACCGCCCGATGTGGTTCGTGCTGTCAGGGCCATCCCCCACCTGTGTGGAGGAACGGAGGTCTTGGATCGCGCCCGTGGGCTAGCTCCCAACGCGATGGCGATAGCAGCCGTGGAGCGCCTGGCAGAGGTGCACCAGCAGGTCAAGGCCCAGAAGCTCGAGGAGCACCTGATCTTGGATCTGGGAGAGATTCGGACCATGGGCTACTATACTGGGATCGCATTTCACGGCTATGCGTCCGGGCTCGGGTTCCCAGTCTGCAGCGGAGGTCGCTATGACGACCTCGTAGCCAGCTTTGGCTCGGACATGCCCGCGGTAGGGTTTGCTCTGGGTATCGAGCGCGCCATGCTGGTCACAAGGGCGCGGGCGCGCATCGGGGTTGATCTCGTGGTTGGGCCGGGGAGCATCTTGGCTTGCCTTGACCTGGCTCGCCGAGGCCGTCAGGCTGGCCTTGACGTCCAGGTGGACGTCCTGGATCGCCAGCCGTTGGAGCTGGCTGCCTACGCTCGCGCGACTCGGGCCCGGCATGCCGTGTACTGCCGCGGAGCGTCTGCCGGGGAAGGCCAACCCTATTTGCTGCTTGAGGACGAGCCGCTTCCGTTGAGCGCCGAACAGCTAGAGAAAGAGCTAGCGTCATGGACCCTCTGACGATCGCGTTGCCCAAGGGACGCATGCAGGATGCGGCCCTGGATCTGTTTGCCGCGGTGGGGCTCGGCGTTGCGCCGGATGCTGCTAACGGGCGCAAGCTCGTCTTTGCCGATAGAAGCGGATCTGCGCGCTATGTGCTCGCCAAGCCCGCCGATGTCCCTACGTACGTCGAGTACGGAGCTGCTGATCTGGGCGTGGTGGGCGAGGATATCCTGCGCGAGTCGGGGCGGCATGTGTATGAGCCACTTCGGCTTGGATTCGGGCACTGTCGTCTGATGCTCGCAGGGCCGCCCGAGGCCCGCGATCGCAATCTTCGGTTGGATACCGGCCTGCGGGTGGCGTCCAAGTATCCGCGTCTGGCGCAAGCCTACTGCTTGAGGCAAGGGATACCGGCAGAGATCATCCCCCTGAACGGTTCGGTGGAGCTGGCGCCTACGGTGGGATTGGCCGACTTGCTGGTGGACCTTGTGGAAACAGGCACGACCTTGCGAGAGAACGGGCTCGTGGAGCTGGATCTGATTATGCACTCACAGGCTGTGCTCATTGTCAACCGAGCCAGCCACAAGCTGCGGTTTGAGACCATCCAGAATCTGATCTCCAGGATCGCTCAGGTGGTCGTCGAGCGGGAGGAGCAGGGATGATGTCGACGACGCCCAAGACCCGGCTGTTGACAGGCTTTGAGGCCACGCGAGCATTCATCGAAGCCCGCCCTCTTCTGGACGAGTACGAGGCGACCCCTGCGCTGCGCGCCAGCATTGAGCGTCTGTTCGGGGAGGCGTTGACGCCAGACCAAGTCGTGGAGCGTATTCTGCGCGACGTGCGGGCTCAAGGTGATGAGGCTGTGCGAGGCTATGCGGAGCTCATCGAGGGGGCTGCGTTGGACGAGCTACGCGTGCCCGAGGGGCGCATTGAGCAGGCTTGGAAGAACACGCCCACGGGCCTTCGAGACGCGCTGCAGGTTTGCGCCGATCGCATCCGAGCCTTCCACGAGAAGCAGCCGGTGACCTCCTGGCTCGACTGGGACGAAACCGGAAGCGCGCTGGGGCAGATGATTCTTCCTCTGGAGCGCGTAGGCATCTATGCGCCCAATGGGCGTGCGCCCTATCCCTCCTCGTTGCTGATGGCCGCCATCCCCGCGCAGGTCGCAGGTGTGCGCGAGGTCGTGGTGGCTACGCCGCCTCGCGGCGGTGAGCTAAGCGACGTGATTCTCGCAGCGGCGCACATCGCCGGCGTGCGAGAGGTGTACCCTTTGGGTGGGGCGGTGGCTATCGGGGCGCTCGCCTACGGCACGGCGTCGATCCCTCGGGTGGACAAGATCCTAGGGCCGGGCAACCTATTCGTCGTCCTGGCCAAGCGACGAGTCTATGGGGTTGTAGGGATCGACCAGTTGCCTGGTCCCACAGAGACGTTACTGCTAGCCGATGAGAGCGCCGATCCCGCCTGGGTGGCCGCGGACATGCTCGCCCAGGCTGAGCATGATCCCATGGCGACTGCCATGCTCATCACGACGAGTCAGGATCTCGCCGCGGCAGCCCGTCAAGAGCTTGGCAAGCAGATGCGCGCCCTGTCGCGCCGCGAGGTGATCGCCGAGTCGCTGGCGTCGCGGGGTGCTATCGCAGTGGTCGATTCGTTGGATGAAGCTATAGAGTTGGCCAACCTGTTTGCCCCCGAGCACCTGTGCCTGCTGCTGCGCGATCCGTGGCAGTGGGTAGGGAAGGTGCGTAACGCTGGGGGTATCTTTGTGGGCGAGTACACCTCGGAAGCGCTGGGCGACTATGTCGTGGGGCCGACCCATGTGATGCCCACTGGCCGGACGGCACGCTTTAGCTCGCCGCTTCAGGTGTGGGATTTCGTCAAGATCACAAGCGTGTTTGGCCTGAGCGCGGCGCAGGCGCGAGACTTGACGGAGCCAGCCGTGACGGTGGCCGAGGCCGAGGGATTAACCGCGCACGCTGCCGCCATGCGACAGCGGCTCCAGGAGGACGAGCGGCCATGATGTCAGCTAACAAAAGCCTATGGAGCTTTTTCGATGCGCGCCTGGACGCGGTGAAAGAGTATGCGCCCGAGCCGCTGGAGGCTACGGCGAAGCGACTGGGCGTGCCGGTAGAGGGCCTGATCAAGCTAGATGCCAATGAGAATCCCTATGGTCCAACGCCAGCAGCGTTGGACACGGTGCGCCGCTATCGCGCGCTCCATCGCTATCCCGATCCTCTAGCCCGCGACCTTCGTGAGGCCATCGGGGAGTTCGTGGGGGCGGACCCCTCTACCATCGTTGTGGGCAACGGCTCTGACGAGCTGATTGAGCTGATCCTGCGCCTAGTGCGGCCCGATGCCAGCGGGGGGGGCGTCCGTGAGATTCTTACCTGTCCGCCTACCTTTGGTATGTACGCCTTCTATGGCAGTTGTGACGGGATCCCTGTATGCGAGGTGCCACGTGTCGCCCCCTTTGAGGTGGATGTGGATGCCATCGAGAGGATCTGTGGGGCCGATCCGCGGCTGCGCGTTCTCTTTCTAGCGTCTCCCAACAATCCGGACGGGAGCCTTCTCTCCACGTTGCAGCTAGAGCGACTGCTCGCCCTTCCGCTGATGATCGTCTTGGATGAGGCCTATGTAGAGTTCGGCGGCGAGTCTCGCGCCGGGATGGTGGCCGAGCACGACAACCTGGTGGTCTTGCGCACCTTTAGCAAGTGGGCGGGCTTGGCGGGGATGCGCATCGGCTATGGCGTATGTCCACCTCGCTTGGCCGAGCTGATGCTCAAGCAGAAATCGCCGTACAATGTCAACGGGCCGGCGCAGGCGGCGGCTCTGGCAACATTACAGGATAGAGGGGCGGCTCTGGAATGGGTGAACGCTATCGTTGCCGAGCGCGAGCGGATGAGGGAGACGCTGGGGCGTTTAGCATTCTTGCAGCCTTACCCTAGTCATGCGAACTTTTTGCTGTGTCGGTTGGAGGGGGTAGAGGCAGAGGCGTTGCGCGTGCACATGGAGTCGCGAGGCATCCTGCTGCGCTACTTTGGCGAGGGGCGGCTGCGAGACCACGTGCGCATCTCGGTTGGGACGCCAGCACAGAACGATGCCGTGTTGGCCGCGTTGCGGGAGCTCTAGGAGGGGCCATGCAAGGGTCGCGATCGGCAACGGTAGAGCGCAAGACGCGCGAGACGCACGTTCGCGTCGAGCTCGATCTCGATGGTAGCGGTAACTATGAGATCGCTACGGGCGTTCCCTTCTTTGACCATATGCTGAGCCACGTGGCCGTGCACAGCTTGATCGACATGGGCGTGTCGTGCCAAGGAGACTTGGAGGTCGATGCCCATCACAGCGTCGAGGACGTCGGCATTGCCATGGGGCAAGCTCTGGCTGATGCGGTCGGGGACAAGCGAGGTATCGCCCGCTATGGCAGCCAGACGCTGCCGATGGACGAAGCGCTGGCCTCTGTGAGCCTCGATCTGTCTGGGCGAGGCCTGATGGTCTACCGCGCGGATATCCCCTGTGATCGCGTTGGCAACTTTGACACCGAGCTGGTGCCCGAGTTCCTGCGGGCATTCGCCCACAATGCAGGTATGACGCTGCATGTCACGGTGGTGTATGGCGCTAACACTCACCACATGATTGAGGCCATGTTCAAGGCCTTGGGCAGGGCACTGGGCCAAGCCGTCGCGTATGACGCTCGCCGCGCTGGGATTGCCTCTACGAAGGGAGTCTTGTGACGTGCTCGCCATCATCGACTATGGTGCGGGTAACCTGCGCAACGTCTTTATGGCATTCCGGCGGTTGGGGGTGGAAGCCACGCTGACCGACGATTCCCGCGAGATTGCGCGGGCCAGTGCTCTCGTGCTGCCCGGCGTCGGGAGCTTTGGCGACGCCATGGTCAACTTGCGTTCTCGGCATCTGGAGGACACGATCGTCGAGGCCATTCAGGACGGCGTCCCGTTCCTGGGCATCTGCATCGGGATGCAGGTGCTGTTTGAAGTTGGGGAGGAGATGGGTGAGCACCGAGGTCTCGGCGTGGTGCCCGGACGCGTCCGACGATTCAGCTCTGATGTGACCGTGCCGCATATGGGGTGGAATCAGATCCATCAGGCCAAGGCGACGCCTCTGTGGGATGGCGTTCCGGATGGCAGCTATGCCTACTTTGTGCACTCTTATTATTGCGAGACGCCAGACGAGGATCTGGTGGCCGCGCGAACCGACTATGACCGGGGATTCGTCTCCGCCATTGCGCGGGGCAACATGGCGGCGATCCAGTTCCACCCGGAAAAGAGTCAGGACGTGGGCGAGCGCATCTTGGCGAACTTTGTGGCGATGGCAGGGTTAGAGGCCAGATGATCGTCTATCCGGCTATCGATTTGCGGCGCGGGCGTTGCGTGCGGTTGGCGCAGGGCCGGGCGGATCGCGAACGCGTCTATGCAAAAGACCCGGCAGCAGTAGCGCGCACCTGGGAGGAACAGGGCGCCCGGTGGCTTCACGTGGTGAACCTGGATGGCGCGTTGGGGGACGAGTCCGCCGCCAATCTGGCCGCGCTGGCTCGCATCCTGGAGGCAGTAGATGCGGCGGTACAGTTCGGCGGCGGTCTGCGTACGCTGGCGGATGTGCGCAGGGTACTGGATATGGGCGTGACGCGCGCTGTCCTGGGGACCGTTGCCGTACGCGATCCGGGTATGGTGGCAGAGGCGCTAGAGCGTTTCGGGAGCGAGCGCATCGTCGTGGGCATCGACGCTTCGCACGGTCTTGTGGCCACCCACGGATGGCGCCAGATGAGCGACATGGCGGCTCTCGACCTAGCGCGCGAGATGGAGAGCCTAGGCGTAGATCGCGTCGTTTACACGGATATCCAGCGGGATGGCATGCTTGGCGGGGTGAACGTGGAGGCAACACGGCGTTTGGCGGAGGCGACGAGCCTGTCTGTCATTGCGTCGGGCGGCGTGGGATCGCTGGACGACGTCCGAGCGCTGGCGAGCATTGGTAAGGGGCGCGTCGAGGGCGTGATCGTCGGAATGGCATTGTACGAGGGTAGGTTCTCGTTGAGCGAGGCTATCGCAGTGGCGAATGCTGCGGAAGGAGCTTGACATGCTGGCGAAACGCATCATCCCTTGCCTGGACGTGATGAACGGTCGCGTCGTCAAGGGGATCAACTTTGTGAATCTTCGTGATGCCTGAGATCCTGTGGAGCAGGCCAAGATCTACAGCGACGAGCGCGCCGACGAGCTCGTCTTTCTCGACATCACCGCTTCCCACGAGCGGCGCGACATTGTGGAGGACATGGTGCGTCGCGTGGCGGATGTGGTCAACATCCCATTCACTGTCGGGGGCGGCCTGCGTACAGTGGAAGACCTGCGTCGCATCCTCTTGGCTGGTGCCGACAAGACGTCCATCAACAGCGCTGCCATACGCACGCCGGACCTCATCGACGAGGGGGCCAAGCGCTTTGGCAGTCAATGTATCGTGGTGGCCATCGATGGGAAACGGAGTGACGATGGGCGGTTCGAGGTCTATATCAACGGGGGGCGCATCGCGACGGGGAAAGATGCCGTGAGCTGGGCCCAAGAGGTAGAGGATCGTGGAGCCGGCGAGATCCTGCTGACCAGTATGGATGGGGATGGCACCAAGGATGGTTACGATCTGGAGCTCACCAAGGCGGTCAGCGGCGCGGTTTCGATCCCCGTCATTGCCTCGGGCGGCGCGGGATCATTGGAGGATTTCTACGAGGTGCTCACCGATGGTGGCGCCAGTGCCGCGTTGGCCGCTTCTTTGTTCCACTTTCAAGAGTACCGCGTCAGCGACGTCAAGAGCTATCTCGCCGAACGTGGTCTGCCGGTGAGGCCGTAGACGAGATGAGCAACAGCACACCCGGAGCCATGGAACGTGTGCCATCGAGCAAGCTCCGCTGGAACGATTCCGGTCTCCTACCGGCCGTCGTTCAGGACGCCGATACCCACCAGGTCCTGATGGTGGCCTGGGTGAACGCCGAATCGTTGCAGCTTTGCTTCGAGACGGGGGAGACGTGGTTCTGGAGCCGCAGGCGTCGTTGTCTCTGGCACAAGGGCGAGACCTCTGGCAACACGCAGCGCATTCGGGATATCCTGGTCGATTGTGATGAAGACACGTTGCTCATGTTGGTAGAGCCAGCCGGACCCGCGTGCCATACCGGTGCGACGAGCTGTTTCTTTCGGCGACTGGGTCCGTCAGAGGAGATGCCATGACATCCGACGTCATCGAGGAACTGAGTCGCGTCATTGAGGATCGCAAGCGGCACCCACGCGAGGGCTCTTACACTTGCAAGCTCTTTGATGCCGGACGCGCCGAAATCCTCAAAAAGGTAGGCGAGGAGGCTGCCGAGGTAGTCGTAGCGGGGGCGCTGGAGAGCGACGATCGGCTAGTCTACGAGACGGCGGACCTCGTGTATCACCTGCTGGTCATGCTGGCAGCCAAAGGACTCCATTGGCAAGATATTGCGGAAGAGCTGGCACGCCGGTTCCGCTAGGCTGGGGGTGTCGTGATAGGAGCATCGAACGTTGGCGATTCGCCCACTCTCGTGAGCCAAAGCCTGCCTCACCTGAAGGCTATCCTTCTCGATCTGGATGGCACGCTTATAGAGACGGATAACCGTTGGGTTGCCCTGCTGGCTGGCAAGCTGGCCTGGTTGGAACGGATCTCGCCAAACGTGAACGTGCAGGCTTGGGCTCGGCGGCTCGTGATGGCCATCGAGACGCCGGCCAACTATGTCATGTCACTGCTGGAGCATCTGGGCATCGGCAGCGGGTTCTTGGGCCTGGCCGACCGCGTGCGTCGCGCCAAGGGAGTGGCTACGCGCGATTCATCGGAGCTCGTCCCTGGCTCGCGCTATCTCTTGAGCGAGCTGAAGGGACGGCTCAAGCTTGCGGTGGTTACCACACGGGCACACCCCGAAGCGGTCGCCTTTGTGGAGCAGGCGGGTTTGGGTGATTGCTTCCAAGCCATCGTCACTAGGCAAGACGTGCTGCGCATGAAGCCGCATCCAGAGCCGATCCAGAAAGCGGCCGCGCTGCTCGGCGTATCGCCCGAGGCCTGTGCCATGGTTGGCGACACGACGGCCGACGTGAAGGCCGCCAAGCGTGCGGGGGCTTTTGCGGTGGCGGTATTATCTGGATTTGGGCTACATGCGGAGCTAGAACGAGCGGGAGCGGACCTAATCCTACCTAGAGCCGAGCTGCTGCTAGACTACTTGGATCTGTAGGCCCGTCTCGCCAAGGGAGCCGAGGCCACGCTAGACAGCACCGATCTCTTCGTCCATATCAGGCGTGATACGCCAGAGCTTGTCGGCGCTCTCGATGCGGTCGGTGTACAGGATGCCATCGAGGTGGTCGAGCTCGTGTTGAAACGCCTGGGCTAGCAGTCTTTGAGCGCGGTAGCGTAGGCCGTGGCCTTTTAGATCCTGACCCTTGATGATCACCTGCGTCGAGCGCCTGACCAAGCCTCTGAACCCAGGTACCGAGAGGCACCCTTCGATCATCTCCTGCTCCCCGTGGCGTCGGATGATCTCTGGATTGACGAGCACATAGCGCTCGGCTGGCTGCATTACCTCGCCCTCTTCGTCCAGCTCTGCCGGAAGCTCAACCACGAAGACACGTTGCAAGACTCCTATCTGAGGAGCGGCAAGGCCCAAGCCATTGGTGGCGTGCATGGTATCGAACATGTCGTCCACCAATTGCTGCAGGGCAGGGCTAAAATCCCGGATCCGCTTGGATTTCTTGCGGAGCAGCGGATTCTCCGATGTAACAATGTCGCGTACTGCCATATCTATCCCTCAGGTCGTTGTACCCACTAGACAAAGTATAGGACGGAAAGCAGCGCATGTCCATTTCTTAGCGCTTGCGACTGGTCCCTGAGCTCCTATAATGGGCGATCCAGGAGGCGAGTGCCTTGCGTGTTTCGGTGATCGTGACGGTGCTGAACGAGCGCGATAGCTTGCCGGCGTTGCTCTCATCACTGGCAGAGCAGACATGCCTGCCCGACGAGGTTATCATCGTGGATGGCGGTTCTACCGACGGCACGCTAGCCTATCTGCGCGAGCAAGCCCGACTAGGGCGGTTGCCCTTGGTCGTTCTATCGGCGCCGGGTGCCAACATCTCGACGGGTCGAAACTGCGCCATAGCCGCCGCCAAGGGAGACGTGATAGCGGCCACGGATGCTGGCGTGCGTCTAGGCACTGACTGGCTCGAGCGTCTGGTGGAGCCCTTTGCGCACGAGCCGGCACCGGACGTGGTCGCCGGCGTGTTTCGTTCTGCGCCCGAGTCGGTGTTTGAGCGTGCCCTTGGGGCCATCACGCTGCCGCGACTCGACGGGCTGGGTACTGGGACATTCCTGCCGTCGTCGCGGTCGGTGGCGTTCACCAAAAACGCATGGGGTTCGGTGGGGGGCTACCCCGAGTGGATCGACTATTGCGAGGACCTGGTATTTGACCTCGCCTTGCGACGTCAAGGGGCTGTGTTCGCCTTGGCAAAGGGAGCGGTGGCGCACTTTCGCCCGCGACCGAACTTGGCGGCCTTTGCCAAGCAGTACTATCGCTATGCTCGAGGCGACGGCAAGGCCGATCTCTGGCGGCTACGACACGCGGTGCGGTATGGCACCTATCTGGTGGCCGGCCCGGCGTTGGTGGGGCTGTCCGTCGTCCATTCCGCTTGGTGGCTCGTTGTCCTGGCGGTCGGAGCTGCTGGGATGTTCAGCCGACCGGTGCGTCGGCTGCTTCCTGAGCTACGAGATGCCAAATGGCAGGATGCCCTGGCGATGGTCGCCTTGCTACCGGTCATCGTGATCACGGGCGACGTGGCCAAGATGGTTGGCTACCCCGTCGGGCTGGTCTGGCGCTGGCGACACCGCGGCAGAACCGAGGGGGCTGGCGGCGTCTGATGGGCCATTGGATCGTCCCCCTCTGTGTGGTAGAATGAGCTGAGAGATAACCACGGGGTGATGATGCAAGACCTGGCCGTCGTCATCGTCAACTATAACACGCGCGAGGACCTGGACCGCTGCCTTGCGACCGTTCCGGATGCCGCTGCGGACCTGAGCTATCGAACCATCGTGGTCGATAATGCGTCACAGGATGGCAGCGCCAGCATGGTGCGCGAGCGTCATCCTTGGGCCACCGTCATCGAGACGGATCACAACGGTGGCTATGCGTACGCGAACAACATTGGACTACGCTCCGTTGGGCTCGGGGAACCTGGAAGCGGCTCTCGCTACGCATTGCTGCTCAACCCGGATACGCTTCTGCCACCGAGAGCACTGAGCCGCATGGTCGCTTTCATGGACGCGAACGAGGATGTCGGCGTGAGTGGCCCAAAGCTGGTGCGTCGTGATGGGTCTTTGGATAAGGCTTGCCGTCGGAGTTTCCCGACCCCCATGGTGTCGTTCTATCGGCTGTCCGGGCTTGGCAGTCTCTTTCCCAAGAGTCGGGTCTTTGGCAGGTACAATCTCACCTACCTGGACGAGGATGCAGAGGCTGACGTGGACGCTGTGGTGGGCGCGTTTATGTTGATGCGGGCTGAGGCGCTGGCTCAGGCTGGGCTGCTCGACGAGGCGTTCTTTATGTATGGTGAGGATATCGATCTCTGCTATCGTATCAAGGAGCATGGGTGGCGGGTCGTGTACCATCCCCAGGTAACGGTCACGCATGTGAAGGGAACCGCCAGCCGAAAGGCGAGCCTGCGAGCCACGGTGGCCTTCTATGACGCCATGCGCATCTTTCACGACAAGCACTACCGCGCGCGAACGCCCGCGCCCGTGAACTGGATCATTGACGGCGGCATTGCCCTGCTCAAGTGGAGTGCCTTGCTACGCAATCGTCTGCGCTCTCCGATGCGCAGGCGCGTGGCCTCAGCGTAGGGGGGCTGGACATGTCGCGGAGGCTCGGAGGGCCGTTCGTCCTGGTCACGGCCTTGGTGGATGCCGCCATGGCCTCCGCAGCGGTGTACCTGGCCTATTGGCTGCGTCAGACGATCCCGTTCCCTACCGCCTTGGACTTGGGCCCGTTCCGTAGCTATGTGGGCGTCCAGCTAATCCTCGCCGTGGCGGTCGTACTGACCTTTTTCTGGTTCCGACTGTACCATCTGGGGCGCAGTCATTCGCGCATCGATCTGTTTTACTCGATTCTCTCCGCCGTCTCGATCGCCACTATTGGCACTATCGCTTTGACCTACCTGCTTTACTCAGAGAGCACCGATCTCACGCGCGGCTTGATCCTCTACGCCTGGTTCCTAACGATTCTTCTGACCGGTATCGGTCGGGTCGTGACCGGATGGTTGCATAGGCTAGTCCGTCGTCAGCATCCGGATCGCTTGGTGCTTGTCGGGACAAACGGTGTGGCGCGCATGATCCTGCGAAAGACGCTGCAATCGCCCGATTTGGGCTACCAGGTCATCGGTTTCGTCGACGATGATACGGATCGGCAAGAGATCGCCGGCGTGCCTATCCTCGGTAGCCGAGGGGATCTCGAGCGCGTTCTGCGAGAGCATGATGTCAAGGATGTGGTCATCACCATCAACGCGCCGCATGACGAGATGCTTGACCTGATTGCAGCGTGCCAACGGGCGGACACGGCAGTTCGGCTGTTCCCTGACCTGTTCCAGATTGTGGCGACCAGCCTGACCATCGACGATCTTGACGGCTTGCCGCTGCTTACAGTCCGCGATGTGGCCCTGCGTGGTTGGAAGCTCACGCTCAAGCGGGCCATGGACCTCATGGTGTCGGGGGTAGGGTTGGTGCTCCTCTCGCCGCTGATGATGCTCATCGCCCTAATCATCAAGCTCGAGTCGCCGGGGCCTGTCTTCTACTCACAGACAAGGGTTGGGCTTGACGGCAAGCCCTTCAACATGCTCAAGTTTCGCTCGATGCGGGTCGATGCAGAGGCCGACACCGGCGCCGTATGGGCTGCCAACGACGATCCCAGGCGAACGCACGTGGGTACGCTGCTGCGCAAGCTCTCGCTCGATGAGCTTCCTCAGCTTATCAACGTCCTTGTGGGCGAGATGAGCTTGGTGGGACCTCGCCCAGAGCGTCCCATCTTTGTGGAGCAGTTCCGTCAGGTGGTCCCGCGCTATATGGAGCGCCACCAGGAAAAGGCGGGGATGACGGGCTGGGCGCAGGTGAATGGTCTGCGCGGAAACACATCCATCGTCGAGCGGACCAAGTATGATCTCTACTATGTGGAGAACTGGTCGCTGCTGTTCGACCTCAAGATCATGCTTCGCACCGTCGTGAACACCCTCCGCGGCGACAAGAATGCCTACTAGAGGCCCACGGCGTTCGTCCGTCTAGATGCGCGCGATGAGCTCGCCTCGCTTGAACGTCCTAGCTCCCAGCCACACGAGCGCAAGGCCGACTCCTCCGGCTATGATGGTGGCGAGCAAGATCACTTTGCCCCCAAAGTAAAAGGCCCCTGCGAGTTGCCCCACCATCAGAAGCACCACCGGAAGCACCAAGGCACCTGAGGCCTGCTGAGCGCCGGTCACGGTCTTGGCTTTGGAGGATATGAGCACCGTGACGCCCAAGCCGAGGAGTGCGCAGGCTGGCGACAGGAGTAGCACCATCAGGAACCAGGCCGTGTTTGGGAAAAAGAGCCCGCCCATTGGACCATAGCCGGCAGCGTTCACCACAACCACGTTCAGTGCAAACGCGGCGAGGCCTAGGCCAATTGCGGGCACCAGCGCCGCTAGAACCTTCCCTGCAAAGAGCTCGCCCTCAGAAACCGGGGTGTAGAGCAGAGGTTCTAGGGTGCCACGTTCGCGCTCGCCAGCAAAGCTGTCCGAAGCGATGATGCTGGAGAGCATGATGGGCAGAATCAGGAACATAGGGGCAAAGACGTGGGTTGTCGCGAGATAGATCCATTGCTGCGTGGGATCCATCTCCATCAGGCGTTGCCGAATGCCGTCGGGCAGGACCGCGAGCATGGTCTGGAAGTCCTCCGCCATCATCTCCCCGCTGGCAAAGTCAGCAGGGGCGAGGCGAGGCGCGAGCACTAGGCCGAGTGGCAGCAACACCATGAGAAAGACAGGGACGACGATCATCGGCACCCAGACCATGCGGTTGGTTCGCACGATGTGTATGTCTTTCCACATGATGGCGCGGACGACTTGCCAGTTCATCCGTCGGTTCCCTCTCCGCGCGCTCCAGAGGACTCTTGCTGGATGCGAAAGTAGAGATCGGCCAGCGACCACTCTTTCGGCGTGACGCCATAGATGGGAGTCTCACTGGCGACAAGGGCCCTGACGATGGACGGGATACGCTCACGTGAGGGGACACGGACGCGCACGCCAGAGTTAGTGCGCTCGCACTGATCGGCGCCGGCGGCTCGGAGTTGTTGGAGCACACGGTCACCGGCAGGGCCGCCAAGATCCATGTTCACCCAGACGCCATCCCAGAAACGTCGGGCGAGCTCCTCGGGCCGACCTACCGCGCGCAAGAGCCCACCCTCGATCACGCCGACGCGTTGGCAGAGACGTTGTGCCTCGTCCAGATTGTGTGTGCATAGGAAGATGGTCCTGCCGGCCTGCCGGCTTAGTGTCTGAATCATCTCGCGTACATCCAACGCCGCCTCCGGATCCAGCCCTGACGTCGGCTCATCCAGGAAGAGGAGTTCTGGCTCATGGAGGATGGCTCGGGCGATGGCGAGGCGTTGACGCATGCCCTTGCTATAGCCACCGGTCGGGCGATCAGCCGCTTTGGCAAGGCCGAATCTCTCAAGGAGATGCTGGATGCGCGACTGGGCCTTGGTGGCATCCAAGCCGTGAAGGTGAGCAAAGAAGGCCAGATTCTCGCGTGCCGTGAGGCTGTCGTAGAGGGCGGGCGTCTCTGTGAGGACGCCGATGCGGCGGCGGATCTCGTTGCTGGCTGTGCTCACGTCGTACCCGAGCACCCATGCTCTGCCAGAGGTCGGGCGGAGGAGTCCTCCCAGCATACGTACGGTAGTCGTCTTGCCCGCGCCGTTGGGGCCTAGAAAGGCGAATACCTCGCCCCGTTGTACCACCAAGTCGACCGAGTCTACGGCAACCTTGGTGCCAAAGCTTCGAGAGATCCCCTCGCACCGAATCGCTTCCACGACCTACTCGCTCCTGGCATCGGCCGAGCCGGCGGCATCTTTGCTGTATGGCACGCCAGGCAAGGATATGGCGACATAGTTGCCGTTGAGCCAGCAGCCCGCGCCAGCGAGACGCCACGTCGCTGGCGCCATCATGTTAGCACTCTCCATCCGTATCACCGCCGACTGCTCGGGCTCGAGATGGGAGACGAATCCCGTGGCAGTGACCGACTCTCCACCGACCTCGCCTTGCCAACCCCATACCTCCAGTGGGATGTCTTGCGCTATCCGATTCCCGACGTTAGTCACGCCGGCAAGGATGATCTGCCCAGTTGCTGATGGGTACAACTCTAGCGTCTCCATGGCTAACTGTGGACCCGCGACGCTTGTCTCAACGCTGTGGCGGGCTAGTCGGTAGGAGTGTCCCCTGCGGACAATGGCGATGCCGTCGATCCGCCACGCTCCAACGCGGTCGAAAACTGGGCCGTTGGGGATCAACAAGCTGTGCTTCTGCTCGGGATCGAGTCGGATGGGTTCGCCCAACGTGGCCTGCCAGTTCCCGCCGGAGGGGCTCGTGCCCCAAACGAGCAGATCGTCGGCCTCTAGCGTCTGGCTACCTACGAGGAGTACCACCGAGATCTCGATGGGTGCCCCAACGGAGGCTGATGACGCAAAGGCCGCGGATGCTACCGAAGCGGGGAGCGGTTGTACGACCAGCCTTCCTTCGAGAGGCAAGTCGCATGCGTGTAGCGCCGTGTTGTAGCGGATGCCGCGCACTTGCCAGATGCCTGCCAGATCGGGGTACGCATGAAGGGCGACGGTTCTGAGGCTTCGTGAAGGAAAGCCCCAGCGTCCCTCCGCATCCACAAACATTATCTCACCAATAGGGCTCTCGAGCATCACCTGAAGCGCCGTGATCTCGAGAGCGCGCTCGCCCTCATTGCGTAGGGGCAGAATCAGGAGACTTGGCTCTCCCAGCTCAATGGGAGAGTACAGGGGTCTTGCTGGGCCGTCGGAGACCAACATGCCCGTGCAGCCGCCGTTCACGATGAGGGCGCCGACTTGGAGGGAGCTCGTGGGGCGGCCAAAGAGCTTGGTGAGCCGCGTCGGATCGGGGCTTTGCCAGACGCCGTCCTCTCGCACGAGTATCTCTACATGAAGATGGCTTGCCAAGACGCCGGATGAGCCGGCGTAGCCCAGGAGCTCGCCCGCTGTGACCTGACGTGTTTCAAGACGCTCGTCTCGAAGATGCGCTAGACGGATGAGCCAGCCGTCTGGGGTCTCTAGATCGACATAGTTTCCCAGGGTGGTGCTCAGGGGTCGGTCGTCGCGAGCGAACCGGGCGATCCCGTCGGCTGGGGCGTACACGGGGACGCCGGTAGGCAAGCCAAAGTCATAGGCGATGCCTGTGGCTTTGCCGTGGGTCCAGTGGTCTTTGGGACTCCATGTGACGCGGTAGGCGTCGCCGGCACGCCAAGGCAGCAGCCAATCGCCGCCCACGTCATAGTCCGGGCCTTTGGCCTGGACCATAGCCCCCGGCAAGACGCCGGCTAGACAGACCATCGCCAAGGTTATCGTGGCCAGAAGCCAGAGCCAGGAGCGTCTCGTTGCTAGCGACATATCAGCACCGGAAACCAGGCCTCTCGAAGGACGCGATCTACCGTGCTCCCCAGGAAAGCCTTGATCAGCGGTTGGTGACCGTACCCGCCCATCAGCATCAGATCTGCCTGTTCATCCTGCATCACCTGGAGCAACGCTTTGTGTGGTTCTCCGCTGACAAGCTTGCCCTCGACTTGGGATTGCCCTGTCTCTGCGAGGTAGGCGAGGGCGCTGTCGAGGGTGGCCTGGCTGCTTCGGCCCGTATGCACCGTGATGACAAGACCCGCGATGTTCCAGCACGTCACAATGTGCCGGAAGACAAACAGGGCCTCGCGCGCTTTGGGGCTTCCGTCGAAGGCCAGGACGACGCGCTTTGGCACGCGGATGGCAGTGCCTGGCACGGCCAAGATGGGCCGAGCACTCTGCTCGGCCACTACCTGAAAGATCGTCCCAAGAGGGCTCTCTGCCAGGCGGCCATGAACGCGACGTTGGTTGATGACCACCAGGTCATTCCAACGCGCCCGATCGACGATCTCGTGCGCAGGATCTCCGATTGCCCAGGATGTCGTATAGTTCACACCCAGGCTCTCGCAGCGGAAGGCGAACTCTTCCAAGAGGGCCGTGGTACGACGATGCTCCTCGTCGCTATCTGACCGGGCAACATGGAATCCGTGTAGCGTGCTGGATTCGCGCCGGGCGATCTCGGCAGCCTGGCTCAGGGCCAGCCACCCGGATTCGGCTCCGGTGACGGTGACCAGAATGTCGGGGAAGATGTGCTGCTGCGGGT
>JBNGEB010000018.1:0-13173 GCA_049975585.1 Anaerolineae bacterium
TGCGGGCCGATATCGACTATGCGGTGTCTGAGGCGCTGACGACGTTTGGGCGTATTGGTGTGAAGGTCTGGATCTATCGGGGTGAGGTGTTGCCGCAACTGGCGGATACGGCCAGCGCTGGGGCTTAGGAGCTGCGTGATATGTTGATGCCAAAGAGGCAAAAGTATCGCCGCGTTCACCGTGGGCGTATGCGGGGCAAGGCCCAACGGGGATCCGATATTCAGTTTGGAGACTATGGCCTGCAGGCGCTGGAACCATGCTGGGTTTCCAGTCGCCAGCTCGAAGCTGCGCGCCGTGCGACGGTGCGTCATATGAAGCGCAGTGGCCAACTCTGGATTCGCGTCTTTCCCCACAAGCCAGTGACCCAGCGCGCGGCTGAGACGCGCATGGGTAGCGGCAAGGGTGACGTGGATCACTATGTCGCCGTCGTCAAGCCTGGTCGCATCGTGCTAGAGGTCGGTGGTGTGGACGAGGCTACGGCGCGAGAGGCGCTTGCGCTGGCGGCGCAAAAGTTCCCCATGAAGACGCGCTTTGTGGCGCGCGAGAGCTAGGGGAGGGAATACGGTGAAGGCTGCAGAATTGCGTGAGATGACTCACGGGGAGCTGGAACATCGGCTTGAGGAGCTCTACCAGGAGCAGTTCAACCTAAGGTTCCAGGCGGCGAGCCGGCAGCTCGCCGATACCAGTCGGGTCCGGCAAGTGCGTCGCGAGATTGCTCGCGTAAAGACAGTGATGGCAGAGCTCACAGAGGACGCGGAGGTATAGCGCCTATGCCGGGGAACCGCAGGGTGATGGAAGGAACGGTCGTCAGCACCAAAATGCAAAAGACGGTGGTCGTCGAGGTTATGCGCGCGACGCGCCATCCCATGTACAACAAGGTGCTGCGTCACGGGAAAAAGTACCTGGCTCACGATGAGAACGAAGAGTGCCAGGAGGGCAACATCGTCCGGATCGAGGAGACACGCCCCCTGAGCCGCCGGAAGCGTTGGAGAGTCATCGAGATCGTCCGGTAGGTTGCCCCGATCGCACGGCGGTGCGCTCTCCTGGGTAGAGGGCGATCCACTGATGCATTGGGGCGGCCCGGGGCGCCAAGATAACGGATGGGTGGTGGGTTCAGATGATTCAGGCGAACACGAAACTGCGGGTCGCGGACAACACCGGTGCTCGCGAGATCATGTGTATCAAGGTGTTGGGGGGCAGCGGTCGTCGGTACGCGCGCGTAGGCGATGTCATTATTGCCTCTGTGAAGGTTGCGACCCCTGGGGGTACGGTCAAAGCCAAGGAAGTCGTGCGAGCCGTCGTTGTGCGGACGAGCAAGGGATACGGCAGGCCTGACGGCTCTTTCATCCGCTTCGATGACAACGCCGCCGTGATCCTGGACCAGGAGCAGAACCCGAGAGGCACACGCATCTTTGGGCCTGTGGGGCGCGAGCTTCGAGAGGCCGGCTTTATGAAGATCGTGTCACTCTCGCCCGAGGTGGTCTAGTGTGCGCTGGCTAGGTCTGCGAGCGAGCGGATGGAGGAGTTGGCGATGAAGATAAAAAAGGGCGACACCGTCGAGGTGATTAGCGGCAACGACCGGGGCCTGCGTGGGACCGTCAACCGCGCACTGCCGCGAGAGGGGCGCGTGGTCGTCAGCGGCGTGAACATCCGCAAGAAGCATCAGCGACGTACCGGCGACGTGCGAACGCAGGCTGGCATCATCGAGTTTGAGGCGCCGATACGTGTGGAGAACGTGGCGCTGGTGTGCCCGCACTGCGGCAAGCCTACCCGCGTCGGCTACCGGCTGCTGGAGGACGGCGCCAAGGTGCGTATTTGTCGCAAGTGTCAAGAGGCTTTGGACTAGCGCCGTTCGAAGGCGGCTGAGAGGGACCTGGGGAGCCCAAAGGTATGCAGAGACTAGAGAAGCAGTACAAAGAGCAGGTCGTTCCGCAGATGATGGAGCGGTTTGCTTATGACAGCGTGATGCAGGTGCCGCGCATCGAAAAGATCGTGGCAAACATTGGCGTGGGCGAGGCGCTGCAGAACGCCAGCGCGTTGGAGCACGCAGTAGAGGATCTGACCGCCATCACCGGCCAGAAGCCCATCGTGACGCGGGCACGCAAGTCCATCGCGGCGTTTCGATTGCGCGAGGGCAGCCCTATCGGCGTCAAGGTGACGATGCGCGGCGAACGAATGTGGGCGTTCTATGATCGGCTGGTCAACATCGCGCTGCCTCGCCGGCGAGACTTTCAGGGCGTGTCGCCCTCCTCGTTTGACGGGCGCGGCAACTATACGTTGGGGCTGCGCGAGCAGCTTGTGTTTGTGGAAGTGGATTACGATAGCATTGACAAAGTTCGAGGCCTCGAGGTGACGATCGTGACGACGGCAGAGACGGACGAGGAAGCCCGCTACCTGCTGCAAGAGCTAGGGATGCCCTTTGCCAGAAATCAAGCGCGTGCCTAGCCCACCGCGGGCGCTGGACGAATGGGTGAGATAGTTCGGAGGATAGACAAGTGGCAAAAAAGAGCATGATCGTGCGCGAGTCTCGTCGCAAGTACGATGTGCGGGTTCGGAATCGGTGTTCGCGGTGTGGTCGTCCGCGCGGGTACATGCGGCGTTTTGGGCTTTGCCGGATCTGCTTCCGGGAGTTAGCCATGGCCGGCAAGATTCCGGGTGTTACCAAGTCGAGTTGGTAGGCGGAGCTTGCAGCTACACTAGCTCGGCTCCAGAGGAAGCAGGGCGTTGGCGGAGCAGGAAGAGGGCTCTTGGCGACGCAATAGGAGAGCGTGAGATGATGATGACGACGGATCCCATCGCGGACATGCTATCGCGCATTCGGAACGCACAGATGGTGCGGCATAGCGCGGTGACCATGCCCTCGTCGCGCCTGCGTGAGGCTCTCGCTCGCGTGCTGACGGAGGAGGGCTATGTAGCGCGGTATGAGGTTCTCCGCGACCAAAAGTTCCCGACGTTGCTGATTCAGCTCAAGTACACGGAGGATCGTGAGCCGATCATCCGTGGCATGGAGCGCGTTAGCAAGCCTGGCTGCCGGATCTACACCAAGCGCGAGGATATCCCTTGGGTCAAGGCCGGCATGGGCACCGTTATCCTGTCTACTCCGCGGGGAGTGGTCTCGGGCCGGCAGGCGCGGGGCCTAGGCGTTGGTGGCGAGGTCCTCTGCAAGGTTTGGTAGTCGCAGTCCTTGCGAGCGGGAGGTGATACGGTGTCAAGAATCGGGCGCATGCCGGTTTCTGTGCCAGATAAGGTGCAGGTATCGATAGACGGGAACCACGTGAAGGTCAAGGGACCAAAGGGCGAGTTGGAACGTGAGTTCCATCCTACGATGCGTATCAAGAGGGTCGATGACGAGTTGGTCGTCGAGAGGCCCGATGATTCTCGCCAGAGTAGGGCGCTTCATGGCCTGACACGAGCGCTGTTGGCCAATATGGTCACCGGTGTGACGGAAGGCTATCGGAAGCAGCTAGAGATCAATGGGGTGGGGTTCCGGGCTGAAGAAAAGGGTCAGGGGTTGGTGTTGCAGATTGGCTACAGCCATCCTGTCGAAGTGAACCCGCCTGAGGGCATCAGTGTACGTGCCGAGTCGAGCGGCCGCGTCATCGTTGTTGAGGGCATCGACAAAGAGCTTGTGGGCCAGGTGGCCGCAAGGATCCGGGCGGTTCGCAAGCCAGAGCCCTATAAGGGCAAAGGCATTGCTTACGCTGGCGAGAGGATTCGACGCAAGGCCGGCAAGGCTGGCAGGGCTGGAGGCATCTGATGGACAAATCAGCAGCGCGGCGTGAAGCGCGGTTGCGTCGGCATCAACGTGTACGCCAGGACGTGGTCGGTGTGCCGGAGCGTCCTCGGCTGAACGTGTTTCGTAGTCTGAAGCATATCTATGGCCAAGTGATTGATGACACCGTGGGGCACACGCTGGTATCAGCTTCTACGCTGGATCAGGAGGTCCGCGATCAAGTAGCAGGCCTCCCAAAGACAGAGGCTGCACGGATAGTGGGGAGGGTGCTCGCAGAGCGGGCGCTTGCTCAGGGTGTCACCCAAGTAGTGTTCGACCGCGGAGGCTACCAGTACAAAGGGCGCGTCAAGGCCCTTGCAGAGGCGGCCCGAGAGGCGGGGCTGGAGTTCTAGCGGCGTCTGGGCCAAGTTCGGGGCCAAGCGAGGAGTGTGTTCATGTCAAGCAGGAGCAATCGCGACCAGCGCGGTGATGGCGACGAACTATTCGAGCGCGTGGTGCATATCACCCGCGTGTCCAAGGTAGTTCGAGGCGGCCGGCGCTTTGGTTTCCGCGTGGTCGTCGTAGCGGGGGATCAAAACGGCAAGGTTGGCGTTGGGATCGGCAAGGCGCGCGATGTGCCTCAGGCGATTCGCAAGGGCGCCGAGCGTGCCCGTGCGTCGATGGTGCCCGTTCACCTGATGGGGAGCACCGTGCCGCATGACGTGTTGGCCGAACACGGTGCCGCCAAAGTGCTCATCAAGCCTGCCTCGCTTGGGACAGGACTGATCGCTGGCGGTGGCGCCCGCGCGGTGCTAGAGGCTGCCGGGGTCAAGGACGTTCTTTCCAAGTCGTTGGGGAGTGCGAATATCCTGAACGTGGCCATGGCCACTTGGAAAGGGTTGCAGCAGATGCGGGATCGTGAGGCGGTCGCGAGTCTGCGTGGCAAGAGCGCGGCCGATTTAGCGCCGCCTTGGAGGACTGCTGCAGATGGCAACTAGGCTCAGAATAAAGTATGTGCGCAGCGCCATTGGTCGGACCAAGCGGCAGAAAGATACGATTGCGGCGCTGGGGTTCCGACGGATCGGCGAGGTGATCGAGCATGAGGATAATCCCGCCATTCGCGGCATGATCCGCAAGGTGGGTCATTTGGTAGAAGTGCGAGAGGTGCAGGCATGAAGTTGCATGATCTGGCGCCGGCGGAGGGGGCCAAGCGCCCGCGCAAGCGCAAGGGGCGCGGCATCGCCGCCGGGCAGGGCAAGACAGCAGGCTATGGCACCAAGGGACAGAACGCGCGCGCGGGCCGCGGCGGGAAACTCTATTTCGAGGGCGGCCAGCTTCCGCTTGTGCGCCGGCTTGCCTTCAAGCGCGGCTTTCGCAATCCGCGTCGAATTGAGTATGCAGTGGTCAACGTTGGCGACCTGATGGAGCGATTCGAGTCTGGCGCAGTGGTGGATCGCCCGTCTCTGGAGCAGGCAGGGCTCATCCGTGCCAACGAGCTACCGGTCAAGGTGCTTGGGGATGGCGAGCTCGATCGTCCACTGACGGTGCGGGTGGATGCGGTGTCCGCGTCGGCTCGCGTCAAGATCGAGGCCGCGGGCGGCGCCATTGAGCTACTGGAGAGCGTGGACGCATAGGCTCCTGACCGGGGTCGGAGGGTTCGATGCTTCAAGCCGTGCGGAATGCGTTCAAACTGCCGGATCTCCGGAAAAAGATCTTGTTCACGTTGGGCATCTTGGTGCTCTACCGCCTCGCTGCTCACGTGCCGGTGCCGGGAGTGGATGCTGAGGCGCTACGCCAGGTATTCGAGCAGAATCAGCTTCTGGGCTTGCTCGATATGTTCTCGGGTGGCGCGTTGGCGAATCTCTCGGTGATGGCTTTGGGCGTCTATCCCTATATCACGGCACAGATCGTGTTCCAGTTGCTGCAGCCGATCATTCCTGCGCTGGAGCGGCTCTCGCGTGAGGGGTCAGCGGGCAGAGAGAAGCTGACCATCTACACGCACCTGCTGACGGTTCCTTTGGCGTTCCTGCAAGGCTTGGGCCAGATGTCGCTCATGGCGGGACCAAGCGCCGGCGGTCAGGCGGTGATCCGCAACTGGGGCTTTACCGGTGGGAACTGGCTGCCTACCCTGAGCACGCTGGTCACATTGACGGCCGGCACCATGTTCGCTATTTGGTTGGGCCAGTTGATCGACCAGGACGGCGTTGGGAACGGGCTCTCGATCATCATCTTTGGTGGCATCGTGACGGGGATCCCGCAGCGGCTCGGACAGCTCTGGATCACCAATCCGGGGGCCATTGTGGTGTTCCTGGTTATCACGGTGATCACCATGGTAGGCATCGTGATCGTGCAAGAGGGCCAACGTCGGGTGCCGGTGCATTATGCCAAGCGAGTCCGCGGTCCGCGAATCTACGGTGGGCAGAGCACCCACATTCCGTTGCAGGTGAACTCGGCGGGCATGATCCCGATTATCTTTGCGACGTCGATTTTGATGCTGCCTGGAGTTGTGGCAAGCTATGTTGTTGAGGCAGAGACGGAATGGATCCGCAACGTGGCGGTATGGATCTCGCGAGTCCTCGACCCGAGTGGGTGGGTCTACTGGGTCTCTTACTTTGTGCTGGTGGTGGCGTTTACCTACTTTTACACGGAAGTCATCTTTGAGCAGCAGGATCTAGCCGAGACGCTGCGCAGGCAGGGAGGCTTTATCCCAGGGATCCGGCCAGGGTCGCGCACGCGCGAGTACCTGATTAGCGTGGTGCGGCGCATCACCTTGGTGGGAGCGCTGTTCTTGGGCGTGATAGCCATTCTGCCCTTCCTAGTGAGGCCACTAGCCGGGACAAGCGAGATGCTGGTAACCAGCACCGGGTTGCTGATTGTGGTGGGGGTGGTTCTCGATACGATGAAGCAGCTCGAAGCGCAGCTCATGATGCGCCACTATGAGGGATTCCTCAAGAAGGCGAGGTAGGCTGTCATGGACCTCGTGCTGCTTGGAGCGCCCGGAGCGGGCAAGGGCACGCAGGCCGAGCGGTTGGAGCGCTGGCTTGGGATCCCCCAGGTGTCCAGTGGGGATCTCTTCCGGAGCAACATCGCGCGCGGCACGGCCCTGGGAAAGCAGGCGCAAGCCTATATCGAGCAAGGCGTGCTCGTGCCCGATGAGGTGACCATCGGCATGGTGGCTGCGCGTCTAGCTGAGCCCGATTGTGAGGCCGGCGTCATCCTTGACGGCTTTCCTCGCACGGTGGCGCAGGCGCGGGCCTTGGACAAGATCCTGGCCGGTATGGGACGTCAGGTGGACCTTGTGCCCTATATCGCTGTCTCGCGGGAGACGTTGCTCGCTAGGCTGGCAGGGCGCTGGACCTGCAGGGAGTGTGGGGCCGTCTATCATGAGCTGTACCGGCCGCCAGAGACGCCGGGCGTCTGTGATGAGTGCGGCGGTGAGCTGTATCAGCGACCGGATGACACAGTAGAGACACAGGCGCGGCGCATCGATGTGTACATGGAAGAGACGAGTCCGCTTAGCGACTATTACCGAGATCGAGGCGTTCTGGTAGAGATCGATGGTGAGCGGGGAATCGACCAGGTTGAGGCGGCCCTCCGGACCGCCATAGCGAACGTGGCCGAAGGAGCGTAGCGCGTGGCGATGGTGACGATCAAGACCGAAGACGAGCTCGCCAGGATGGAACGGGCGGGCGCCATCGTGGCCGAAGCTTTGGCAACGATGAAGGAGCTGGTTCGTCCAGGCGTAACGACGGAGGAACTGGACGAGGCGGCCGAGTCGGTGATTCGCAGGCGGGGGGGAGTACCTTCCTTCAAGGGATACCAGGGCTTTCCAGCGACGATCTGCGCGTCTGTCGACGAAGAGATCGTCCACGGCATTCCCAGTGGGCGTGTGCTCAAAGAGGGCGAGATCGTTAGCTTGGACGTCGGCGTCATTCTGGAGGGCTACCAGGGCGATGCGGCCATCACCGTCGCGGTGGGGCAGATCAGCTCTGAGGCTAGGCGGCTGATGGATGCCACGCAAGCTTGCCTGACAGCAGCCATTCAGGCTGCGCGAGATGGCGCTCGCCTGGGAGACATCTCACACGCTGTCGAATCGACTGCGGCCGAGTGGGGATTCGACGTGGTACGCCAGTACGGTGGCCACGGGATCGGCAAGGAGATGCACGAGGCGCCGCATGTGCCGAACTGGGGGCCGGCGGGTCGTGGCCTGCGCTTGCGCGCGGGGATGACCATGGCGCTGGAGCCCATGCTGACCAGCGACGGCAGCCGTACGCGGACATTGGATGACGGGTGGACGGTCGTCACGGCCAATGGCGATCTGTCGGCTCACTATGAACATACAATTGTCGTTACAAAGAGTGGTGGAAAAGTGCTCACCCGCCTTGCGGATGGCACTCAACCCGAGTAGGGAGAGAGAGATGAAGGTCAAACCGTCGGTCAAGAAACGTTGTTCCAAATGCAAGATCGTCAAGCGTAAAGGTGTGGTGCGGGTTATCTGTGAGAATCCGCGGCACAAGCAGCGCCAAGGCTAGTTCGGAGCGATAGGCTTTTCGAGGAGGGATGGGGATGGCTCGTATTGCAGGGGTTGACCTGCCGAACGACAAGCGCGTTGAGGTTGGGCTCACGTATATCTATGGCATCGGGCGTTCGCGAGCACGCGAGGTGCTGGAGCGTACCGGTGTCGATGAGGATACGCGCTGCCGTGATCTCACCGAGGCAGAGATCGCCCGGTTGCGTGAGGTCATCGATCGCGAGTATATGGTTGAGGGCGACCTCCGTCGTGAGGTGAACATGAACATCAAGCGACTACAGGAGATTGGCAGCTATCGAGGGCTGCGCCACCGCCGTGGCTTGCCCGTGCGTGGACAGCGCACAAAGACAAACGCTCGCACCAGGCGAGGCGCACGTCGGACAGTGGCTGGCAGGCGGCGCGCCCGCGAGAAAAAGTAGCACGGAGGTAAGAGGATGGGTCGAAGAAATGCCGGCAGGCGCACGCCGCGACGCGAACGTCGCAATGTGCCCAAGGGGCGTGCCTACATTCACGCCACGTTCAATAACACCATTGTCACGTTCACCGATGCGTCGGGGGATGTTGTCTGCTGGCGGAGCGCCGGGCAGAGCTTCCGCGGGTCCCGCAAGAGCACGCCGTATGCCGCCCAGATGGCCGCTCAGGCCGCCACACGAGCAGCGTTGGACATGGGCATGAGGGAGGCTGACGTCTTTGTAAAGGGGCCTGGGCCTGGCCGCGAGGCAGCGATCCGAACCATCCAGGCGACGGGTATTCGGGTGCGGTCGATCACGGATCTCACGCCGGTGCCGCACAACGGCTGCCGACCGCCAAAGAAGCGTCGCATCTAGTGCGGCCGTCGTTCCTCTCGGAGAGGGCGGCATCTTGAAAGAAGCTACGATGGGCGGGCAGAGGGAAAATTGAGGTCGCGGGGAGGACAGTGGGCGCCCGTCGGAAGAGTCTCACGTAAACCCGCTACCGATCGGCCAGCAGGTTGGCAAAAAGGGGCCGACCGGGCGATCGGCATATAGGAGGATGCATGGCTAGATATACTGGTCCGTCTTGCAAGCTCTGCAGGCGGGAAGGCATGAAGCTCTTTCTGAAGGGTGAACGCTGTCTGGGGCCCAAGTGTCCCATGGAGCGCCGACCCTATCCGCCTGGTGAGCACGGACGAACGAGCCAGTATCGACGTCGCGAGTCAGACTATGGGCGGCAGCTTCGGGAGAAGCAGCGGCTACGAAGGATCTATGGCGTTTTGGAGCGCCAGTTCCGTCGCTACTTTGACATCGCGCTCCAGGGCCGTGGCCAGACAGGAGCGAATCTCCTGTCGCTGCTCGAAAGGCGCTTTGATAACGTTGTCTACCGTCTGGGCTTTGCGGACTCGAGAGCACAGGCACGACAGCTCGTCACGCACGGTCACTTTGAGCTGAACGGCCGAAAGCATAACGTTCCTTCAGCCTTGGTTAGCCCAGGCGATGTCATCGCTGTGCGTGAACGTAGCCGCAGCAACGGCCACTTCCGAGGGATGCAGGAGATATTGGAGAAGCGGGACGTGGTTCCCTGGCTTCGGTTGGATCCTGCGGGTATGCAGGGCTCCGTCATTGCCGAACCCTCACGCGACATGATCGACACGCCGGTGGAGGAGCAGCTGATCGTGGAGTACTACTCGCGCTAGAGTCAAGAAGGGCATGGCGGGTCTTGACCGCTGGGCCGTGGACGCATGCTAGCGCGTGACGTGAAGGAGGGCGCTTTGCTGGAGCAGGTGTTACCTAGGATCGAACGTGAGGTGAGCACGCGGGGGTATGGGCGGTATCGCATCGGGCCAATGCAGCGTGGCTATGGAGACACCATAGGCATCGCTCTGCGCCGGGTTCTCCTGTCGTCGATTTCTGGCGCAGCCATCACTACCGTGCGCGTATCTAGTGTGCCGCACGAGTACACTAGCATCCCCGGAGCCCAGGAGGATATGCTGATGCTTCTCCTGAACCTGAAACAGGTTCGCTTGGTATCGCATGCCGATGGCCCTGTGCGTCTGCGCGTGGCTGCCAAGGGCAAGACGCTGCTGACGGCTGGCGACATCGAGTGTCCGGCAGATGTGGAGATCGTGAATCCCGAGCTCCAGCTCCTGACGCTTGACACGGTGGACTCGGATCTCGAGATCGAGATGACCGTGGAGCGCGGCATGGGATACTCGCCGGCTGAGGAGCGCAAGGGCATGGCGATCGGCGAAATCCCCGTAGACGCCATCTTTTCGCCGGTGCTGAAGGTGAATACCGATGTCGAGGCGGCGCGCGTTGAGCAGCGTACCGACTATGACTTGCTCAAGCTCGAGATCTGGACGGATGCGACGATCGCGCCAGAGGAAGCATTGAAGCAGGCCGCCACGATACTGATGGAGCACTTTACGCTGCTGGGGGACATCCAAGAGGCCCCTCGCACGGACGAACCAGAGGCGGAGGGCCCGGTGGAGGAACCGCTCCCTTACGGTGACGTCCTCATCGAGGAGCTCGGGCTTAGCCCGCGGGCGTTCAACTGCCTCAAGCGGCAGGGCATCATGCAGGTTTCTGAGATCCTGGAGCGGCTGCAGCGCGGGACGGCCGAGTTGCTGGCTATCCGCAACTTTGGCCAAAAGTCCTTGGAGGAGCTCCTTGACCGAATGCGCGAGAAGGGGTTCATTGGCGAGAACGAGGAATTCGACTAGACGCTATCCGGGTTGAGCAATCTGGGAGGCGTTGCGGTCGCTGGAGATGTCACAGAGGTTGAGGCGCGATGAGACACCGTGTTGCGGGTAAGAAATTAGGCAGAGATACCAGCCAGCGCAAGGCGCTCTACCGGAGTTTGATGACCGAGCTGTTCCGTCATGAGCGCATCCGGACGACGCTGGCCAAGGCTCAGTCCGTGCAGAGCGAGGCGGACAAGCTCGTTACCAAGGCTAAGGCTGGCCTTGCCAAGAAGGAGCAGGGAAAGCAGGATGTGGCGGAGCGTCGCCACGTCGCGGGGGTTCTCTACGACAAGGCCGTGGTTCGCAAGCTGTTTGACGACATTGCGCCACGGTACGCGGACCGATCCGGCGGCTATACGCGAGTCGTCAAGCTCGGTCCGCGCAAGGGCGATGCTGCGGAGATGGCAGTGTTAGAGCTCGTCGATAGGGGCGAGTGAGCTCTAAGGCGAACGGCCCGTTGAATGACGGCGCGATCAGAAATTACCGGGCGACGGTGGCCTATGATGGCACAAGCTACCACGGTTTTCAGTGGCAGCCAGAGCAGGCCACGGTGCAAGGCGAGCTGACGCGGGCCGCCGAGCGGATCACCCGCGAGAACGTGTCGGTGATCGGCGCTGGACGGACGGACGCGGGGGTACACGCCCTCGGGCAGGTCATCAGCTTCCGTACTGGCTGGCGACACTCGGTGGAGGATCTTGAGCGTGCGCTGAACGCCGTCCTGCCTGAGGACATCGCGGTCCGTGAGGTGCACGAGGTCGGCAAGGAGTTCCATGCGCGCTATGGCGCGCGGCAGCGTACGTACGTTTACAGCGTCTATACTGGCGGGTCACGACAGCCACTGTTGGATCGGTACGCTCTGCACTCGCCCGCCGGCCTTGATATGGAGGCGATGGGGATCGCCGCAAGGCACGTGATCGGACGCCAAGATCTCGCGTCGCTGGGGCAATCGCCTTCCGGACACAGCACGGTGCGAGAGGTCTTTGAGGCGCGATGGGTGGCTGAGCGCGATGCCTTCTGGTTGGCTCACAGTGTGCTGCGGTTCTATGTTAGCGCCAACGGCTTCCTCCGAGGGATGGTTAGGCGCTTGGTCGGGAGCTTGTTGGAGGTTGGGCGGGGTCACTGGTCGGTGACAGAGTTCGCAGAGATGGTGCAGTCGCGAGACATCGCGAGAGCCGCGCCTCCCGTTCCCGCACGTGGGCTCTGCTTGCTGCGTGTAGATTATGATGGGTAGCATCAGCGGTGGGGTGCCCGGAGCGCTCTGGGGGAGTAGCCCGGCGAGCGGGTGTTCAAAGGAGTGGGTGAAAGTGAAAACATACGCCGTCAAGGCGTCCGAGATCGAGCGGGATTGGTGGGTGGTGGATGCCGAGGGCGCGAACCTGGGTCGGCTGGCGAGTGAGATTGCCCAGATTCTTCGTGGTAAGCACAAGCCGACTTTTACGCCGAGCATGGACGTTGGCGATTTCGTGATCGTCATCAATGCCGACAAGATAGCGGTGACCGGCACAAAGATGCAGGATAAAAAGTACTACCGGCACTCACAGTATCCTGGCGGTCTGCGGGAGCGCAGCTTGGCAGAGATGTTGGATCGCTATCCTGAGCGGGTGATCACCTACGCGGTGCGGGGCATGTTGCCCAAGAATCGCCTTGGGCGGAAACTCATCAAGAAGCTCAAGGTGTACGCTGGGGACACCCATCCCCACGCGGCGCAACAGCCCAAGGTGCTCGAGTTCGAGTCAATCCAGTAGGATGGCCCTCACGTTTGCTCTAAAGGACAACCTAGGAGGACAGCAGATGGCATCTCAGTATTATTATGGTACGGGAAGGCGCAAGACAGCAACGGCTCGCGTGCGACTCTATCCGGGCAAGGGGGATTGCATCGTCAACGGCAATCCCGCAGAGGAGTACTTTTCGCGGGAGGGCGACATGGCTACAGCCCTTTCGCCGCTGCAGCTCACGGGCCTACAGGACCGTTTCATGGTATCGGTGGTCGTGGCTGGTGGTGGGCTAACCGGTCAGACTGAGGCCATCCGTCATGGGGTGGCGCGAGCTCTGCTCGAGGCGGATCCAGATCTGCGGCCGCAGCTCAAGAGAGCGGGGTTCCTGACGCGCGATCCGCGCGTCAAAGAGCGCAAGAAAGCGGGTCTCAAGCGCGCACGCAAGGCGCCTCAGTACACCAAGCGCTAGCCGTTGGTCCGTTGCGACAGTTCTGATCTAGCGGGGCGGGGGCATTGG
>JBNGEB010000018.1:13183-14098 GCA_049975585.1 Anaerolineae bacterium
AAGGCGCCTCAGTACACCAAGCGCTAGGATTCGGTCTGTTCTGAGGATCGCATTGGAACGGGAAAAGGGCGGGGGCATTGGATGCTCCCGCCTTTTTGTCGTGGAGGGGCGTTACGCGAGGTAGATGACGATACCCGCCGTGGCCACCCAGAGAAGCACAGCAGCGATCAGCGGGCGATCTCCCAGGACAATGTCTTCGGGAGCACCGCCCGCTTGCTGCGTACGTACCAAGTACAGATAGCGAAGCAGGGCATAGAAGACAAAGGGGATAGTGAACATCATCCGCTGTGTACCGGCTGCGATGGGCGTTGAGAAGGTGTAGAACGAATAGGAGACCAGCGTCGCCGCGGTCACTAGCGATGTCACGTCATCGAGGAACTCTACCGTGTACGCTTCCAAGACGGCGCGGTGGTTGTTAGCGTTCTCGGCCAGGAGGACGAGCTCGTGGCGTCGCTTGTTGACGGCGATGAACAGGGCCAGCAGCGTGGCGCAGATATATAGCCACGGGCTGAATCGCCCCACATCGGCCGCGACAGCTCCGGCGTGAACCCGTAGCACGAATCCCGCCGATACGGTCATCAAGTCGATGATAACGACATGTTTCAGGACATAGTCGTACGCCAGCATGAGAACGATGTACGCCAGAGCCGTGAAACCGAACCCTGTATCCAGCACAAAGGCGGCAGGCAGGCAGATGATGAGGAGCAGCAACGCAGCCACAATGGCGACCGCTGGCGGTAGCGCGCCCGAAGCCAGAGGGCGCGTGCGCTTCTGCGGGTGCTGCTTGTCTTGCTCCATGTCCACCAAATCGTTGATGAGATAGATAGCGCTGGAGATGCCACAGAAGATGACAAAGGCCGCCCCCACTCGGAGGAGGCTAGGGAGCTCAAAGAACCGGCCATCAAAGAACAAGGC
>JBNGEB010000018.1:14108-15683 GCA_049975585.1 Anaerolineae bacterium
GCCAGCTCGCGCAGCCGCTCAATGGGATAGGTCGCGCATGGTGCGCAGCAGATGAAAGAGCAAAAGGCACCTCCCAGAGCATCGTTCACGGATGATAGGAAAGAACGTACTCGGCGTCAAAGCAGAGAGACAAGCCAGCCATCTTGACACGTGACCGACCGGAGGCTATCCTCTCCGCATGGATGGCGTGCGCATCGACGTGCTTGTGCATCGGCTTGGCCTGGCACCCAGTCGGACCAAGGCGCAACGTCTCATACAGGCGGGCCAAGTTCGGGTGGACGGACAGGTCGTGGACAAGGTGGGCACTCGGGTAGCTGCCGATGCCGACGTTACTGTGAAGTCACTCCCGCGCTATGTTGGGCGAGGCGCTTACAAGCTGATTCACGCGCTGGACAGGTTCGATCTCGATCCCACCGGTGCCGTCGCCGCAGACGTCGGTGCCTCAACCGGCGGGTTCACAGAGGTGCTCCTAGAGCGCGGTGCGAAGCGGGTCTATGCCATCGACGTGGGCTACGGTCAGCTTCACTGGCGCCTCCGCAAGGATCCCCGCGTCGTAGTGATGGAGCGCACCAATGCGCGTTACCTTGATAGCCTGCCAGAGCCTGTGGGGATCGTCACCATCGATGTGTCTTTTATCTCGTTGCGGCTGATTCTTCCTCGCGTGGCCGGCTGGCTTGGCTCCGGTGGCCAAGTAGTGGCCTTGGTCAAGCCTCAGTTTGAGGCCGGGCGCGATCAGGTGGGCAGGGGTGGTATCGTTCGCGACACTGCAGTGCATCGTCAGGTGTTACAACACATGCTGACCTGGTGCGTGGATGAGGGTTGGCGGCTGCGAGGCTGCGCCGCGTCGCCCATCAAGGGGGCCGATGGCAACATCGAGTTCCTGTGCTGGCTGGACCGCGAGCAAGGTGGACCAGACCTCCATCCTACGGATGCCGTGTCCCAAGCACTGGATGACGTGCGTTCTGGCGAGGTAGAGGGATGACCCCGGCTTGGTGGCAAGATAGCAATACACGTACGCGAACGCTCTTGACGCTGTTCATCCCGGCGGTCCTGGCTTGGGTGCTGCTCTCAGCCATGGCCGCGTTGGTGCCCTTTTTGTTGGGAGCCCTGGTGGCCTACATCCTCTTGCCCTTGGTGGATTTCCTCGATGCGCATATGCCCAAGTTCATGCGAGGCCGTCGATTCGCGCGCGGCGTGAGCATCGTTATCGTGTATCTGTTCGTGTTGGGTTTCATTGCGGGTGTCATAGCCTATCTCGTGCCCGTGGTCACCTCGCAGGCCAAGGCGCTCGGCTCGCAGTTGCCAGTTCTGTGGGAACAGGTGCAGTCCTTGCTGACCTACGATCTGGAGGATCTTCTGTCGGGCATCTCGCCCCAGCTCCAGGAAACGATCCGCACGAACGTGGAAGGCGCGCTCAACTCGCTGGTGGAGGCCGCTCAGCGCGGCGTGATCCGTACCGTGAGTCAGCTCTCAGCCACGATCAGCTTTGTGATCGGCATGATCATCGTTCCCATCTGGACCTTCTATGTTTTGCATGACAATCGTTATATCG
Source organism: Anaerolineae bacterium (assembly GCA_049975585.1). Lineage (GTDB taxonomy): Bacteria > Chloroflexota > Anaerolineae > UBA1429 > UBA1429 > DAIRUQ01. The sequence continues at coordinate 15,661 of JBNGEB010000018.1, forward strand.
CGCGTTCCTTCTACGAGCTTCTC
>JBNGEB010000018.1:15693-21586 GCA_049975585.1 Anaerolineae bacterium
CCCAGAGGGCATCCGGGAAGATGCGCGTTGCATTCTCACCATCATCGACGAGCTGTTGAGCTCGTACCTGCGCGGCCGGCTCTTGGTGTGCTTGATCGTGGGCATCGCCTCCACCGTGGTGTTGATCATCTTTGGCCTGGATATGGCTGTGCTCTTGGGCACGATCGCGGGGGTGACGGAGATCATCCCCATGTTCGGGCCGTACATCGGGGCCTTTGTGCCCGTGCTCATCGCCCTTCTCGATCGCCCCATCCGAGCGCTTTGGGTGGCGCTGTCCTTCTTTGGGATTCAGCAGATCGAGAACCTGTTCCTCACGCCCCGCATCAGCGGCTACTCTGTTCGGTTCCATCCCGCCGTAGTGATGGTGATCGTGGTCGTTGGGGCCGAGCTGGCTGGTATCTGGGGCTTGATCCTCGGCGTGCCACTGGCGGCCGTCTCCCGCGACGTTGTTCGCTACCTGTATCTGCGGACCTCGGAGCAAGGCGCCACGCCCGAGATGGCCATCGAGACCCTCCGCGCGAACCGGCGGTAGTCTTCACGCTTCTGTCCCTCTTTTGTGTTACATTTATGACAAGGATCCTGGTGAATCCAGACAAGCATCGCTACGAGCAAGACCGTATCCGCAACTTTTGCATCATCGCGCACATCGACCATGGCGAGTCCACTCTCTCGGACCGGCTGCTTGAGCGGACGGGTACCATCGAGGGGCGCGACATGGCCGATCAGGTGCTAGACAGCCGGATGCGCTATCCATGATCGTCCATCGGGATCGCGCCTATGAGAAGGGGAGGGCTCTTGTGCGCGAGCTCAAGGAGGCCATTCCCTCGCAGCTTTTCGCCGCGCCGGTGCAGGCCGTGGTTGGAGGACGGGTCATCGCTGGGGCTACGATCAAGGCTGCGCGCAAGGACGTGCTGGCCAAGTGCTACGGCGGCGACATCACCCGCAAACGCAAGCTGCTCGAGCGGCAGAAGGAAGGGAAGCGCAGGCTAAAGTGGGTTGGCAGCGTGGACATTCCCCAAGAGGCCTTCCTGGCCGTCCTGAAGCTGGACTAGCGGTGCGATGATGAAATGCCGGCCATGCTAGCGCGGAAGGCGCTGCGAGCTCTCAAGCGATGGGATTGGCCCTTGCTGGCCATCGTCGTCGTGGCGCTTGCCCTGCGGTTGTATGGATTGGCTTGGGATGATGGGTTGCTCTTTCATCCCGACGAGCGACAGATCTTTATCCAGGTGGATCGCCTTGACCTACCGCGGCCGCTGAGCCTGACCGAATTCTTCTCTCCCGAGAGCCCCTGGAATCCCCAGTTTTTTGCCTATGGGTCCTTGCCGCTCTATCTGCTGCGGGGCGTCACCTGGCTGCTGGGGCTGATCGACCCGTATCTTGCCAGCGTCCATGGCTTTTACCTCAGCGGGCGCGTGGTCGCTGCGCTGCTGGATGTGGGCACACTCCTGTTGGTGTACAGCATAGGGTGGCGCCTGTATGGATGGGCTGTGGGCCTTCTGGGTGCAGGCTTGATGGCATTGGCAGTTCTGCACATTCAGCTCGCCCACTTTTACACGGTGGATTCGATGCTGGCCTTCCTGGCGATGTGGACATTGTACGTGGCCCTGCGGGCGTTGGAGGGTCTAAGCTTGGCCAGGGGCGCCGCCATGGGGGCGGCCTTGGGCTTGGCCTTGGCGACCAAGGTGAGCGCCGCACCGCTGGCGTTGCCCCTAGGCATGGCCTGGCTTTTGGGAAAGGCACCGGCTGGAAGTGCCGATTCGCCACGGAGCTCGTATCGCTTCGGGTGGCGACTGGCAGGCTTGGCCCTGACGCTTGCCAGCGCCGCGGTTGTGATGGTTTTGGCACAACCGTACACGCTGATCGATCCGTTTCGCTTTGTGCGGGACGTCATCCACGAGGGGCGGATGGCCAGCGGGGCCTTGGACGTGCCCTACACGCGCCAGTACCTTGCGACCACGCCGTATCTCTACCACCTTCGGCAGCTTGTCCTGTGGTCGCTAGGCATTCCTTTGGGTGTAACAGGCTTGGCGGGCATCGGCTTCCAGGTCGCCTCCATCGGGAAGGCAGCCCGGTCCGGCGATCGGTTGCGTGCAGCGGGACTAGGGATCCTGCTCGCGTGGGCTTCGGTGTATGTCGCGCTGGTGGGCGGCCTCCATGCCAAGTTCGCTCGCTACATGTTGCCCGTCACGCCGCTTCTGTGCTTGTGGGCGGCCAATCTGATTTCGTGGGGATGGATGCTCCGTCGCGGTGTGTGGCGTTTTGTGGGGCGCCTCGCCGCGATCGTGGTCGTCGCCGGTACCGTTCTCTATGCCTTGGCCTACATGCGCGTGTATGCGCAGGAGCACCCGTGGCTCCAGGCCACTCACTATATCTGCCAGACGGTGCCGAGCGGCTCGGTCCTCATGCTGGAACACTGGGACGATCCCCTGCCTCTCACGCAGCGGCAGGAGGGAGCGGATGCCTGCTACGACGAGCTGTACCTGCTTCGCTTCCCAGCCTATGACAAGGATAGCAGGGAAAAGGCGGACACGTTGATTGGGATGTTGCAGAGTGCCGACTATGTGGTGTTGGCTAGCAACCGCCTCTACGATACGATCCCACGCTTGCCAAAGCGGTATCCTTTGACGTCGCGCTACTATGAGGCACTGATGGGGGAGGAGCTCGGCTTTGAGCTGGTGTACTATGCGACTGCCTACCCCGGCTTGCTCGGCGTCGAGCTGGTGGATGACACCTTCTCGCATGTGGGGTTGCCGGTGCCGGCTCTGATGGAAGCGCGAGAGGCAGCCCGTGTAGCCATCTCGCTTGGTCCCGCCGACGAGAGCTTTACCGTGTACGACCACCCCAAGCCGCTGCTCTTTCGTCGGACCCAATGGCTGAGCCGCAGCGAGCTAGAGGCAGCCTTGGGTGTCGCGAACCTGGAGCTTCCCTAACGCCGTCTGGGCGGACCGCGTTGGCGCCCAGCACGCCGTGATGCTATAATCGGCCTTCGTGTGGCCCCTGTCCTGGGGCCGCCTTTGCGATGGACAGGGAGCACTATGCGCAAACGCCGGTTCCAGGTTGCCATTGGAATAGCCATCAGCCTCCTGTTCCTGTTTCTCGTCCTGCGCGAGCTCGATTGGGGCGAGCTGTGGGGGCTGTTCTCTCGCGCAAGGTACGCTTACCTGATCCCGGCGTTTCTCCTGTTGATCTTCATCAATCTGGTGCGTGCCTATCGCTGGCGTCTGCTGCTCAACGGTGACGCGCCCCTCTCGACGCTGTGGCTCTTTCGCCTCGTCAACATCGGCTACCTGCTCAATAACACCTTTCCCGCCAAGGCGGGCGAGATCGTCCGGGGTGTGCTGGTGGGGCGACGTGCCAAGGGGGGCATTGGGCGCGGTTTGTCGACGGTGCTCATGGAACGCATCCTCGATATGCTCACCGTCGTGGTGATGCTCTTGGTGCTCATACCCTTTGTGGCACTTCCCGCCTGGGCGTCCACCGCAGGGTTGACGCTGGGCAGCATTGCCCTGGCAGCCATTCTGGGCATGTTGCTGCTGGCGCGCTTTGGGGACCGGGGCATCGATCTCCTATGGCGGCTGGTTGGGCGCATCCCGTTTCTGGGCAGTGATAGCGTGCGATCGGGCCTCACCGACCTTGTGCAAGGGTTCAGTGTGCTATTGGATCTACACCGTGCACCAGGGTTGATCCTGTTCTCGGTTGTGATCTGGATGGGCTATGCGTTCTTTAACTATGTGCTGATGGCGGTGTTCCGGATGACGGGCCTTCCGTTCCACGCTGCGTCTCTGGTGCTCGTGGCCACCGGGTTGGGGATGGCGATTCCCGCATCGCCGGGCGGGCTGGGGGTCTTTGAGTGGGCGGCGGTTCAGGCCCTGCTCATCTATGGCGTCTCTCAGAGCGAGGCCACCGGCTATGCGCTCGGACTACACGTGTTCACCATGCTGGCGCTGATGGCGCTGGGGCTAATCGGGTTGGTGCAAGAGGGCTTGAGCCTTGGCAGAGCGCGTGAGCTCGCTAGTTCGCGGGATGTAGCGGACAAGGTCGTAGGAGAAGAGGGGCTGGGCGCGTCGTGAGAGTCCTGACAGCGTTGACCTACTACTATCCGCACTGGACAGGGCTCACGGCCTTTGCACAGCGTATAGCGGAGGGGCTGGCGGCTCGGGGTCACGAGATCACGGTGGTGACCTCGTGGTACAGCCGGGATCTCCCGCGCGAGGAGATGCATCAGGGCGTGCGCATCGTTCGGGTGCCGGCCTGGTTCCGGCTCTCGCGTGGGCAGGTGATGCCGGGGTATCCCTTGGCCGTCTGGCGGCTCTTGCAGGAGCACGACGTGGTGCAGCTTCACACGCCTATGCTGGAGGCCTGGTTGGTGGGCTGGCTGGCGCACCGGGCAGGGAGACGGGTGTTGATGACCCACCACGGCGATTTGGTGATGCCCGAATCGGCTTGGGATCAGGTCGTTCAGCGCATCGTCGGGCGACTGCTCGATTGGGGTGCTGAGGAGGCGGATCGCATCAGCATCTACACGTCCGACTATGTGGAGCACTCGGGGTTTCTCCGTCCGCATGCCTCAAAGGTTGTTCCCATTCTACCTCCAGTGGTGTTCCCTCGGCCCAACGGTGACCCGATCCAGTGGAAGCGTGAGCTGGGTTTGGAAGATTCGCCTCTGGTTGGCTTTGCCGGCAGGTTCGTACACGAGAAGGGGTTTGATTACCTGCTGCAAGCGATCCCGCTGGTGCTTGAGCAGTTCCCCGACGCCAAGTTCGTGTTCGCGGGGGAGCATCACGTGGCATACGAGCGGTTCTATGAGAGCTGCCGGCCCTTGCTGGAGGCTTACAGCGACCATCTGGTGATGTTGGGCCTCATTCGTGATCCGTCGCGTCTGGCCCAGTTCTATGCCATGTGTGATGTGTTCTGCCTCCCTAGCCGCACCGACTGTTTTGCGAGCGTGCAGGTGGAGGCGATGCTCAGTGGCACGCCGGTGGTGGCCACTGACATTCCGGGCGCACGTCAGGTCGTGAAGCTGAGTGGTATGGGCAAGTTGGTTGCTCCACGGGATCCTGAGGCTTTGGCGAAGGGGATCATCGCGGTGATCCGTGATCGCGAGGCCTATGTGCGGCCGCGTCAGGAGATCGAGGCGGTGTTTGACGTGGACAAGGCGATCACGGCGTATGAAGAGCTGCTCCAGAGCCTCATCTGAGGGCTGGGGAGGGGCCTCATGGAAGCTTTCAAGGCGCTATCTGAGGAGCAAAAGCGGCTACTGGACCGGCTGCTGCGCAACGAGAGCGATACGGCCTACAAACGGCGTGTGCGTTGGGTGCTGCGACGACTGGCTCCGGAGCCTGGTCAGGCCATTCTGGATGGCGGCACCGGCATGGGCTTCTATCTCAAGGCCGTTTCCACGCTATGGCCGGATCTCCCGTTGGCGGGCGTGGACTTGGACACGGCCGCCCTCAAGTATGCCAAGGGCCACCTAGGGGACTGCGCCCTCCTAGCTCGCGCGCGTATCGAGGACTTGCCTTTCGCCGATGGCTCCTTTGACCGGATTATCCTTTCGGAGGTGCTCGAGCATCTTGAGGATGATGCGGTCGGGCTGCAGGAGATCGTGCGCGTGCTGGCTCCCGGCGGTTTGCTGGCCATCACCGTGCCCCCGGCAAGTTTCTCGGGCTGGTTCGATCCACTGAACCGCGCGTTCATGACGGTGGGCTGTCCGCCGGTGCGCCGAGGGCCCTTTGCTGGCATCTGGGCCAACCACGTGCGCCTCTACGACCCTGAGGAGCTTCACGGCTTGGTGCGCTCGCAGGGCTTGCGCATCCTCGATACGGCGAATCTGACGCACTATTGCTTTCCGGGCAGCCAGTTTCTGGTGTACACGGTTGGGAAGACGCTGCTGCAG
>JBNGEB010000018.1:21596-22046 GCA_049975585.1 Anaerolineae bacterium
GCGTGGGTTGCTGCCAGAGACCGTGGCGCGCTCGACCGATCGGTTTCGTGGTGCGGAGAATAGCCAGAGCCGCTGGAGTCCGCTGACTTGGGCGCTGGGCGTGCTGAACTGGGTGGACCGCTGGAACGAGCTTCCACGCTTGATGCGGAACGCGCGTACCTTTGTTAATCTCGCCGTGCTTGCCACCAAGGACTGATGGCATGGTCTCCAGGGGCTCTCGTCGGACATTCCTGCTGGTAGTGCTGGCGTTTCTGCTGGGCGTGGCAGCGCAGGCGCTGTGGAGCCACGACGAGGACGCCCTGCTGCGCGGCGCGTTGCTCTGGTTCTTGGCGCTGGGTGCTTATCTATGGGCGACCCGTCGCATGGCTCCGCAAGGACGCAAGGACGACCGCGGGCTGTTTGCGCGGTTCTGGTTGCTGATGGGGCGCTCCTGGCTCAGGCTTGGGCTTC
>JBNGEB010000019.1:0-267 GCA_049975585.1 Anaerolineae bacterium
AGCGGGGTTCTCTTGCCATACTTCTCGTCCCTCCTTTCAGGGCAGCTAGCCCAACAGGATAACATACAGGGCCTATATCACAATATAGCAGGTTCCACGTGTCGCGCAAGACATCTTACTGACATCCTACTGCGCGAGGGCGCCCGTGACAGGGCCCTGAAAGCCAGACGCTGCGGCTAGCTCTCCGGCGACTCGTCGCTGTACGCGGGCCACAACGTGGCCAATAGCCGCTTGACCATGTCAAACACAGAAGGCGTGGGGATCCCC
>JBNGEB010000019.1:277-21032 GCA_049975585.1 Anaerolineae bacterium
GCGAGAAATGGCCCTGCGCATGCTGGAGAAGCTCGTGCACATAGTCGGTAGCCGTCACGCCTACCACCTTTGTATCTGCCAAATCGCGGTCGGCGCGAAGGCGCTCTAGCACCTCAAACCCATCGATGCCTGGCAGCACCATGTCCAACAGCACCAAGTCGGGGCGTTCGGACCGGGCCAGCTCCAAACCCTGCTCGCCCGTCGCAGCGGTATAGACGCGGCGGTCGCCATCGCGCCCCTTGAGAAGGCGTGTCATCAGGCTGAGAAAGCCGCGGCTGTCATCGATGACCAAAATCCTCTCCGCGCTAGGCGCCACCCGTGCCAAAGTGGCCCTGAGATTGGCCTGCGACACCGGTTTGATGAGCACGGCGTTCAGCTCCGTTCCGTCGCCACGCTGCATCCAACTCGGACTGGGGATGGAGCACCGGATGATGGGCACGTTGTAGCGCTCGCTCACCTCACAGAGGTTGCCATACCAAGCGTCAGCAGGCGCATCGGGGGGCAGGTTGACCAGCACGCCGGCCGGGTGCTCGCGACGTATCGCCACCTCGGCCTCCACCGCGTCGGCGGCCGCCAACACCTGGCGATCTCCCAGATAGCGCTGCACCATATCGCCAAAGGTAGGGTCGGGATCCACGACCACGACCGGCAACAGCTCGCCCGGTCGCGATGGCATGTCGGGTATCTGCCGCAACGTCTCTGCCTCGGCCGTCGTCCACGACAGCGGCAGTGAAACGTAAAACACGCTGCCCTGATCCAAGCTGCTCTCTGCCCACATGCTGCCGCCATGGAGCTCGACAAAGCGGCGGCTGATCGCCAATCCCAGCCCGGCACCCTCGCGTCGCCGCGAGGTCATGTCCACCTGTCGGAACTCCTCAAAGATCACTTCGAGTTGCTTCGGCGGGATGCCGACGCCCGTATCGCGCACGGCCATCAACACGTCGTCGTCTCGGGCCGAGAGCTCCACGGTGATGCCGCCGGTGTCCGTGTAGCGCGCGGCGTTGTTGAGCAGATTCAGCAACACCTGCCGTATGCGGGTGCGATCCAAAAAGAGCAACGGGAGCTCGCCGTCCTCCTCAACCTTGACCCACAGGTGGCGCTGATCAAAAAGTGGCCGCACGGTGTCCAGCGCTTCACGCACAATGTCGCGTAGGTCGTGCCACTCGCGGAACATGGGCAAAACCGCGGCATCGATGCGCGAAAGATCGAGCACGTCATTGACCAGATCCTGCAGGTGCCGACTGGTGCGGTAGAGTTGCCGCAAGTCGTCTTCGAACTCGGGCGTCAGCGTGGCCCCAGCATAGCTCTCAGGCTCCAGGTACATCAGCTCTGCAAAGCCGACTATGACGTTCAGCGGCGTCCGCAGCTCGTGGCTCACGTTGGCCACAAACCGCTCCTTGAGCGCACGAGCCTCCTCAGCCTCGCGCCGCGCAACGCGGAGCTCCTGGTTGGAGCGCTGCAGTCGCACGTAGGCCTCATCCAATGCCTTGAGGGTGCGGTTTAGCTCGCCCTGGTGATCGCGCAGTTGTTCGATCCGGTTGCGCTGCGTATCGGCCAGGTCGTGCTCCAGCGTGTCCATGGTGTCCAGCGCACCGTCGGCTAGATACCCCAGGCCTATGAGGGCCATCAGGATGGCTACCCAATTGGCCGAAAGCAGGGTGCTACCTGCCATCGCCTGCAGGCCCACGGCCTCGGCCAGTACGCCTAGCGCCATGAGCAGGCCCATCCAGCGACCCGCAAGCATCGCCGCCAACAGGGGGAGCAACGCCAGGCGAGCCAGCGCTACGACCTCGCCATGCTGCCACGCCACCAGAGGCTGCAGCAGCAACTGTCCCACCAGCAATAGCACCGTAGCACAGCGCGTGCGCGTGTTTCTCAGCAAATAGACGCCCACGGCGAGCAGCGTGCCCAGGGCGAGGCTAGCGTAGCCCGCCCCCGAAAAGCTCTCCGAGCTGGTGTCGTATGGCAGGAACAGCCACACGTCATAGAAACAAAGCACGGCAGCCGCCAGCAACAGCCGCCGCCGGAACGCCTGCAGCTCTGTGGTGGCGTATGTACCCATCGCAGCCCATCGCGAATCGCTCATCACCGCCTCCGCTGGCAGGTCACCCAAGGCTACGCCTCGGCCGGATCCTGCCGCCCTAACACCTGCTCCAAGGTAGCCATGAGCTCTGCCCGCCGTACTGGTTTCAGGAGAAAAGCATCCGCACCTAACGCAAAGGCGAGCTCTGGGTCGTCGATCACCGAGCAGACGACGACGCGGGCCCTCTGGCCAGCCTCCCGCTCACGGATGGCCGAGAGGATATCCCAGCCATCGTGCTCGGGTATCATGATGTCCAGGACGATCACGTCCGGCCGCACCTCATCTACTAGCGCCAGGGCGTTGGCCATGTCTGGCGCGCTGTGGACGCGAATGGGCAACGACTGCAGATAGCGCGTGAACAAAGCCGTCAGACCCGCGTTGTCATCCACAATCAGCAGGGTATAGCTGTCCTCGAGCGGAAGTCTCACCGTCAGCGACGCACGGCCATCGCTCAGAGAGCGGACCGAGGTCTCGGCGCCCAACGATGCAAACAACCCTTGTGAGATAGCATAGGGTCGCGCAGGGTCCGCCTCGGCCAGGTCAGAGGCTGGGCGATAGGCAAAGGTCAACACGGCAGCCTTCTGCCGACGAGCCACCTCGAAAGTCACCGCACCGCCCTTTTGATGGCGAATCATGTGACTGAGGAGGTTCAACACCGCCTGGCGCAGCATGACCCGGTTCACCGCCCCCGGCAGGCTGGTGACGTGTGCGTAGAAACGTAGCTCGCTGCCTTGCTGAGCGGCCAAGGGGCGTGCCTGGTGCACCGTCTCACGGAGCAACGGCACCAGATCGGCCTGGGTAGCGCGCGACCGAGCGAGGCGTTCGACCTCCTGGTGAAGCTGCGAAAGCCCATCTAGCGAAGCGCCGGTCTCTAGTTCTTTGGCCACAATGGACGCTAGCGCCTCGATCCCCCGCCGCAGCTCGCGGTAGGCCTGCCGCTCACCCACGCCCAGGTCCTGCGCCACCTTGACGATGGGCTGATCCCCGATATAGTGACGGCACAGGATCTCGTAGGGGCGAGCCTCGGGTGCGTTGGCGCGAATGCCCAGATCGGGTTGCATCGCCTCGATGGCCATTCGCAGCAGCCGCCGCAGAGCCTGGCCTCGCGTTACGCCCAAGGCATCGGCACTGGCGGAAACCCGCTCCGCCAGGGGGTGATTCTCCAGGTACGCGCGGTCGCGCCAGTGCTGCAGCACGGCACGCAACATGCCTTGCAGCTCTTCCTGATTTGGGGCCGGCACCGTCTCGGGTTCCTGCGTCGTCGTCACAAGCGACCTCCACGGGGGCCCACAGCAGGCCTCACCAGAAAGCCATCGCGGGTCAAACCGATCTGCATCAGTCTCCCATCGCTTCGTCCAGCAAGCGCCTCTCTCCGGTGAGCGCACGGATATGGGTCACGTCCTGTGTCACCTCGATGGTGCCGCGATAGTTACCATCGCCATCCCGTAGCGCCAAGTAGCGGATATGCACGAACCTGTCGCCCATCTGGATCCAGAACTCGGCCACGTCGCGCTCCCCCCGCCGAAAGGCATCCAGGAGCCGATTCACGATGTGGACGCTCGCTGGTGGGTGGCAGTTCTGTACCTTGCGCCCGATAATGGCGGGCTCTCGCACAAAGACGCGCTCCTCCTCCCCCTGGGAGTAGTAACACACGGTATCGGTCTCATCCACAAAGGTGATATCCACCGGCAATCGGGATAGCATCAACCTGATCTGATCGGGCGTCAGGGCACCCACATCCAGCGAGAGTTGCTCCAGCGAGGACGGCACGGTGCCACTAGGTTCGCCCCGCTCGGCTACACCCGGCTGGGACATGGGCGCCGCCTCCACATCGGGCGCCCACTCGGCCTTGGGCTCCACCAGCGCATAGCCGATGCTCTCGCTCTGCTCGGCGATGGCCTTCCACTCGGCGTCGCTCAGAAGCTTGAGCGCCGTCGGATAGAGCACCTGCTCTTCCTTGTCGAACATGGCCGCCATCTCGTCGCGCAAGGGTCCGAACACGGCCCTCACCTCGTCGGCATCCTGGCGAGCAGCCGCCGCGCTCAGGTCCTTGAGGCGATCGCGGATGAGATCGTGGATGCTCCACATCACCGAGGAAGGCCCCTTGACGCCGTGGCGCTCCAAGTAAGGGAACAGGACATTCTCCTTGCGAAGGTAAACCTTCTCCACCTGAGAGAGCTGATCGGCAAAGGCGCGCACCTGCCCCCACGCGCTCTCGCTCGGAAGCTCGCCGATGGCCTGCTCCAGCAATCCCAGCACTTCTCCTAGGGCATAGTTCTCGTACTTGGCCGTATGCACGGGATGGCCAGGCGGCACGACGTGACCGCTCTGATCCTGCAGCGCCTCCTCAAAAATGGACAGATGCACGTCGCATAGCTCGCGGACCGACTCGACGGGAAGGCCCTCGTCGATCAGCTCCTGCTCAAGCTCGGATATCTGCACCGCCGTGATGTCCCCGATCAGCTCCTTGAACCGCGCTTTGATCTCCTCGAGATCGCCGCCTCGATGCAGGTCTAGGATCAACTCCTTCAGCAGTTCCTTGCGACTCGCAGATCCCTCTGCGTACGCGCTCATTAGTGGACCTCCCTTTCGTGTGCCCGCGCCCCTCGCCTACAAGATCGAAAGAGTCCATAGGCCATTTCGCGCTCGCCCCCATTGTACCACAAGGGACAGACCTCCGTCGCACATTCGACCGCACGGGCTATCGAGCGTCATCCAGAGATGCTATACTGGGCCAGCAGCGATGCCGCCATCACAAGCGGAGGGCGCTCTATGACCGACCGACCGAGGCCTTGCCTCGCCTGGACCGCCATGGGTAGCACGATGGCGCTTGTGGCCGCCAAGCTCGTGTTGGCTAGCGGGCCCAGCCAAGTCCTGCGCGCCCTGGGCATCGCACTGCTGCTGGCTAGTCCGTGGCTGTACATTTCGCCATTCTTTTTTCTTGGATCCAAGACGCGGCCAGAGTCCATGCCAGCGGCCTCCTACATGGATACGGCTGTCGTCGCTGACCGAGGCCCATACGCGCTGGTTCGTCACCCCCAGTACCTCGGCTACATGATACTTGGCGTCGGTCTGGCCATGCTGCTGCAACGCTGGTGGGCTGGGCTCCTTGCCGCAGTCAGCATCGTTTTGTACGTCGCCTTGTCATTGAAAGAGGAACATGCCCTCCGCACACGTCTAGGCGCGAGCTACACTGCTTACGCGCGGCGTGTGCCCCGGTTCAATCTGTTCCTCGGCCTTGTCCGCTGGGCAAGGGAGCGACATAATCGCTAGTGCTCCCCCGCCCAGACTGCGAGCAGTGGCGAGGAGCTGGTCCCACAAGACAATCGGGAGGATCCATGCAAACGCATCTCGTATCCAGCAAAAGCTCCCGCCTATGGCAGGGCATCCCAGGCATCGAGCGCTCGCCTTCGGGCCGTCTCTGGTGTACCTTTTTCAGCGGCGGACCCCGTGAGCCGGACCCAGCTAATCGGATCCTTCTTACGAGTAGCCCGGATGGTCGCCAATGGACTGATCCTGTGCCCATCGTGGATCCGCCCGGTTCCACGCGGGCCTACGATCCCGCCCTGTGGCGCGATCCCGACGATCGCCTGTGGCTGTTCTACAATCTGGCTAACCTGGAGGAGCACACCTACAGCCTGTGGGCCTTGCGAGCCGACGATGCCGACCCCGCCTCGCCCGCTTGGAGCGCTCCCATCCGCATCACCATCGACGCGCCATTCAGCTTTCGCCTCAACAAGCCCACCGTGCTGACCAGCGGAGCGTGGGTGCTTCCTGTGACGTGGGCTCGCCAAGCTCCCGAGGGTTGGTTCGCCCACGATGAACAGTTGCAGGGCGTCGCCATCTCGCACGACAAGGGTGAAACCTGGTCACTGCACGGCGCCATCAAGGCTCCCCCTTGGGCACTGGAGAACATGATCGTTCAGCTCGGCGATGGCACACTCTGGATGCTCATCCGCACAGGCGCCGGCGTGCTTTGGCAGGCCCACTCTAGCGACGACGGCCTCACCTGGTCAGAGCCATCGCCCACTGGCATCGTGAATCCAGGCAGTCGTTTCTTCATCCGACGGCTGGCGTGTGGACGCCTGCTCCTCATCAGCACGCCGCATCCTCGCGAGCGCCGCGTCCTGTATGCTTACCTGAGCGAGGCAGACAACGACTGCCGGTTCGCCAGGCGACTCTTGCTGGACGCCCGCGACAGTGTGTCCTATCCCGACGCTGTCGAAGGCCCCCCAGGTATCCTCCACGCGGTCCACGACCACGATCGCCAGGGCGCGGGGGAGATCATCCTCAACGTGTTTACCGTCGAGGAGATCCTTCAGCAGCCCGAGCTGCCGCGGGACGCCATCGACGCCAGGCCTGCAAAGGAGAGTATATAATAATGATTATTTATTTCTAACTATTCTTGACAATCCGCTCATCACGCGCTATACTGGTTCTGTGATCGCAGACATGGCACCATGCACAAGGAGTCAGCGCCATGACGACAGCAGAGACCGTCGAGCGCCCCGACAGCGTGTTCCGCGGCCTACGGAGGTTCAACCTCATCATGGGGTTCCTCCACCTGGTCCAGGGCGTGCTGATGATCGTCATCAGCAACGCCGCCACCTACCCCATCTACACCAACTATCTCAGGTTCGATCGAGAGACCTTCTCGTTGACGCCCAACCCAGAGCTCCTCTACGAACTCAGGTTCGGGCCCGCCGTCGCCGCCTTCTTGCTGCTATCGGCCATCGCCCACTTTTACCTGAGCACAGTGGGCTACAAGCGGTATGTCAGCAACCTAAAGCGGGGCATGAACCCTGTGCGATTCTACGAGTACGCCCTCAGCTCCTCGCTCATGATCGTGCTGATTGGCATGCTGGTAGGCATCTGGGACCTCGGCAGCATGATCCTGGCCTTTGGCCTCAACGCCATGATGAACCTGTTTGGCATCATGATGGAGCTCCACAACCAGCACACAGAGCGCACCAACTGGACAGCCTTTGTGTACGGCAGCATCGCGGGCATCATCCCCTGGATCGTCATCGTCCTCTATTTCGCTGGTGCCCTCTCATCGGCAGGCGCCGAGCCGCCGGGATTCGTCTACGCCATCATCCCGACCATCTTTGTATTCTTTAACTCATTCGCTGTGAACATGGTCCTGCAGTATAAGGGCGTGGGCCGCTGGAAGGACTATCTCTTTGGCGAGCGCGTTTACATCGTGCTGAGCCTGCTGGCCAAGACGGCGCTAGCCTGGCAGATCTTTGCAGGCACCCTGGCCCCCGTCTAGAGCGAACGTCGACGAGACTGGCGCACCGAGCCGCGACTGTACATGGTCGCGGCTCTGGCATGCACGATGAGGGAGCCGAATCCGTAGAAACACGCAAACCAATTCCGCATCATCGCCCATGCGGAATGGCGCGCAATGGGCTATAATGTGAGCGTAGTCGAGGCTGAGCAGACCTGACGACCCTGCGCAGCCCCGCTGTTCCCAAGAAAGGGAACGGCTCTTCTCTTTTCCTCCTTGGTGGACGGGCTCTGGACATCGCGTTGGGCGGCGATGGACAGAGCTCGTTCCGCGTTTGGGGCCTATTCCTCCTTGCTCTCGCCTCCGCTCCAAGCATGGCCAGCATCTCCGCTACGCCTGGTCGGCGGCGCGGTGGACGAGTATCCTTACACAAGTCAAGGGTCGCCATGGCCAACGCCTATGGCATGCCCTGTGAGCCGCTGCTGCACGCCGACGGCCACTCGCTGTGGGAGGACACGCTTCCCGTCCCCAATATGGGGGACATCGAGCTCCTCTAAGCAGCAGGCGTGTGACCCTCGTTGGCCCTGGCGGGTGATCTGTTGTATCCTAGCGAGCGAACACGTTACCATCTCGTGCACAGCGCACGACGGCTGCGCATCCGTTTCAGAGGAGGCACCCACATGGACCTAGATTTGATCGCCAAACTCCAGCAGCCAGCCGACACCAAGATCGTGCTCCTTGTGATGGACGGCCTAGGAGGGCTCCCCCAGAAGGAGGGCGGCCTTACCGAGCTCGAGACAGCCCAGACGCCCAACATGGACGCCCTGGCCGCCCGCTCGATCTGCGGCCTTCATCAACCGGTGGCTACCGGCGTCACGCCAGGCAGCGGGCCCTCTCACCTGGGGCTATTCGGCTATGATCCTCTCGTCTATCAGGTGCAGCGCGGCGTGCTCTCAGCTCTAGGCATCGATTTTCCGCTAGAGCCCCAGGACGTCGCGGCGCGGGGCAACTTTTGCACCCTCGATGAGCAGGGCCGCGTGACGGATCGCCGCGCGGGCCGCATCCCCACCGAGGTCGGGGCCGAGCTGTGCGAGATCCTAAGCCAGATAGAGCTTCCGGGCGTCGAGGTGTTTGTGGAGCCGGTCAAGGACTATCGCGCGCTGTTCGTGCTCCGCGGCGAGGGGCTCTCGGAGGCTATCTCTGAGACCGATCCTCAAGCCACGGGCGTGCCGCCTCTCGAGCCGCGGGCACTGCGCCCTGAAGCCGCCAAAACGGCCGAGCTTGTGAAGCAATTCCTAGCTCAGGCCCAGAAAGCGCTGGCCGACCGTCACCCGGCCAACGGGATCGTGCTGCGCGGCTTTGCGCAGAAACCCAACTGGCCCAGCTTCAGCGACGTCTATGGCCTGCGAGCCGCTGCCATCGCCCTCTATCCCATGTATCGCGGCGTAGCCAAGCTGGTCGGCATGAAAGTCCTCGATGTTCATCACGGCGAGATCGAGGACGAGGTCGCCACGCTGGAGCAGGCTTGGGGTGACTATGATTTCTTTTTCTTCCACGTCAAGCCCACCGACAGCGCCGGAGAGGACGGCGATTTCGACCGCAAGGTGGGCCTGATTGAGCATGTAGACACATTGTTGCCCCGAATCCTGGCGCTGGATCCAGACGTGATGATCGTCACGGGCGATCACTCGACGCCGGCGGTGCTCAAGTCGCATAGCTGGCACCCCGTGCCGGCCATGCTCTACAGCAAGACCGTCCGTCCCGACACGGTCACCAGCTTTGGCGAGACGGCCTGTCTGGCCGGCTCCCTCGGACCACGCATGCCCGCCTGCGAGCTCTTACCGCTCGCCCTGGGGCACGCGTTACGCATGCAAAAGTTCGGCGCCTAGCTCGCCTAGGCTAGCAATCACGTTGCGATCCCGAGGTACATCATGACGCAACAGAATCAACCGTCGTCCTTGGATCGCGAGGATTTCGGCATCGCCACGCTGGTATTGGCAGCCAGCGTGGCGATCTACTTTCACACAGCCGCCCCGGGCCTACTTCCGGGCGATGGCGGCGAGTTCCAGGTGCTGGGCAACCTGGTGGGCCATGCCCATACGACCGGGTATTGGACCTACATCCTGCTAGCGCGGTTATGGGCCTATCTGCCGTTGGGAACGCCGGCCCTTTGTATCACCCTGTTCTCAGGCTTGATGGGCGCCGTCGCCATGAGCTGCCTCTACCTCGCGGGTCGTCTCGCTACCGACGACAGGTGGGCCGCAGCTATCGCGGCTGCCGTCGTGGCCACATCCAAGACGATCTGGTCGCAGGCCGTGATTGCCGAGGTCTATACGGCGGGAGCGGCCTTTGCCGGCGCCGTACTGGTCTTGCTGCTCCAATGGCGGGCCAAGCGCCGTCCTGGCTACCTCCTCGCGGCAGGAGTGGTCGGGGGGCTGGGCCTCGGCGCCCACGGGACCGTGCTCCTGCTGGCTCCCGCTGCCGCTGTCTTTGTCCTGGCTTGCCAGCCCGATTGGCGGCGAGATCTGCCCGCTGCCTTGGCGGGAGGCGTCCTCGGCCTCTTGCTTCTCTTTGGAGCCTTTTGCCTGGTGGACGCCGTGGATAGCCCCCATAGCATGATCCAGATCGCCTATGCCCCCGCGCATAGCGCCTGGGGCGTGGCGGAGGGGGTGCTTGACCGCCCCATCGGCCGATTCTGGTTCCTGCTCAGCGGATGCCAGTGGCGGTCTGCCATGTTTGCCGACCCGGCCGCCATCATGCCCCGGAACGCAGTGGCGTACGGGGGCGCCCTGTTGCGCGATCTGGGCGTGGTGGGCCTGGCCCTGACGGGCGTCGGCGCCATCGCCCTCCTCAGCAGGAGCTGGCGCGTCGCACTGCTTGTGGCCCTTGGCTATGCTGTCCAGATGCTGTACACGCTCAACTACAGCATCGGCGATATCCACGTGTTTTTCGTCAATGCCCAGCTCTACGCGGGCGTTGGCCTCACTGCGGGCATCGCGGTGAGCATCCGTGCACTGCGGAAGCGACTCCCAGGGCGGCAGAGCTTTGTTACGCTGCTGACGAGTGGCTTGCTCCTAGTTACCATTCTCCTCACGCGCGGGACTCCCGCGCCATGGCGACTGCTAGGCAACGCCAAAGCGCCCCACGAGCTGACCGGCGTGCCCACGGTAGAAGAGACCGAGCGCTGGCACGCTAGCATCAGCGCGACGGTGTCCGCTCTAGAGCCCGATGCGCTGGTCCTCCTCGATTGGTACCATCTGTATCCCTTTGTCTATGTCGCCAACCTGGAGCAGGGACGCACCGACCTGCGCTTTGCCGAGCCGATGCCCTACTCGCCCCGCTCGGGCATGGCCGATAGCATGCGATCCTATCTAGTACGGATGGCCAGAGAGCGACCCATCTATGCCAACCAGTCGCTCTCGGCACTGTGCGAGCCTCTGTTTGAGGTAAGCTCGCAACAGGTCGGATCCATGCAGCTCTACCGATACCGGCTCGTCGAATAGCGATCACGTCTGCCGCACGTGACAAGGCCCTCGGCGCTCACGTGGAGGCACCGAGGGCCCTGTGTTCGGAACGGACGCGTCACTAGGCAGGACGCTCTCGGCCCAGAATGCGCAGCTTGGCCAGATGGGTCTCCACCGGGCGTAGCAGCACCTCGAACCGGTAGGTGCTCGGGGGAACCAGGTACTTGTCCAGGGTAGTCGGCCCACAGCTCCCGCCGCCCAGACCCTGTTGCCGCGCGTCCATGTGCCAGATCGTCTCTTGCCGAGGCGTCAGCTCGTTGGTATGAGACGCAGCATACAGATCGTCGGCGGTATAGTGGCCCACGCTGGTCTCCATCAACGGCGTAAAGCTGGCCAGCAGCCCCACGCCATCTTCGTTGGTCACCGCCGCCCACCGCACCTCGGTCTTGTTGCCATTCTCCTGCGGCACGATATAGGGCACATGCTGTTCCCAGACGGTGCCCTCATAAAGACCCACGGCGACGCCGGCGTTGCGGTCGATGTAGCTCTCCTCGGGACCGCGGCCGAACCAAGCGAACTGCTCAAACCCAGCCGGCATGCTCAACTCGACGCCCACGCGAGGCAGCGGCGGCAGATCCGGATCGCAGACCACGGTGTGCTCGGTGCGGACGTGGCCCGATCCGTACACCGTGTAGGTGGTCTCGTGCTCGAATCCTACCTTGGCCTCCTCGGCCTGCACGCGGTGGACCGTCCGCACCTGAACGACCTGAGGAGCCAGACGCTCCCACCCAAACGACACCAGCGACCACTCTACCTGGTCAAGCCCTGCATCTAGCCAACGTGCCAGCGGCTTGCCAGGTATCTCGGGCATGAACTTGAAGCCATCGTTGTCCGTCGGAGCGCGCCAGACGCTCAGCCGCAGCCCATCGGCCACCAGGGGTACGCCCTTCCGATCCCAGGCAGCCAGCATGCCCGTCGCCGTATCAAAGCTCAGGCTGCAATCCTCTGCCACGACCTCAAGAGCGCCCTCCTGCTCCGTGACCTCTAGCACGGCCATGGCATCCCAAGCCACCAGGTTGGGCGCCGACACGACATCAGGCAGCGCGAACTGCTCCCAGGCCACCTCATGGCCCGCCTCCGCCCAGCTCGTATCGGAAGCCAGCCAGAACCGCACGGTCAGGAAGGCTTCCTGGCCAGGCGCTGTTACAGGCAACGCATACGGCAGCATCAGCTCCTCCGCATCGCCCGCGGGCGTTGTCAGGATCGGCAGCGGGCCCTGCTGCTGGACCACGCCGTCCGCCTCCAGGAGCCACTCGCCCCGCAGGTGCTCCAGCGTCACAAAGTCATGCTTGTTCACGATGCGCACGCGCCCCGCTGCGAGATCCACTGCCTCGACGCCGACCGGCTGGATGAGTTTCTTGTACTCGACCATGGCCGGCTGCGGCGTGCGGTCGGGGAAGATGAGCCCGTTCAAGCAAAAGTTGTGATCGTTGATCGTATCACCGAAATCGCCGCCATAGGCCCAGTACTCGCGTCCCTCATCGTCGGTCTTTAGCAAGCCTTGATCCACCCAGTCCCAGATGAATCCGCCCTGCAAGCCATGGTACTCCTCGATCGCCTCCCAGTACTCGCGCAGGTTCCCGCAGCTATTGCCCATGGCGTGTGCAAACTCGCACATGATGAGGGGGCGATGGTGGTCCACATCTCTGCAGAAATCGATGATGCGCTGCACCGGCGGGTACATGGGACAGACGAAATCGCTGGCATGCGTCCCCGCCGTCCAGTCCACGTGCATCGTGCCCTCATAGTGCACCAGGCGCGAGGGGTCATAGCTTCGGATCCACCCCGCCATGGCGTCGTGGTTGGCACCGTACCCGCTCTCATTGCCCAGCGACCACACCACCACACTGGGATGGTTCTTGTCGCGCTCGACCATCCGCACGGCGCGGTCCACAAAGGCATAGGTCCATTCGGGGTCGTGGCAGAGCCGGTTGTACGTCGAGTGCGACTCGACGTTGGCCTCGTCCCAGACGTACAGGCCATACTCGTCGCAGAGATCGTACCAACGCTGATCATTGGGATAGTGGCAGGTCCGCACGGCGTTGATGTTGTGCCGCTTCATGAGGAGGACGTCTTGGAGCATATCCTCCATGGAGAGCGTCTTGCCGCGTCGGTCATCGTGCTCGTGACGATTGACGCCCTTGATCAGTACAGGCTTGCCATTGACCAGCATCTGACGATCGCACAGCTCCACACGACGAAAGCCCACGCGCCACGCGCCATACTGCAGCGGCTCGCCATCGGGATCCAGCAGCGTCACCACCGCCGTGTAGAGGTAGGGCGTCTCGTGAGACCAGAGCTTTGGTTCCGCGATGGGCTGCGTCAGCTCCACGCGAGGCATGCGCGCCGAGGACCACGAGAACGTGCCCTGACATTCGCTGTCGGGGACCGGCTGACCAGAAGCGTTGTAGAGCTGTACACGCACGCCATAGCCCGTCGCTTGCTCGACGGCGCCCCCCAGCGTGGCCGTGACCTCTAGCGTGCCAGCTTTTAGCGTTTCGTCCAGCTCGGGTCGCACGAACACATCGGCCAAATGTACCACCGGCAGCGCATAGAGATAGACATCGCGATAGATGCCAGCCATCCGCCAGTGGTCCTGGTCCTCCAAAAAGCTGCCATCGCTCCAGCGGATCACCTCAGTTGCCAGCAGGTTCTCGCCCTCGTGGACCAGATCGGTCACGTCGAACTCGGCGGGCAGCCGCGACCCCTGGCTGTACCCCACCATTTGCCCGTTCACCCACAGATAGAAGGCCGACTCGACGCCCTCGAAACAAACGATGATGCGCCGCCCCGCCCAATGCGCCGGCACGTCAAAGGTCGTGCGATAGAGGCCCGTGGGATTGTCGTCCTGGGGGACATACGGAGGCGTGTTCGGAATTGGCATCTGGACGTTGGTGTAGATGGGCTTGTCATAGCCTTGCATCGTCCAGTTGGATGGCACGTCGATCCGATCCCAATCCCCGGCATCATAGTCAGCATCGGCAAAGCCAGCGTCCACGGCGCCAGGATTCGGGGCCAAGCGGAACGCCCAGCTCCCGTTCAGGGGCTGATACCATCGAGAGCCCTTCGGATCGCGGGCCATGGCGCTGGCCGCGTCGTCGTAGGGAATGCGCATGGTGTGCGCGGGGAGCTTGTTGATGCCGATGACGCGGGGGTTCATCCAGTCATGGGCATGCAGGGCTTGGGTAGTATGTGGCATGGGGTTGCTCCTTTGCGTATCAAACCGCGCGGTCACACCGTCGCCTAGCTAGCAGCATCCTCCAGCGCATCCAACACAACATGCAAGGAAGTCTGCCAGTTGTTAGGATACTGCTCGGAGACCTCGAAAGCTAGTCGGCGACCGTCGGGGGCGCCATCCTCAATGCGACTCCATACGAGTTCCTTGAGCTCAATCGGCGGCATACTGTAACATGCCACATTGATGTTCGACCAGAGTAGCTTCTCAGGCCACGCGGCCCGCGCTTCTGCCAAGGTCATGTCGCCCTCAGGAGGCGGCGTGAAGGACTCGATGGCATCAATGGGAGCCTTACCGATCAGGGATGCGCAAGATCCTAGCTGACCATCGTAATGCGTGCCCACCACCTTGCCAGCACTACGTAACGTTGGGAAGCACGATTCGTACACTGGAAGCAAGAGATCCCGGTATCGACGCGGCCCCAGCGAATCACTGGTAAAGTTCTCCAGAACCGACACGAAACGCCCAGGGCCCTCAGCCGCGATCTCCACGCGCCGTTGGAAACTCGCCAGCAGATCGTCGTATAACCCCATCAGCTCATCCTCAAGATCGACCAGGTGTAACCCAAACTGCTCGAGCCCCACCCAATCGACCAAGATCGTCTGCAGAGGCGTCCGTCCGAGCATGACCAAGGCGACAGCGTGAGAGCCTATCTCAGCCTCGCGTCTTAGATAAGCATCATAGTCCGGCTTAAGGGCAGTGTGCTGAACCACATACCGCATCACAGCATAGTCGGATGCCGTCTTGAGGTAGAATTCTCTCCGCCAGCCGTCAACGTAGCGCTCCTCGATTTGGCCCACTGGCGTTTGAAGGCAATGTCGCTCCAGAACCCGTCCAGCCTCAACGCGGCGCTCTTGGGTGAACTCGATGTCGGCATCCGGCACCTGGCTCACCGTGCTCACGTGCCAGGTCACTCCCATCCCTCGCTCAAAGAGTGGCTCCCAAGCAGGCTCACCGCTGGTATGCCGCCACTCGTTCTGGTAGATAGTGAACGGGATCTGGCTCGGCTGCTCGCCGGCCCAGAAGCTTTCAAGCCCCTCGCGTATGTCGTACGGTCTGCCCACAGCCTCTCCTTCATTGGGATTCCAGCTCCTCACCACAACCCAGCCCGAGCCGCACTGACGCTTCCAGTCTAGCCCTTGAGCCCCGTCAGCGAGATCCCCTCGATAAAGGTGCGCTGCGCGAAAAAGAACCCCACGACGATGGGCACCGTAGCGACGGTACTGACCGCCATCAGATAGGGGTAGGCCAGCGGTGAGATACCAACGCCCGCCAGCGTGCTTCGAAGCTGGTTGATGGCCAGCGCCAGGGGATACATGGCGTCACGGTTAATGTACACCAGGGGCCCCAGGTAGTCGTTCCAAGCGCCCATGAACTGGAATAGGGCAACGACCACCAATGCTGGTCGCGCCAGCGGAAGGATGATGCGCAACATGACCTGCAGCTCGTTGGCCCCATCGATGCGGGCCGCATCCGCCAGCTCCTCCGGAATCGTCGTAAAGAACTGCCGCAACATAAAGATGAAATACGGGTTCCCGAAAAAGGCCGGTATCACCAGCGGCCTGTAGCTGTTTAGCCACCCCAGATCGCGGAACACAATGAACAGCGGCACCATCGTCACCTGGAAGGGGATCATCATCGTCGTCAGGCAGATGAAGAACAGCACGTCGCGCCCGGGCCACCGCAGCCGCGAGAACCCGTACGCGACCACAGCCGATGAGACAGTGGCCCCCAATGCCACCGGAATGGCGTAGCGGAACACGGTATTCACCGTGTACTGGTTAAAGTTGTACTGCATCCACGCATCTGGAAAGTTCTCCCAGTGCGCAGGGTTCGGGATCCAGATGGGCGGTACCGTATAGACCTGTGAGTCATCCTTCAGCGCCGAACTGACCATCCAGTAGAACGGCAGGAAGAAACTGAACGCCAGGAGGATGAGCAGCGCGTAGCGCAGAACGGTGACGATGCGCCCCTTGACACTGGCGTTACCAGACGGCCTCGCCCCGCGAGTCTGCGTAGGGACAGCAACGGAAGGTTGGGCTGGGATTCCCATTCGTTATCCTCTCCTTGGTCCGTGCTCTAGCCCTCCGCGCCGGCATAGTAAACCCAGCGCGCCGAGCTCTTGAATAGGACAACGGTGAACGTCACGATGATCACAAACAGGATCCACGCCAGAGCCGATGCCTTACCCATGCGAAGATAGTTGAAGGCATTGCGATAGAGGAACAGGCTGTAGAACTCGGTCGCCTGGTTGGGGCCGCCTCCCGTCAGCAGCCAGGGCAGCGTAAAGTTCTGGAATCCTCCGATAAATCCCATGATCAGGTTGAACAGGATGACGGGCGTGCACATCGGAATCGTGATGTGCCAGAATTTGTGCCAAGCATTGGCCCCATCCACCGTAGCCGCCTCGTAGAGCGAGCGGGGGATATCCTGCAGCGACGCCAAAAAGACCACCATCGCGTTGCCCTGCGCCCACATATGGATCAGGATCAACGACGGCTTGGCCAACTCAGGCTTGGAGAGGAACGGTATCGTGGAAAGCCCCAAATCGCGCAGCGTCGCGTTGATGGCCCCGTATTGCACGTTCAACAGGAACGACCAGACCATCGCGGTGACGATGGCTGGAACGATGGCCGGGATGAAAAAGATGGCGCGAAAGAACGACCTGCCCTTGATCTCCGTGTTGAGCAAACTGGCCAGAAGAAAGGCCGAAATCACACCCAAAGGCGCGCTCAGCAATACGTAATAGAGCGTGTTGCGGGCCACTAGCCCAAAGAGCGGGTCCTCAGTGAATATCTCGACATAGTTGCCAAAGCCGAGAAAGCTAGGCGCCCGCAAGAGATCGTAGCGATGGAAGCTGTAGTAGAAGCTTGAAATGACAGGATAGACTGTGAAACCGAGGAACCCGAGGAGCCACGGAGACACGAATGCAAGCCCTGTGATGAGGCTCTTGGTCGTGCTCTTGCTTATGCCGCGGCGCTTCGCAGGCACTGACGTCATGGATACCACCTTTGTACTTGAGGGATAGCCTCACCCTGTAGCCGTGCTGCATACCAGAGGGGTTGGGCTAGCGCCCTCGCGCTGCCCAACCCACAACCTCTGCGGTCCCACAAGGTCTAAGCGAAGCCGGCGGCCTTGTACTCGTTCTCGCAGCGCGTCTGGAACTCTTCCGCGGCCTCGGATCCCGTCATCTCGTCGCGATACACGGCCTCACGCAGCTCAACATACTGCGTCTGGACATAGCCCGTAATCGGGCAACGAGCCGGCGTGTGCCAGTCGGTAGCCTCGTTGATCGAATCCAGGTAAAAGTCCAAGCCAGGATACGTGGTCGGGTCGACCTTTTCCAGGTACGGCTTGAGCGCGGGCAGCCATCCCACGACGTTGAAGATCAAGTCGCAGGCGGCCTCGGTGTTCACCAGCTCGGCGATCTTGAAGGCTTCAATGGGATGTTTGGCCTCTTTGAAGAGCAAGATATAGTGTCCGCCAAAGCCCTGCACCTTGGCATCGGCGCGGCTCGCGGGCACGGGCGCCCAGGTCGCGCGGTTGTGCTCGGCGACTTCGGGCTTCTCAAACGTGGTCTCGCCGGGATGCCAGTACCCTTCGATGATCATGGCCTGGACCTCGGTGTTGAACGAGCCACCCCAAGTGCCCTGGCCCTCGACTTGTCGCATGCCGGCCATGTTGTCAGGCCCGGCAACGCGGTAGAACTCGCCCATGACCTCAAATGACTCGGCCATCTGGTCGTTGGCGAGGTTAAAGGTGCCAGCATCCTCGTCGAACCAGTCAAAGCCCCAGGACAACGAGGCATAGAACCCGTTGTCGAACTGGAGCGAGCCGCCCATCGCATCGTACGGATCCAGGCCGATTCGTATCAGGTTCCCAGCGCTATCGAACTCGGTAAGCTCCTTGTGCCAGGCAAGAGCTTCTTCCCACGTGTGCGGCGGGTTGTCCGGGTCGAGGCCCGCATCCGCCACCAGTTTCTCGTTGTAGTTCAGGCCATATCGGAGGAACCCCTCATTCGCCGGGATGCCGAGTTGCGTCCCCTCCCAGAAGCCGTTGTTCCAGCTTCCTTCGAGATAGTTCTCGGCCTTGATAATGTCGCTCACGGCGATCAAGTCCTCGACCGGGAGTAACACGCCACGAGCATAGTAGTCCAGGTACTGTCCAGACGGGTGGGACACGGCGTCGGGAGGCGTGCCCCCTGCAACTGCCGTCAGCAGAGCCTCCGCCGAGAACCCGGTCTTGAGTTCCACAGAGTTGTTGCCCAGCAGCTCTTTGAACTCGTCCAGCTCTTGCATGTCCTCCCAGATACGCAGGTACTGACCCCAAGCCGCCCAGTACTCAAGCGTCACCCCCTCTGCCGGGGCCGGCTCGGCCTCAACGGTGGGCTCTGCTTCTTTCTCGGCCGCAGGCGCAGCGGTGGGCGTCGCTTGCGGCGCGCACGACGCCAGCGCCACCCCGCCCAACGCTATCGCTCCCCAACGCAGGAAATCCCGTCGACTAATCTTCTCACTCATCCCAATTGCCTCCTTGCAGTGCGATCGCAAACCGCCTCTTCCCTCGTACCGACCTTTGCCAGGTTGGCTTCTCTGCGCATCGCCCTCCTCTCTCCTGGCCTAGCACTGACGGCAGCGCGACGACCCTACACCACCCAGCGATGGATAGCGGTGGCTCCCCCACCTCTCACTTAGTATAGCACCTTTTTGGGCGAGCGGAGGGCGATAGGTGGACATGACTAGGACAGAAACCGGCCGAGTTGTATAATGGATGTGGAGGAGACGCTTTCCCTGGCCTAAACGTTCCAGAGCACGTCCAAAGCGCCAGCGAGGAGGACTGGATTGACTAGCCCAATGCCGCGCGAGACGTTCCTCGAACACCTGCGCGAAGCGCTCGGGCACTTGTACCATGCCGACCACCTGCAACAGAGCCCGCTGATCCCCCTATTCGGCCTAGAGGATCGCTTCGATCGAGCCGCAGCGCTGCGCCAAATCCTCCTGGACGGGATCGAGGCCCTCCGGCCTGACAGCCAGGAGCAGGATGCATTCTCCCGCAACTGGCGCACGTACGAGTCGCTCTTTTGCTGCTATGTGCAGCAGCTTACCCAACAGATCGCGGCCGACCAGCTCGCCATCAGCCCGCGTCAACTGCGCCGCGAGCAGCGTTTGGCCATCGAGATTCTCGCCGACCATCTCTGGCAAGAGCACGTTCGCCCTCGCATCGCCGAGACGAAAAGGGCGCCCAGACCCGCCGACGCGAAGGACGTGCTCGAAGAGATGCCCTGGGTCCAGGAGATTCGGACGCCGGGTGACACGCGCTTGCAGGAATACGCGACTGAGGTCATCCAACTGACGGCCAATCTAGCCGCCAAGCACGGGGTACGAGTCTCTGCCAACGTGCCGTCAACGTTGCCTTCCGTCGCCATGCACCCCGTCTTTGCCAAACAGGCCATGCTGAGCCTCGTCGATATCGGGATCCAACAAGCGGCAGGGGGCAAGTTGGAGGTGGCCGCGCAGCAGGACGGCGCCTCGGTGAGCGTGAGCATCCACGCGCATCCCCACGCAGCGCCCCCGGAACTCTCGCCATCGGCTCAACGCAACCTGGAGATCGTTCATCAAATCGTCTTGGCCTGTGGCGGCCATCTTTCGGTGCACAGCGAGCCCCCTTCCCCGCTCCGCGTGGAGCTCGTGCTGCCCGTGCTCAAAAGCGTGCCGATCCTCATCGTCGATGACAACGAGGATGCCCTGCAGCTCTATGCACGCTATGCCGCCGGCACACGCTACCGCCTCATCACGACTCCCCATCCATCCG
The DNA here is from genome assembly GCA_049975585.1 of Anaerolineae bacterium. Lineage (GTDB taxonomy): Bacteria > Chloroflexota > Anaerolineae > UBA1429 > UBA1429 > DAIRUQ01. The sequence goes on from JBNGEB010000019.1 coordinate 20,158, forward strand.
ACATCGGTCATCTGGTACGGCGCCACGCACCTCGCGCCATCCTGCTGGACATCATGATGCCCCAAGGAAATGGCTGGACGGTGCTCGGTGCCCTCCGCCAAGATCCCCTCACGCGAGGGATCCCCATCATCGTCTGCACGATTCTTCCGCAAGAGGAGCTGGCGCTGTCGCTAGGTGCTCACGCCTTTGTGCTCAAGCCCGTCTCGCGGGAGCAGTTTCTTGCTGCCCTGGATGGGCTGGATGGCCGTGCGGAGCCAGGATCTGGCTGAGGCCCTCAATACAGCGCAAGAGATCCAGCGCCGTCAGACCATCGCCCTGCCGCACCTCTAGCACCGGACACACGCGCGCCTCGCCCTCTGGGCTCCGCGAAGAGACCACCACCACAGGGATGTCACGGATGCTGGCGTCCTCGCTCTTGCAGCGGAGCAGCTCAAAGCCATCCATGTCCGGCATGAGCAGGTCCAAGAGCACGAGGTCGGGTTGGCGCTCCCGCATCAGCTCCAACGCCCTCTGGGCCGTCAGCGCTTGATTCACCTGGTAGCGATAGCGAGGGCCGCCGCTCGAAAGCATCCGAATGAAAAGTCGCAGCACGTCTGGCTCGTCGTCCACCAGCAGAATCCGACGGACGGCGCCATCCGAATGCGCCTCTACCTCCTCAATGGCCCCCTCGAGCTGCTCTCGGGTCACCGGCTTGACCAAATAGTCGCGCACATGCAGCCGACGCGCCGCTTCCTCGCGCCCGGGCAGCCAACAGGAAAGCAGCGGCGTCGCGTACGGGAGCGATGACAAGGGCCCCCGCAGCCAGCTCCGCAGCTCGGGCGGCGGAGCGTTCACCAGCAGCGCGTCGGCCGGCGTACGGGTGAGCTCCTCCCGTA
>JBNGEB010000020.1:0-6182 GCA_049975585.1 Anaerolineae bacterium
TGGTAAGCGTGTCCGGCCGGATATCGAGTTGGGCATCTGCGGCGAGCATGGCGGCGATCCCGATTCGATTGGGTTCTTCCATCGCGTTGGGCTGAACTATGTGAGTTGCTCGCCTTACCGTGTGCCTGTGGCCCGCATTGCCGCAGCGCAGGCCGCCTTGAAGGACAAGTAGCTCTCGTACAATCGAACTGAGGACGACGTCGGAGCCTGGGCCTTGTGGGCCTGGCTCCGACGTGTCGTTCCCGCATATACAGCGTTGACAATCGCAGGGGGTGCCATTATCCTTTCTGTACTCGGGGAAGAGGTCATGTCGCCATGGATGCTGGTGCTCGCAAGATGAGGCCCCTCCGCGCGTTGCCGCTAGCGCTTTTGCTTGCACTCGCGGCCATCGGCGGGCGGCTAGGTGAGAGCCCAGCGGCCGCTGAAAACCCGTCACTTTCGTTGAGATTGGTCGCATCGCCCGCTCAAGTCGATGCCGGCGACGAGGTGCTCTATACGCTGACAGTCACGAACAGCGCCGCTAGCGATGGTAGCTCCCCATGCATTCAAGTAATCCTGCCCGATGGGTTCCAGTACGTTACCGGCTCTGCTGGATTGGCGTATGACGGCGCTGCGGCTCCCCTGTCCGACCCTTCCGAGACCGGCCAGACGCTGACGTGGACGCCGGCTAGCTTGCCAGGGGCACGTACCGAGAGTCCCTTTGGCATACATACTTTTGTACAGGATGCATGGTCCGATACGGCCTATCAACTCGATCGGGTGCGCGAATTGATGGGGCCTGGCGCGTTCGTCAAGCAGCTTTGCTATCGGATTACGCCAGCTACCTCGGGACCCGATGCTGCTTGGGTAAGCTTTGTGAATGGCTGCTACGATCGGGGGCTCGTGCCGGTGATCCGTCTAGCGGGGAACTATGATGGCGGTGCAGGTTACTGGGCAAAGCCGGTTCCCCCCTACGACGATATGGCGCAGGCCTTTCGACGCGTTGTGGCCGGGTTGCCCCGGCGTTACGGGCATCTTCTCTACATAGAGATCTGGAACGAGCCCAACTTGGACCTGGAATGGGGCGGCCAGGCCAATCCCACCGAGTACGCGCAGTTCCTCGTGGCGGCGTCGGCGGCCATCCGGTCGCTGGGAGACGCGCGGATCGTGGTGATGAATGGGGGACTCTCGCCGGGCGTCGCGTACAGCGCGGGCGGTGGCTATGACTGGCTAGGGTTTATTGACGGCATGGCTAGCGTCCCGGGCGCCCTCGAGGCGTTCGACGTATGGGCCTCACATGCTTATCCGGGCAACCGCCCTCCAGAGCAGAACCTGCACGCCGGCAATGTCACTGGCTATCACGAGCTGACCGTCGACGCCTTTAGGCTGGAGCTGGAGCGTTTGGCGTTGTACGGTCGGTCTGGGGTCGATGTGCTGATCACCGAGACCGGCTATGCGCTCGGGGCTTGCGACTTTTGCGCGATCTATGGCCTGCCGCAGATCGAGGAGGCGAATCGCGCCGAGTACGTGGTTCGCGCCTACAGGGATTGGTGGAGTAGCTGGCCCGAGTTGCGTGGCGTGTGTCCGTATCAACTTCAGGATCCGAACGGCGATTGGGACGAATGGGATTGGATTGGCCACCAGCAATATGATGCTGTGCGCGCGATGAACAAGAGCGTGACGCCAGCGGCGCGGGTGCTGACGTTGACGTTCCGCGCAACTGCGCCCGCGAGCAGTGGCACGTTCACGTGCGATGCGTCGGTAGCCACCGGCAATCTGGGTAGCGCGTCGCTGTCTGAGGTGGCTCCCGTGACCGTGAGCCTGCAACCTACGCCGACTCCTGTGCCCCCTGGCCAGTGCACCGAACTGATCGACGATGGAAGCTTTGAAGGGGGCGCCTGGCAGATCCTGAGCACGGCCTACGAGGCGCGCTACACCACAACACCGGTTAGGAACGGGGAGCAGGCGCTCCAGGCAGGTATCCTTGACGAACCGCCGGTCGTCAGCTACTCGTCGGCTCAACAGACGGTGACTGTTCCTCAGACGGATCAGGAGATCATCCTCACGTTCTGGTATTGGCCTCTCGCCGAACTCTCGACGGCGGGATTGCAGTATGTCGTGCTCCTCGACGGCGAAGGGCAAGCCATCGAGTATTTGATGTGGCAGCGCAGCAATGCGCAGGCATGGACGCTGGCCGAGTATGATCTCAGCAGCTATGCGGGTCAGACGCTGACGTTGCGGTTCGGAGCCCACAACAGCCAGGCGAACGTAGATGCGGGCCTGTCAACGGCTTTGGTGGTGGATGACGTCTCGTTGCAGGTCTGTGGAGCCAGCCTGGTCCCCCAAGGCGACCCGAGAGTGTATCTGCCTCACGTTATGCGGCAGCCCACTCTATCGCTCACAGCGATGCCGGCGGCTACGATGCAGGCTTTGTCCGAGGTGTCGGTTGTGGCTGTGGGCTCGGGCCAGGACAGCCAACGCGTGTTGGAGCCTCTGTTCGACCTGGGTGTACAGGGTACAGGCCAGCCGGCGACCGACGTTGCCTACGATGAGACCCGCAAACGCCTGGTGGCAGCTATCGGCGCGCGCGTTCGCGTCTGGGATCTGGGTACGCGTGAACAGATCTGGGTACGGAGGCTGCCGGCTGAGCCCTATCGCGTGATGGTGCGTCCCGCCGATGGTAGCGTCTATGCGGTGCTTCCCAGCCGTGGGGAAGTCCATCGCTTTGCCCCGGATGGTAGGTTGCTGGCTGTCGGCGAGGGCCTGGGACGGCCCGTTGCGTTCGCCTTGGTGCGGGGAAGGCTTTGGGTGGCCGACGCCGAGCAACGGCGCCTCGTGCTCCTGGATGGCAGCTCACTGCAGACGATCCACTCGTTGCGGCTACCAGGCATCCCGGGCGCCTTGGCGTATGTAGCGGACATGGATCGCGTCTTTGTCTCTCTGCACGAGACGGGCCACGTGTTGGCGCTGGACGAGGCAACATTGGAACCAGTGGGTATGGCGCAACTGGGCGGCGTGGGGCTGGTCTCGGATCTGGTGGCTGCCGAAGGGACATCGAGCGTCTATGCCACGCACGCTCTCTCTGGACGATACGGCGGCGTGTCCGTCCTCGACGCCGATGCTGTCAGCGTGTCCCGCACGCTTTGGGGGAACCCCGAGCGCACCTTGCTGGGAGCCAATGCTCTCGTCGTCGATGCCGCACGCGGAAGCGTCATCCTCCGCGAAAGCGGTGCGGTGCGCGTCTTGGACGCCGTCACGCTGGAGGAGACGGATCGGATCACCGGGGCCAGCTATGGGATGCCCGGCGCGCTGGCGCTCGATAGCGCCAGCGGGACGGCTTTTCTTTCCGACAGCGTGGGTCGATTATGGGTGTATGGTTTTCAGGGTGCCTTACCATGAGCGTGGTGGATGACGTCAAACAACGGGTTGACATTGTCGATGTGATAGGGTCGTACGTGCACCTGCAAAAGGCGGGCCAGAACTATAAGGCCCTCTGTCCTTTCCACAGCGAAAAGACGCCCTCGTTTGTGGTGTTTCCCGAGACGCAGACGTGGCACTGTTTTGGTGCATGTGGCACCGGCGGCGACGTGTTCACGTTCATCATGAAGCAGGAGGGGCTCGAGTTCGGGGACGCGCTGCGGTTGCTCGCTGACCGCGTGGGGATCTCGCTAGAGCCCCTGGATGAGGAGGCCAAGGCTCGTCGCGAACAGGCCGAACAGCTTCGCGAGGCGAACCTGGCGGCGGCTCGCTTCTTCCAGCGCGTCTTGTTGATCACTGAGAGAGGCGCCCCGGCACGCGAGTACCTCAAGGAACGCGGCTTGACCAAGGAGACGGTCCAGCGCTTTCAGATCGGCTATGCTCCCGATGCTTGGCATGATTGCGAGCAGGCGCTACAGGAGGCCGGGTATAGCCAGGAGCTCCTGATCGAGGCGGGCCTGCTGGCTCGCAATCAGCGGGGCAACGTGTACGACCGCTTTCGCAATCGTATCATGTTTCCCATCCGTGATCCGCGCGGCCACGTGGTTGGGTTCGCTGGGCGCGTGCTGGGCGATGACGTGCCCAAGTATCTGAACACGCCTCAGACGCCCCTCTTTGACAAGGGGCGTCTGCTCTATGGCCTCGATCTGGCTCGGGAGGCGATCCGAGAGACGGGCACGGCCATTGTCGTTGAGGGGTACATGGACGTGGTGGTGCCATACCAGGAAGGTGTGCGCAACCTGGTGGCCGTGATGGGCACAGCCTTGACCGAGGATCACGTCGCGTTGCTGCGACCCATTGCTGATCGCGTGGTGTTTGCGCTGGACCCCGATGCCGCCGGCTTGCAGGCTACCGAGAGGGGCGCCGAGGTGGCCCAGCAAGCCATGGCACACGAGACGGTTCCCGTGCCTACGGCTTCGGGGCTTGTGCGCTATGAGACGCATCTGAAGGGGGAGATTCGGGTACTCACGCTGCCCGATGGCATGGATCCCGACGAGCTGGTGCTGCGCGACCGAGCGCTCTGGGATCAGCTTGTGCGCGATGCCAAGCCAGTGGTGGAGCATCTCATCGAGGTAACCGTCGGCGATGCGGATCTGGGCACTGCCCGTGGCAAGCGAGAGGCAGCGGACAAGGTCTTGCCCCTGATAGAGGGCCTGAGCAGCCCTGTCGAACGGCACCACTACCGGCAGATGCTGGCGAGAGCCGTGCGTGTGGACGAGCGTACGCTGGTGGAGGAGGCCCGAAGGCTGCGCGGGGCGACGCGTTGGCGAGAGGGGCCTGGGCCAGTAGGGCAGCCTTCCGCCAAAGGGGTCTCGCAGGAGCCCGCCATCGATCTAGAGAGCCGTGCGGTGGCCTTGCTCGTGCGCTATCCTTCGCTTGCTATGGATGCCTTGGATCAGACGGGCATTACTGCTGAGGCGCTGACCGAGTCGCTACGGGATTCGCGGCATCGGCTGATCTGCCAGGCGGTATGGGAGGTGCTTCCCGAGCTCGCCGATGACACTGAGGGACTTGAGCGAACGCGGGAGCGCCTTGACAGGCAGGTCGGGGCGCATGTACAATCGCTGCACGCTAGACTCCAGGGTGGCCCGCCCTTGTCCCCAGATATGGTTCGCGAGGACCTAACCAAGTCCACCATTCGCCTACGTCAGAACTACCTGGCACAGAGGATGCACGATCTCGAGTTCTTGCTGTCGGATGCCACGGCGTCTGGTGAGCGGGAGCGTGTTGCTGAAATCAGTGCCTGGATCGACCAGGGAAGAACCGAACTGCGGCTGTTGCACCAGCGGGCTCATGCGTTAAGCCTGACTGGCTCGAGCCGAAGGTGATCCCCCGGACAGAAGGAAGCATGGCAAGCAAAGCCACGCACCACAAGCCAGATCAACCCAAGGCCGGCGACGCGGCCTCGGAGCGCCTTGCCAACGCCCAACGACCAGAAGACGAGCCACGGGTGAGCATGGCCAGTGACGCCGATTACCACGCACGCATCGACAAGCTCCTCCACAAGGGAATCCATCAGGAACACCTAACGCGCCGCGATCTGGTAGAGGCGATTCCCGATATTGCGCAGCACCCCGAACGCCTGCGGGCGCTGGTGGACGTGCTGACTGACATGGGCATGCCGATCTTTGGCCTGGAGGAGGATGAGATCCCCTCGCCGGATGGCGAGCCCGACGCCGTTGCCGATGTCGAGCAACTGGATCTCGAGGCCATCAGCGATCCTGTCCGCATGTATCTCCGCGAGATTGGGCGTGTGGATCTCCTGACCGCTGAGGAAGAGGTGCGCCTAGCGCGGGCTATTGAGGAGGGAGTCGAAGCCGCCGACGAGCTGGAGGAGCGGCAGGACGAGCTCTCCTCTCAAGAGCGACATCGGCTCGAGCTCAAGCGCCTGCGCGGCGAGCTGGCTCAGCGACGCATGGCGGAAGCGAATCTGCGTTTGGTGGTGAGCGTTGCCAAACGGTACACGGGTCGGGGGCTTTCGCTGCTTGACTTGATACAGGAAGGCAACTTGGGGCTGCTACGCGGCGTGGAGAAATTTGACTACCACAAAGGCTACAAGTTTAGCACCTATGCCACGTGGTGGATCAGGCAGGCGATCAGCCGCGCTATCGCGGATCAGGCGCGTACGATCCGGATCCCCGTACACATGGTCGATACGATCAACCGCGTGACGAGTGCAATGCGCGGGCTCCAGCAAGAGCTGGGCCGAGAGCCCACGCCGGAAG
>JBNGEB010000020.1:6192-20965 GCA_049975585.1 Anaerolineae bacterium
AACCTAGTGACGGATTCGGAGCGACGAGCCATCGAGGCTGCGGAACGCGAGGGTGAGCCCTTGCCCGATGACGTGGCGCGGAGCCTCCGACGTGCGACGGATAAGGTTCGCCAGTACATGCGTATCGCGCAGGAGCCGATGTCGCTAGAGATGCCCGTTGGTGCGGAAGAGAACAGCGAGTTGGGTGACTTTATACCAGACGAGTCCATCGCGGGTCCCGTTGAGGAGACCACCAAGGAGCTGCTCAAGGAGCAGATGCACGACGTGCTGGACTCGCTCACGGACCGAGAGCGGCAGGTTCTGACGCTGCGCTTTGGTCTAGATGACGGTCAGGCTCGGACGCTGGAGGAGGTCGGGCACGAGTTTGGCGTGACGCGTGAACGTATTCGCCAGATCGAGGCCAAAGCGTTGCGCAAGCTACGCCATCCCACGCGCAGTAGGCGTCTGCGCGATTACTTGAGCTAGTTGGCGTTCTGGGGACTAGATTTGACCCGGCGCTGTTTTGGGACTAGAATAGCGGCCGTCTCAAAGAGCGTTCCTCGGTAGCTCAATGGTAGAGCGACCGGCTGTTAACCGGTTGGTTGTTGGTTCGAGTCCAGCCCGAGGAGCCACATAGAATCCCTTTGGATAGCTCCCGAGCCCCCGTCGGCTTGGGAGTTTTCCTATGCCAGGCGCATGGACTCCCTCTCTCGCGCAAACGCCGACGGGCCTTCTGTGATCGAACGGCTGTGCCGAGGTGGCCCCATCGTTGGGCTTGCCTAGCGTCGGCGTTGACACGATGCCACATGGGCGTTAGCATCGGTTCATCGCGTTCTAGTTCGGGCAGGAAGCAAGCAGATGATCCTAGACACGTTCTCCTTGGAAGGACAGATTGGCATCGTGACCGGCGGCGGCCAGGGCTTGGGCCAAGCCTTCTCGCTGGCGTTTGCCGAGGCTGGTGCGGACATCGTCGTGGCGGAGATCAACCCTGAGACGGGCCCCGCTACCGTGAGGGAGGTGGAGCGTTTAGGGCGGCGTGCCCTTTTTGTGGAGACCGACGTCACTAATCGTAGCAACGTCGAGGCGATGGTTGCGCACACACTGTCCGCCTTTGGGCGGGTGGATTTCCTCATGAATAACGCTGGCATCACCAAATGGGCGCCGGCGGAGGAGGTTACCGAGGAGGACTGGCGAGCTGTGATGGCCGTGAATCTTGACGGTGTCTTCTATGGCTGTCAGGCTGTGGCGGGCCCCATGAAAGAGGCGGGCGGGGGGCGCATCATCAACATCGCCTCCATGTCTGGCATGATTGTCAACTTTCCACAAGCGCAGGCATCGTACAATGCTAGCAAGGCTGCCGTCATCCATCTGACGCGATCCCTAGCCTGTGAATGGGCGCCTTACGGCATTCGGGTCAACGCCATCGCCCCTGGCTATATGGCGACGCCCATGGCGCAACCCTTCTTTGACGATCCCGCCTATGGGGAGAGATGGATGCAGGCCATTCCCATGGGACGACCAGGTCAGCCCCAAGAGCTGGCGGGGGCGGCCATCTATTTGGCGTCCGAGGCTTCCAGCTATGTGACCGGCGAGGTCATCGTGGTGGATGGTGGCTACACGGCTTGGTAGCCGCTCGGGATCTGATTGGGGGGTGACGTGAAGGCAAGTGCTGTTAGGTTTCTGGCGGCTAACACGGTGGACTATGGTACCATCGAGGTGCCCGAACCTGGGCCTGAGGACGTGGTGGTCGATGTGCGGTACTCCTGGATCAGCCCTGGGACGGAGGGGTCATTTCTGCGGGGCGAGCGCATAGCAGGCGACACGCCGTACCGGCCGGGCGATCCATCGCCATTCCCGCGCGTGCCTGGCTATCAGAAGACCGGCGTGGTGACCTGGGTTGGCTCCGAGGTCGCGGACATCGTCAAGGGCGATTGGGTCTTTGCCTCCGTCAGCCGCGTGTCCTACGGTGTCACCGGTTTTGGCGGTCACGTCTCGCCTGCGGTGACGCCTCGGCAGCAGATCTGGAAGCTATCCACGGATCTGAACGCCATCGATGCAAGTGGGATGGTGCTTACCCAGGTTGGGTACAACTGCGGCACCATCGCACCGATTCGTGTGGGCGAGTGGGCGGTGGTGTTGGGAGATGGCTTGGTGGGGCACTGGTCGGTGCAGACGCTGGCATGGCGCGGCGCGAGGGTCCTGATGCTGGGGCATCACGATGCCCGCCTGAGCAAGCTGGCCGCGCCGGGCTGCGAGGGTGTGAACACGCAACGCGAGGAGCCGGTTGAGGCGATCCAGCGGATTGCTGGCAATGGCGTGAGCGTGCTGGTGGACACGGTGGGCGATGTGTCCCTGGTGGAGGCGCTGCTCCCGATGCTGCGGCATGGCGGACACGTTGTCTCGGCAGGCTTTTGTGGGACAGAGGGCGCCATCGACATCCAGAAGCTTCGCCTGGGCGAGATCAGTCTCCACTGCCCCAGCGGCTGGACGCAGCAGCGCATGGACGATACCCTGCAGTTGCTGGCGGCTGGCTGGCTCGATGCCGGCTCGTTGGTGACGCACCGGTATCCGGCAGAGAGGGCAGCAGAGGCTTGGCAGCAGATTGTGTCGAACCGAGAAGAGACGCTGGGGGTAATCCTAACATGGACATGATGCGTGCGTTACAGATCAAGGCTCCTGGTTTGGCAGAGATCGTCGATCTGCCTGTGCCCGAACCGGGGCCTGGTCAGGTGGTGGTTCGCGTCCAGCAAGTGAACACGTGCCCGCATTGGGACTTGCACATCTACCGCGGCAAGCCAATGTTCGTCGGTAGTGGCCCCGTGCCGTATCCTTACGCGCCGGGCCAACCGGGCCACGAAGCCGCCGGAGAGATCCATGCAGTGGGCGAGGGCGTGCCTGGCTTGAGCGTGGGAGATCGCGTGGCCATGTGGCGCGATCAGGGCCAGGATCGACCGGGCTGCTATGCCCAGTATGTTGTGGCAGAGAGTGCCAATGTGCTCAAGGTGCCTGACGGCGTGGCTCTCGAGAAGGTTGTGTCGCTGGAGCTCTCCATGTGCGTAGCTGCAAGCATCCTGGAGCTAAAGGCTTGGGGCGGGATACAGGGGCAGCGCGTGGGCGTGAGTGGCTTGGGGCCTGCTGGGCGTGTGGCTGCGCAGATGCTCAAGGCAGAGGGCGCCTACGCTGTGATCGGATCGGAGCTCAACGCTGAGCGACGGCGTCTGGCGGTGGGGGCGGGAGACGTAGATGACGTCTTTGATCCTCTGGGGCCTGCGGAGCAGTTGCCCCCCAGACGACGGCAGCCTGGTGCTTTTGAGACCAGTATCGACTGTGTTGGGCTGGCCGCTTCGGTGCATTTCATGATGGATCACACAGATGAGACGCTGGCTCTCTTTGGCGTACAACGCGAGGACTATGTGTATGGCGTGCGTCACGCGGGCCTACGCCTGTTTGGCTATCCCGGACACCACGTGCGAGCGGCGCAGTATGCGATGGACCTAATTGCCGACGGGAAGCTCGATCTGCGGCCGTTGGCCAGTGCAAGGTTGCCCCTGGACCAATACGCGGAGGGCGTGCGCATGCTAGAGGCTGGCGAGGCGCTCAAAATCTGCTATCTCCCTTGGGAATAGGGCCAAGCGACGCGAGCGATCGAGTCTGCGGTGCATTCGTAGCTCGATCGCTTTTGCTGCGCAACAAGGCCTGAAAAGGAGCTGGCTGGATATTTGAGTGAGTTGCTCTAGTGTGCTAAAATCGTATGAAGGTTGCATGCCGCTTGAGGCTTGATGAGGTGACCCGATGGACTGCGGGCAAGTGCGGTACGTCTCTGGCAGCGACACAGGTGAAGATGGGTTGGGACAGCTTCTCTTTATGCGATTGAAGGATGGTGGTTGGTCGGTTGGGAGCGGGCGACGCTTTTGGCGGCCGCCGACTGACGCCTATGAGACCGACGAGCACGTTGTCATCAAGGTTGAGGTCGCTGGCATGCGCGAGGAGGATTTTCTCATCGAGCTGATGGATCGACGCCTGATCATCTCAGGCGTGCGATACGATCCCGGTGGCAAACGGGGCTATCAGAATATGGAGATTCGGTACGGTGCGTTTCTGACCGAGCTCCAGCTTGGTTGGACGGTCGATCCCGATGCGGTGGATGCGGTCTATGAGCATGGTTTCTTGTATGTACGTCTGCCAAAGGCGCCGCGCCGGGTTCCCGTGCGCGTCGTGCCGGCCGATGAACGATAACGGGGTGTTGAACGCATGAAGTGGGAGACGCTGGGCGAGAGCGCGATGGATCTGCTGGGTGTCGTCAAGACCAAGGGGCAGGGCCTGCCAGGCGCCGCCTCTGTAGATCAAGATGAGAATCGGGATCTGCCTGATGAGCTCCCGGTATTGCCGTTGAAGAACATCGTCGTTTTTCCGTTGACGGTGCTTCCGCTTATCGTGCAAAAGCCCAGGTCCGTCCGTTTGGTGGACGATGCCGTCGTTGCCGATAGAATGGTTGCTCTTGTCGCGCTCAAGGATCCTGAGGTCGAGGATCCGACTCCTGAGGATCTCTACGAGTACGGTACGGTGGCGACGATCCACCGGCTGGCACGTTCCGCTGACGATACGCTCCATATCATTGTCCAAGGCGTCGAGCGCATCCGAACGATCGCCTATACCCAGCAAGAGCCCTACATGCGGGCGCAGATTGTGCCTGTCCCCGAGATTGTCGAGGACGGCGTCACCATCGAAGCGGCCATGCGCACCGCTGCGGACAGCTTCCGACGGCTAGTTGAGCTGGCGAGCTATCTCCCTGATGAGATGGTCTCGACGGCACTTGGCAGTGACGATCCCAAGCAGTTGGCTTATGTGATCGCATCGCTCACGCGCATGGATATGGCCACGCGCCAAGAGATCCTGGAGATGGACTCGGTCACGGCCAAACTCAAGCGCTTGACCGAGATCGTCATGCGCGAGGTGGCTGTGCTGGAGCTGAGCAAGCAGATCCAGTCCGATGCTCAGTCCACCATGGAAAAGGGCCAGCGAGAGTATTTCTTGCGTGAGCAGCTCAAGGCAATCCAGCGAGAGCTGGGTGAGGATGACCAGCAGGCGAAGGAGATCGAGGAGCTTCGCGAAAAGATCGCGTCGGCGGGGCTCCCGGAAGAGGCGAGAAAGGAGGCGCTGCGAGAGTTGGATCGGCTGAGCCGTTTGCCCGCGGCTGCGGCCGAGTACTCGGTGATCCGTACCTATCTGGATTGGCTGACGGAACTCCCCTGGCAGGTTGTGACCGAGGACAACCTTGACGTCAGCGAGGCCCGTCGCGTGCTGGACGAGGACCACTATGACCTGGAAGAGGTCAAGGACCGCATCGTAGAGTTCCTGGCAGTGCGCAAGCTGCGGCAGGAGCGAGCCGATGAGCTCCTGCGGGGCGATGGCGATAGCGAGAGGGATCAGATACGACGCGAGAGAGAGGGCGTCATCCTCTGCTTTGTGGGGCCGCCGGGCGTTGGCAAGACGTCTCTGGGGCGGTCCATTGCGAGGGCCATGGGGCGGGAGTTTATCCGGCAGTCCCTGGGGGGCATGCACGACGAGGCCGAGATTCGCGGCCATCGACGCACTTATATTGGCGCCATGCCCGGGCGGATCCTGCAGGCCATTCGGCGAGTGGGATCGCGCAACCCTGTGTTCATGCTGGACGAGGTGGACAAGATCGGGAGCGACTTTCGAGGCGATCCCGCGTCGGCCTTGCTCGAGGTGCTCGATCCGGAACAGAATCGCGAGTTCCGAGACCATTACATCGACGTGCCCTTTGACCTCTCGCAGGTGATGTTCATCACCACGGCCAACGTGCTGGATACGATCCCAGCTCCGCTGCGTGATCGTATGGAGATCCTGCGGCTCTCGGGCTATACGGAAGAGGAGAAACTCAACATCGCCCGAGGCTATCTCATTGGGAGGCAGCTTCGCGAGAACGCGTTGCGCAGCGACGAAGTCAGCTTCACCGATGATGCGCTAAGGCGCATCGTTCGCGAGTACACGCGCGAGGCCGGCGTTCGCGAGTTCGAGCGCCAGATCGGGGCCGTGTGTCGCAAGGTGGCGACGCGCGTGGCCGAGGGATCGACTGGGACCGTCTGTATTGATGCTAAAGACGTCCCCGAATATCTGGGCAAGCGCAAGTATCATTTCGAGGCGGCGAACCGGACGCAGGTGCCGGGCGTCGCTACGGGGTTGGCTTGGACACCGGCAGGTGGCGACATTTTGTTCGTTGAGGCCACCAAGATGGTCGGCAAGGGCGAATTTACCATCACGGGACAGCTAGGGGACGTGATGAAGGAATCGGCCACGGCTGCTTTGAGCTACGTTCGCTCCAAGGCTGAGGAACTCTATATTGACCCCGAGATCTTTGGCAAGATCGATATTCACCTGCATGTACCTGCCGGCGCCATTCCCAAGGACGGCCCTTCGGCCGGCGTGACAATGGCGACGGCGCTCGCTTCGCTGCTGACCGGCAAGCCGGTCTGCGGCGATGTCGCGATGACGGGCGAGCTAACCCTGCGCGGCCAGGTCCTGCCAGTTGGCGGGATCAAGGAAAAGGTGCTGGCCGCGCATCGCTCGGGATTGAAGACGGTTTGTCTTCCCGAGCGCAATGAAAGTGACCTAGACGACCTGCCGGGAGAGGTCCGTGATGACATCCGCTTTGTGCTTGTGAGCCAGGTGGACCAAGTCTTTGCGACAGCTTTCGGCGATGATAAGGATTCTGACAGTGACAAGAAAGAGATCGAAGGGACCGTCAAATACGGGAGGGATGACGTGGAAGCGGGTTGACCTGCACATCCACACTCCCGGTTCTGAGGATTATGCTGAAGAGGGCGTCAGCTATCTTGACATCTTGCGCAAGGCTGAGCAAGAAGGGCTGGATGCGATTGCGTTCACCGATCACAACACGGTGGCGGGATACGCGGCCATGCAGCGCGAAATATCCGACTTGGAGCGCTGGGTAGAGTCGGGGCGATATCAGGCCCAGGACAAGGAGCGGTTAGAGGAATACCGCCGGCTCTTGAACAAGATCAAGGTATTCCCCGGATTCGAGCTAACGGCAACGCTGGGGTTTCACATCCTAGCTATTTTCGAGGCTGATACGCCGATTCGCGTGGTGGAGCACGTTTTGCTGGAGCTCAACGTGCCTCCTGCATCGCTAGATAAGGGGCTCACCGAGGTAGGCGCTACCGCTGACGTCATCACCGCCTACCGCGCCATGCGCATTGCGGGCGCCCTGGTGATCGCGGCCCATGCCAACTCCACCCACGGTGTGGCTACGTTCCGACATGGTTTCGGTGGCCAGACCAAGATCTCCTACACCCAAGATCCCAACCTGCACGCGCTCGAAGTCACGGACCTGGAGAGCAAGCGGCGCCGGACTACCGCGTCGTTCTTTGACGGGTCCAAGCCCGAGTACCCTCGACGTATGCACTGCATCCAAGGCTCCGACGCACATCGGGTGCGTGGGGTGGAGAGCGACAACCAGAAGCTAGGCGTCGGCGAACGCGCTACCGAAGTGCTCGTACCAGAGATGACTGTCGAAGCGCTGATCGACCTCTTTGAGAGCGACGAGTTCGATCGTACGCGCCCCTATCGCCATGAAGCGGAGCCGTATGACCACGTCATGGCGGCTCGCAAGTCGGGCCCCTCGCACGTGCAGAGCTTTCACGAAAGCATGACGAGGCGTGGAGGGCGCCTCCATGCTGTGCTGCGAGATGTGGTCGCTTTTGCGAACACCAACGGCGGAACCGTCTATGTGGGGCTCTCGTCGAACCCAAAGGCGCCCGTCGCGGGAGTCGATAACCCCGATGCGTCGCTGGCGGAGCTTCGCAAAGAAGTCGACCGTCTGGTGACGCCGTCACTAGACGTGAGCTACAGTATTCTGAGAAGCCACGGCAAGCCCGTGCTGCGCTTGCGCGTTCCCAGGGGGGACGATGTCCCTTACGTGCTCGAGGGAAGCAAGATTTACATTCGGCAAGAGTCGGAGACGAACCTGGCCATGCGCGACGAGATCGTCGCCCTAGTCCGGCGTGAAGTCAAGGCAGAGTTGAAGGAGCCCCAGCCTAGGCCAGAGCCGCAACGGAGGCCGCAGCAGCAGGAAGCGCGCGCAAAGGAGCCCGCACCTTCCAAGCCTAGACGTGAGGAGCCCAAGCAGGCCGAGGAGCCGGCCAAGGCGCGCGCCAGCGCTCCCGCCAGTGGCGGCGTCGAGCCGCCGCATACGGGAGTGGAGATCGCCAAGACTGAGGAGCGCAAAGGCGTGCTCTATCACACCATGCGGGACTTGCGCGATGGGCATGAGGTGGGCAACGTGACGCACTCCTCGGCGCGGAGATTGTGGCGGTACGCCATCGCGCTGAAGGAAAAGGGAACCTTTGCGCCCGAGAAGGTCAAGTGGCACGGCGACCTTGGCGTCTGGCATCGCTACCGGAGGGCGGGCAAACCGCACTATGATCTGGTGCAACGGGTGGGCTCGGGAGAGCATCGCATCTTTTTCGGGGTGTCCGAGGAGGGCATCCATGGCCCCTGGCGCGCCGTGGTGGGCGACAAAGAGTCCTAAAGGGATCCACTAACGTTTGGCCCCAGCCGTTTCCTGGCCGTGTTATATGGCTGAGTGCTCTATAGAGAGCAACGAGGATCCGATACTCGTACCAACCGCGATGACCGGCTCGTGAGCGTCCGACGAGCATCTACGCGCCGCTTGCGATAACGCCGAATGGCGATGGCATCATCGCGGAGACAAGCGTGCCAGATGACCCCGATATCTTTTGCACCGATATCGACCTGGCCGCGCTGCGCGAGCTGCGGCAGCAATGCCTGGGGCGACTCCAGCCTGAACTCTATGCACAATACTTGCCTCGCCTTTATCATGAGATCGGCGAGGCCATTAGAGCCGAGAAAGAGTGAGTGCGGGCATGTTTGAGATCGCGTTTCTGGGCACCTCGGCGTCTGCACCGTCCATCAGCAGGGGCCTTTCGGCTACCTTGGTTCTACACCAGGATCAGCGGTTCCTGGTGGATTGCGGCGAAGGTACCCAACGGCAGCTTCTGAGAAGCGGCATGGGCTTCCGCAAGCTCGACAAGGTGCTCCTGACCCACGGACACTTGGATCACATTCTGGGCCTGGGCGGGCTGATGTCCACGTTCTCTCGCTGGGAATCCATCGATCAACTGACCATCTATGGCGGGGGATGGGCATTGCGGCGCGTGCGTGACCTCCTGGGGGTTGTGCTACGTGGCGATGAGATCGATCTCTCGGTGAGGTTGGAGGTGATCCAGGCAGGGCCTGTCTGGGGAAACGCTGGGCTGACGATCACGGCGTTCGATGTGTCGCACCGGGGTCCGGATTGCTATGGGTTTCTGTTCGAGGAGCCCTCGAGTCGTCCCTTCCTGGCCGAAAAGGCCGAGCGGCTGGGAGTCCCACACGGGCCGGAGCGTCGGCGCTTGGTCGAGGGCGAGACGGTGAGTCTTCCCGATGGGCGCGTTGTTACGCCTGACCAGGTTCTCGGACCGCCGGTGCCTGGCCTCAAGTACGTCCACGTGGGTGACGCGGGGCGTACCGACAATCTCGTGGACATCTGCCGTGGTGCCGATGCATTGGTCATCGAGGCTACGTATCTGAACCAGGATGCCGACTTGGCTCGCAGATTCGGCCATCTTACGGCGCGCCAAGGGGCCGAGCTTGCGGCAGAGGCGGGCGTTCGCCAGCTCTTCTTGGTGCATATCTCGCGTCGCTATGCGGAGCGCGATGTGCGCCGAGAGGCCCGAGAGGTGTTCCGCCGGACGGTCGTGCCGAGGGACTTGGATATCTATCGCATTAGCAGGGATAGCGTGGAGAAGGTGTCTCGTGAGCGCCGATGACCGGTTGAACGGGTCTAGGTCTGTACCAAGTGGCTGGTACGGCGGAGCCGAACTCGCATTCCTCAAGCTCGGTGGCTCGCTCATCACCGACAAGACGCAAGAGGGTGTCGCGCGGCACGATGTGATCGATCGGGTTGCCAGCGAGATCGCAGAGGCGCGTCGGAAGCGGCCAGATCTTCTGTTGGTGCTAGGCCATGGGAGCGGCTCGTTCGGGCACCCGGTCGCGGCGCGGTATGGCGTTGATGAGGGGCATCTTGCGGACTGGCGCGGTTATGCGGAGACGGCTGCCGCTGCGCAACGATTGAACCGTCTGGTGTTGGAGGCGTTGCTAGCACACGGTGTGCCTGCTGTCAGCGTTCAGCCGTCGGCGTCTGCTCGGTCCATTCGGGGCCGTCTCGTGGCTCTGGATAGTGAAACGGTGCGCGCGCTCCTTGGGCAAGGGCCGGTGCCATTGCTCTATGGCGATGTGGCTTTGGACGAGGCCCAGGGTTGCGCTATCATCTCTACAGAGGAGATCTTTCGGCTCCTGGCGCCGAGATTGCAGCCTAGCCGCGTGATCGAGGTTGGCGAGGTGGAGGGCGTCTATATGGGCGATCCCGGCACCGTGGTGGACGTTATCCACTCGCGGAGCGCTGCGGATCTGCTAGCTGGTCTCGGGTCAGCTCGTGGCGTTGACGTCACAGGCGGTATGCGAAGCAAGGTGGAGCTGCTCCTCGAGATGGCGCGGCTTGTCCCCGGTCTGGAGGGGCGCATCATCTCTGGCATGCAGCCTGGCCTGGTGACGCGAGTGCTCGTGGATCCCGCTGTGCCGGCAGGCACGCGAGTGGTCTGGGCTCTTGATAGCCTTGGTAGGCATCGATTCCATAGAGAACGAGAGTAGTCCATGACGGGGCTGGTATCCTTTATCCTAGTCTTTGGTCTGGTCGTATTCGTCCATGAGCTAGGCCACCTGTTGGTCGCCAAGGCTTTTGGCGTGCGGGTGGAAGAATTCGGCTTTGGCTATCCCCCTCGCCTTGCCAAGCTGGGGGAGATCGGTGGCACGGAGATCACGCTCAACCTGCTGCCGTTGGGCGGGTTCGTGCGCATGCACGAGGACGATCCCACCGTTCCGGGAGGCATTGCATCGCGTAGCCGAAAGGTGCGCGCGGCCGTGTTTGCCGCTGGCGCCGTGATGAACCTTCTGCTGGCGGCGCTTCTGTACGGCGTGACGTACATGCGAGGCGCTCTGGAGCCGGTGGAGGCTCCCGGTGCCGGGATCTATTCCGTCTCAGCCGATTCGCCGGCTGAAGAGGCGGGCCTTCGTCCTGGGGACAATATCGTCACCATTGATGGCGAGGTCGTTGGCACGGTAGAGCAAGCGGTGGAGCTGATAAGCGATGCTGCTGGCAAGCCGATAGTACTGGGCATCGAGCGTGACGGCACTGCCTTGCCGCCTATCATGGTGACGCCCCGTGTGGATCCGCCGCCGGGCGAGGGTGCCTTGGGGGTGACGGTGGATCTGCCCTTGGCGCGCGTCTCGTATCCTGTGTGGCAGGCGATCCCGCTAGGCTTTCGTGCGACCTACTATACGGTGCGTGGCATCTTCTGGGGGATTCAGCAGGCGCTGATGCAGCGGATCCCTTTGGAAGTCACAGGCCCCATCGGCATCTACAGGATGACGACCGAGGTGGCCGAGACGGGCCTGACGCGCCTCCTAGAATTCACGGCGTTCCTGAGCGTGAACCTGTTCCTGCTGAACCTGCTCCCTCTGCCCGCACTGGACGGAGGGCGCTTGGTGTTCGTTCTGCTGGAGTGGCTTCGCGGCGGGCGCCGCATTCCTCCGGAGAAGGAAGGCTTGGTGCATGCCATTGGCATGGTGCTGATTTTGGCGATGATGGTCGTTGTTACCGTGTTTGACTATATGCGCTACTTTGGATAGTGGAGGCCACGACTATCGTGGCGAATGGACACTTGGGAGAACAGGACGTGATGGTTTCTCTATTCGATCAGACCGTTGAGACAATCGTTGGCTCGGATGCTGACCTGGACGATAGACTGGTGCAAGGGCTTTCCGATGCGGGCCGTCGTCAAGCCGAAGCCTTTCGGACTCGGATGACAGCGTGTCCGGCGACGAGGCGCCAGGATCTTTTCCAAAAGATGGTTGATCTCTCCGAGCGTCGTTTCGAGCTAGACTTTGTGTGGTTGTTCCGGGCATGCCTCGAGGACGAGGATGCTACGGTCAGGCGGCTCTGCATCCAGGGGCTTTGGGAGGATGATCGGCCGGACCTCGCGCGTCGGTTCCTTGATCGTCTGCTGCACGACGAGGACGTTGGAGTGAGAGCAGCCGCCGCAACCGCGCTTGGCAAGTTCGTGTACGAAGCCGAATGCTTCGAGCTTGATCCGGATTTGGGTGCGCGGATTCGGGTGGCGCTCGAGGGCGTCATCATGCAGGGCGATGAGATCGAGGTTGCGCGCCGGGCCGTCGAGTCAATGGCGTTCATCAACGATGCGCGAACCCGTGCCATCATCGAGGACGCGTACGAGCACGAGGAGCAGTGCATGCGCGAGAGCGCCATGTTCGCCATGGGCCGTAGCGCCGATGCTTACTGGGGCGATACGGTCATGCTGGAGCTCCGGGCCGCGTTGCCGGCCATGCGGTATGAGGCTGCACGCGCAGCCGGCGAGATCATGTACCGACCGGCCGTGGCACGCTTGATCGAGCTGGTGGACGATCCCGATGCCAAAGTCCGAACTATGGCCGTGTGGGCGCTTGGCCAAATCGGAGGCAAGCAGGCCCGTGCGGCCATCGAACGACTGCTCCAGGGGCCTGACGAGGCTTTGGCGGCGGCGGCTGAGGATGCTCTGCACGAGCTCGACTTTGCCACCGGTGTGATGGAGATGTTCGTGCACGAGTTGGACGAGGAAGATGGCGTGATTCCGGATGGCTCGCTGTTCGAGGACGAGGACGATGACGTGCTAGACGACGACTGGGATGGGGATGCATTGCGGCTGCCCTAGCGTGGAACGGAGGGTTGGGCCTTGGGCGCCGGCAACTCGGTTGAGGATACCTCTATGAGCCGTCTGCACGCAGTCATTCATGGACGTGTGCAGGGGGTCAACTTCCGGGCGCACACGCTGCGGCGTGCTACCCAGCTCGGGCTAGTGGGGTATGTACGCAATCGCGCCGATGGCACGGTAGAGGTTGTTGCCGAAGGCGAGCAAAAGGCCTTGCGCAAGCTTCTATCCTGGCTCCACGCAGGACCACGCTTGGGCCACGTCATACGGGTGGATGCACGCTGGCAGGCCCCTCGCGGGGGCGAGGACCATTTCGAGGTGCGCTACTAATGCGCGAGAAGCCAGAACGGATGGCCTGGGCTGTATTGGCGATGAGCTTTGCGGCGTTCTGCTTCATCGCTGTCGCGGTGCCTCTTGGTATTCGCTGGTATCTGCGCAACGCCCAAGAGGACGAGCTCGCCGTGGTCGAGTCCATTCAAGGAACGGTGGTGGTCGAGCTCCCTGTGGGCCAAGGGGCTGTGCCTCTGACGAGAGGTGAAAGTCACGTGGTGGGCGAAGGGGCTACCATCAAGACCGACGAAAGCTCGGAAGCCATGGTCACCCTCTTTGAGCACAGTCCGATGAGGCTCTTTCCGGGCAGCACGGTCCGGCTGCTTCGGCTGCGGTCTCCTCGTTATGACGCTAGCGACTTGCCCAACCAGGTAGATCTGGAGCTGGTGGGAGGACGTATCCAGGTGGGCACGGCGCTGTCGCTCGAGGCGCCCCTTTCGTTCCGGGTCACGATGCTGCACGCGGATGTGTTGCTCGATAGCGACGGGAGCTATGCCCTCGCTAGCAACAACGAGCGAGGCGAGGTGGCGGTCTATCGAGGGCACGCGGTGGTTTCGAACCCTTTCGGTAAAGTGCACCTCGAGTCTCGACAGCGCACCATCGTGGAGCTAGGTGCTGCCCCCGAACCTGCCGTTGGCGTGGCCAAGAACTGGGTCGTCAATGGCGATTTTGCGGAGGGCCTCACCGGCTGGGAGGTCCTGCATGACCAAGGGGCCGACGGTGGTGAGGTATATGGCACGGCGCAACTCACCGAGAGCGAGGGCCGGACGGCTGTGCGCTTTCAGAGAACAGGCGGCCATGGCAATCACTGCGAGACGATCCTGGAACAGACGTTCGAGCAAAAGCTGCCCGATCCGGTATCCTCTCTGGTGATCAGGGCTACCGTCAAGCTGCACGAGCAGAGCCTCTCTGGCGGTGGGTACCTGAGCTCCGAGTATCCCCTTATGCTGAGACTCACCTATCGGGATTCAGAGGATCACGAGGGCGAATGGGTACAGGGCTTTTACTATCACAATGTTGATGGCAACCCGACGATGTATGGCCTGCAGATCCCGCGCGATCGCTGGTACCTCTTTGATTCCGGGAATCTGTTGGACACTCTCCCGCAGCGGCCGTACCGGATCATCCGGTTGCGAGTCTATGCCTCAGGTTGGGACTATGACAGCATGGTCTCGGATGTGAGCATGATCGTCGAGTGACTCGGGCTAGGGTCTCATCTCACGCAACTGCTGCAAGTACCGTTGGCGGATCCTGCGCAGGATCGGGAAATACTTGCCCTCGGCATAGTCTGGGTAGGTCCACGGCCAGGGCCGAAAGCCCCCATCTCGGTAAGCCAGCGTCACTTCCCCATAGATGCCTTGCCCCAGATAGATGCGATGGCTGTGGTTCTTGGTGGTAGCCAACACCAGCTTGGCGCCGCTGATATAGCCTGGGTCAAGGTTTAATCGTCGATGGCCCTCGTGGGCGAACGTGGCCTCCATGGCATTGGTCGTGAGCTTGATCGAGGGCAGATCCCCTGGGTCGATGAGCCTCTCAAAGGAAACGATGCGGCGCGTCAGCTCTGGGCCCATCTCTGGCTCATAGTAGCGGGTGTGGGC